>DATBMD010000303.1:0-15917 GCA_036555085.1 Gaiellaceae bacterium
GCGAGCAGCGGGTGCGCGAAGCGGATGTTCGAGCCGTCCAGCTCGAGGACACCCTCGCGTGCCGCGGCTTCGAGCGCCTCGGCCACGCGCGTCCCGTCACCGTGGACGCGCGCGACAACCTCGATCGTCGGACGAGCGAGAGAGGCGATCTGCAGCAGGACGTCGCCCGTGTCGGTCGGAAGACGCCCGAGGCGTCCGCCGAGCAGCTCCTGCAAGCTCGCCGGGACGCGCAGGGGCTGGCCCGGTGTCGGCCTCGTGTCGGTGCGGACGAGCTCGCGGCCGAGCTCGAGCGCGAAGAAGGCGTTGCCTCCCGTCGCGTCCCAGACGCGCGCGAGCTCGGTGCGAGTCAGGTTGAGACCGAGCCGGTCCTCGAGCAGGGCATGAATGGCGCCGTGGCTGAGCGGGCCGATCGCGAGCTGCACGTGCCGCGACGCCGGGAAGATACGGTCGAGCTCGACAGGGCTCGTCAGGTCCGGCCCCAGCCTTACCGTCGCGATCAGTCGGACCGGCTCGTCCCGGAGACGTCGGAGCGCGATCTGGACGACGCCGGCGGAGGCCGGATCGAGCCACTGCAGGTCGTCGAGAGCGACGAGGACCGGCCCGCGCTCCGCCAACGCACGCAGGACGTCGAGCACCGCCAGGCCGATCGCGTGGGCATCAGGCGCCGTCTCGCCGGGCTCGACCAGCAGCAGAGCGACCTCGAGCGCACGTCGCCGCGGTGGCAGCAGCGAATCGGCGACGTCTGCGAAGACCGGCGCGAGCAGCTCCGAGAGTCCGGCGAAGGACAGCGACGCTTCGGCCTCGATCCCGCGGCACATCAGCACATCGCCGTGGTGGTTCTGCGCTTCCTCGACGCCGGCATCCCAGAGAATCGTCTTGCCGATCCCCGCCTCGCCCGAGAGCACGAGTGCTCCCGGCCCGTCGGTGACCCGCGCAAGGAACGCCTCGATCGCTCCGAGCTCCTCGTCTCGCCCGATGATCTCCGAGGCCATTCGCAACGCCATTGTGACCCTGCACCCGCTGGATATCGAGCGCTGCAGCCGCGGTTACAGTCCGCTCATGACCTCGCTGTCGGACGCCACGCTCAGCGCGTTGGAGCGTCGCGTCCTCGAGCGGTTCGTCCGGCTCGTCCGCGAGGAGTTCGAGGACGAGCTGCGATCGATCTGGCTCTTCGGCTCGCGGGCGCGAGGCGAGAAGCCCGGGCCCGAGTCCGACGTAGACGTGCTGATCGTGATCCGCGGCGCGAACCTCGAGACGCACTTCCGCACGGTGCGGCTCATGGACCAGGCAGCCGAAGCGGAGGGTGCGAATCCGGTGTTCTTCTCCGCGAGCGTCTATGACCCGCAGCGAGTGGAGCAGCGCCGCGAGATCCGCTCCTTCTTCATCCAGGAGGTCGACCGCGACAAGATCGTCCTCCACGGAGAGGCATGAGCCCCCGGTCGGAGGAGTTCTTGGCGACTGCGCGCGACCGGCTTGCGCTCGCGCGGACGGCACTCGGTGCCGGCTTCAAAGCAGGGGCGACGAGCGCTGCGTACTACGCGATGTTGTACGCCGCCCGCGCTGCTCTCAGCGAAGAGGATCAGAACGCCAAGACGCACTCCGGCGTCTGGGCACTGTTCCGGCAGACCTACGTCGAGACGGGTCGCTTCGACGAGCGCCTGTTTTCGAGGGCGCATGCCACTCAGAGGCTGCGCGAAGCCGCCGACTACGACGCGCTGATGGTGGAACACGAGGAAGCCCAGCGCGTCGTCGAGCTGGCCGACCATTTCGTGGCGGCCACCGCAGCCATGATCGGCGCCTGAGGGGGCGATCGTCTCGCCGTCACGCGAGGATCTCGACGACGCCCGCGTCGGCGTCGACCCGCAGCCGATCACCCGTCTTGATCCGCTTCGTCCCCGAGCCGGTGCCGATCACCGCGGGGAGGCCGTACTCGCGGGCGACGATCGCCGCGTGGCACATGATCCCGCCCGAGTCGAGCACTGCTGCGGCGATCCTGCCGAAGACGGGCGTCCAGCTGGGAGACGTCGACGCCGCGACGAGGATCTCTCCCTGCCGGAGCTCCCCGAGCTGCTCCGGGTGGAGGACGACGTGCGCGAGGCCCTCGGCCACACCGGGGGAGCCCGGAAACCCCGTCAGCCTACGACTGTCGACCCCCTTCAATGACGAAAGCCACTCCTGGACGCGCTCCCGAGTGATCCCATAGAGCATGACCGTGACCGGGTCGGCGACGGTCTCGGGAGCTCGACCGAGTGCCGGAGGCGGCGCCCACTCCCGCATCGACTCGTACATCGCCCTGCGCCGCTCGACGATGCGAGGCCAGTAGCTCGGCCCGCGTGCTGCTCCGGCTCCCGCGGAGCTCCAGTGTAGGCGGAGCTCCTCGAGTGCCTCGCGGACCTCGCCGTGTCGCAGGTAGAACACGTCCTCCTGCTCGGCGAGGAAGCCGGGCTGCACGAGCATCGAGCCGAACAGGCGCACCTTGTTCCAGAAGAGCGTGAAGTAGCGGTGCTCGATGTAGAAGTTGTGGTCCTCGATGAACGGATAGACGGTGCGCGCGAGCGCGAGGCTCTCGTCGAATGGTTGGCGCATCTCTGCCGGGACCAACGCGCGGTGTTCGGCGGTGATCCGCTCGCGTTCCGCGAGCACCGCGCCGGACGGGCGGCCGATGTCCTCGCCTGCGTCGAGCCGTCGGACGTACGCCGCGATGGCGCTGATGGGCAGCCGTGTGTCGTCGATCCACGAGCGGTGATGGTGATAGAGCCCGTTCCCGTTCGAGAAGCAGAACCACGGGTTCTTCGTCGCTTCGAAGTCGGCCAGCCACTCCACTCCGTTCGCGCTCCCGGCGAGAGCGGCCCGCAAGTTCTCCTCGTCTGGCGCGCCCTCGACGGCGTTGCCGACGCCGAGCTCGAGCGCGAGGCGGGCGAGTCGCTTCAACTCCTCGTCCGGACGCAGAACGAGCAGATCGATGCCGGAGACCATCTTCGCGACGGTCTGGCTCGAGATGTCCGGGAAGACCTGCCTACAGCGCTCGTAGAACTCGAAGTAGGCCCCATAGCCCAGGCCGTTCAGCTCGAAGTGGTACTGCATCATGCGGTCGAGACCGTCGAGCAGGCGATCGTAGGCACAGAGAAGCTGGTAGCTCGAGCCGAGGCCGCGAGCCTCCGTGACGACGTCCTCGTGCTCGAGCTCCGGCAACTCGGGAACAACGAGAGCCTCGAGGTCGCGGATCGTCTCCTCGACCTTCGTCACCCAGCGCTCGTACACCTCGGTCCAACGGCGGTGGTAGTGGCCGCCTCGCCTCGCGAAGAGCTTCGCGCGCCGAGCGAGCGTCTCCTCGTCCGTGACGGCGTTCAGGCTGAGATACAGGTACCCGTTGAGGACGCGGTACTCGACGCCGAGAGAAGGAGGGGTGACGAACAGGCGGGTGTTCGCCTGGTTGAGAGCCGGGAGGGCGAAGTCCACCCACACGCAGTCGAACGGGTACAAGGGCTCCGGGGTGTGCAAGGAGTTCTGAAACCAGAAGCGCTCCTCGTCGAACGACCTGCGATCCTCGCTGAAGACGGCGTGGTAGGCGTACATCTCCTCCCACCCGCGGCAGTCGTCCGGGGTCGGCACCTCGAACGGGCTCGCGAAGCCTGCACGTTCCGACTCGGACGTTGCCATCGCCCTATTGAATCGCGCGAGTGGCGAGCCGGCATCCCCGAAACCCCTGGGCTTCGACAGCGGCGCCCATCGGAGTGGCGGCACCGCACTAGGATCGCGTCGATGAGCGTGACACAGGGCCAGGTGCTGTGGACGCCGCCGGCCGACGCGCGGCAGCGCTTCGTGCTCGGCCGCTACCTCGAGTGGCTGCGCACCGAGCGCGGCCTCGACCTTGCCGGCTACGACGAGCTCTGGCAGTGGTCGGTCTCGGACCTGGAGGGCTTCTGGGCGTCGGTCTGGGACTTCTTCGAGGTCCGTGCGAGCACGCCGTACGAGCGCGTGCTCGGCTCGCGCGAGATGCCGGGCGCGGAGTGGTTCCCGGGCGCGCGGCTCAACTTCGCCGCGCACATGGTGGGACGCCCCGAGGACCTCGACCGGCCCGCGGTCGTCGCCTACTCACAGTCGCGCGAGCGGATCGAGCTCACCTTCGGCGACCTCCGCGAGCAGGTCGCGCGTGCACGAGCGGGCCTGCAGCGGCTCGGCGTCGGCCCCGGCGACCGCGTCGCCGCCTACCTGCCGAACATCCCGGAGACGCTCGTCGCCTTCCTCGCGACCGCGAGCCTCGGGGCGATCTGGGCGACGTGCCCGCCCGAGTTCGGCGTCCGCAGCGTGCTGCACCGGCTCGGGCAGCTGGAGCCGAGGGTGCTGCTCGCCGTCGCCGGCTACCGCTACGGGGAGAAGCACGTCGACCGGCGCGAGCAGATCGCGGAGATCCGCGCCGGGCTGCCGAGCCTCGAGACCGTCGTGCACGTCCCGTACGCGGGCGGCGCCGACGACGCGCTCGCGGAAGCGGTCACCTGGGACGAGCTCCTGGGTGAGCCCGCGGAGCTCGCGTTCGACCCGCTGCCCTTCGCGCACCCGCTCTACGTGCTCTTCTCGTCAGGGACGACGGGGCTGCCGAAGGCGATCGTCCACTGCCACGGCGGCATCCTGCTCGAGCACCTGAAGAACCACGGCTTCAGCTGGGACCTGCAGCCGGGCGACCGCCTCCAGTGGTTCACGACGACCGCCTGGATGATGTGGAACGCGCTCGTCTCCGTGCTGCTCCACCGCGCATCGATCGTGATGATCGACGGCAATCCCGCCTACCCCGACCTCTCGTTCCAGTGGCGGGTGCTCGAGGAGACGAAGCCGACCTTCTTCGGCCTCAGCCCCGCGTTCACGATGGCTTGCCGCAAGGACGGCCTCGAGCCGGGACGCCTCTTCGACCTCTCCTCGGTGCGGATGGTCTGCGAGGCCGGTTCGCCGCTCCCGCTCGAGGGATACGCGTGGCTCTACGAGCAGTTCGGGCCGGACGTGAACGTCAACGTCGGCAGCGGCGGCACCGACGTCTGCACGGGCATCGTGCAGGGAATCCCGCTGCTGCCCGTCTACGCGGGCGAGATGTCCACGCGCATGCCCGGCGTCGACGCGGACGCGTTCGACGCGGACGGCAACCCGGTCGTCGGTGAGCTGGGCGAGCTCGTGATCAAGCAGCCGATGCCCTCGATGCCCGTCGCCTTCTGGAACGACCCCGACGGGTCGCGCTACCGCGAGGCGTACTTCGAGCACTATCCCGGCGTCTGGCGCTTCGGCGACTGGATCCTGTTCACCGAGCGCGGGAGCGCCGTCATCACCGGCCGCTCCGACGCGACGCTCAACCGCGGCGGCGTCCGGCTCGGCACGAGCGAGCTCTACTCGGTCGTCGAGGAGCTCGACGAGGTGCTCGACAGCCTCATCGTCCACCTCGAGGCACAGGACGAGCTGCTGCTCTTCGTCGTGCTGCGCCCCGGGCTGGAGCTCGACGAGGAGCTCGACAAGCGCATCAAGGGGTCGCTGCGCACGTCGCTGTCGCCGCGGCATGCGCCGGACACGGTCGTGGCAGTGCCGGCGATCCCGCGCACGCTGACCGGCAAGAAGCTCGAGGTGCCGGTCAAGCGCATCCTCACCGGGGCGCAGGTGTCCGAAGTGGCGGCGAGCGACGCGCTCGTCGAGCCGGCGGCGATCGAGCCGTTCGCCGAGTACGCGAAGACCCGCGCGCGGTCGGGCTGACGCCGACATGGCCCTGCGGCCGTCTTGCCGAGGTCTCGCGCGCGCGCGACCGCGTCCACGCGACACTGGATCGCGCGGCTCGAAGCCGCCAACAGAGACTAAGCGGCGTCGACGGACATCCGTAGGGGCCGGACCTGTCCGGCCCAGACGGTCGGGGCCGCGGTCTTTGGGGCCGGACAGGTCCGGCCCCTACGGTCGGGCCGCGGCCCGACGCACACATCCGACACGATGTCGGCGCACTCCGTTGCGTGCGTCTCGGCGAACGTACGTGCGTGGAACGGCGGAAGCACATGCGCCTCTCCGGCTTCGACTACACGTCGCCTGGCGCGTACTTCGTGACCGTGTGTGCGTCACGGCGAGGATCTGTCTTCGGATGTGTTCGGGACGGGGCCGTTCGCCTCAACGCGTGTGGCCTCGTCGTGTCCGAGGCGCTCGACGCGATCACGGATCATCACGCCGTCCAAGTCGACACGTCGGTCGTGATGCCCGATCACGTCCACGCGATCGTCGTGATCGCGCGCGATCCGAGACCCGAGACGCTCTCCGCGGTCGTCGGAGCGTTCAAGGCCAGGGTGTCGAGGCAGGTCCGCCGTCCGGTCTGGAAGCGGAGCTTCTACGACCATGTGATCCGGGACGACAAGGACCTCGACCGCGTGCGCGAGTACATCGAGACGAACCCGATTCGGTGGTCGCTTCGCGAGCGGCCTGAAGGATGGGGGCCGGACAGGTCCGGCCCGTACGGATGAGGGTTCTGTCCGCCGGCGTACGAAGGGGTGGGGGCCGGACAGGTCCGGCCCGTACATCCGGCGCGAACGGTCTTGCCTCGGCGTGACCCGTAGGGGCCGGACCTGTCCGGCCCGTCGTCCCGGCCCGTCGTCCCGCGTCCCGCGTCGTCCCGCGTCCCGCGCGGGGTCGCCCCTCACTGAGGGGTGAGGGCCGGACAGGTCCGGCCCGTACGGATGACGGTGCGCGTCGCCCGGCGTACGAAGGGTGGGGGCCGGACAGGTCCGGCCCGTACATCGGCGCGAACGGTCTTGCCTCGGCGTGACCCGTAGGGGCCGGACCTGTCCGGCCCGTCGTCCCGCGTCGTCCCGCGTCCCGCGCGGGGGTCGCCCCTCAGGCCGCGGCTGTCGCCGCCGCCCGCGGCGCCTTGCCGAGGATCAGGTCGGCGGCTTTCTCGGCGATCATGATCGTGGCCGCGTTCGTGTTCGCGCGGGTGATCGTCGGCATCACCGAGGCGTCGACCACCCGCAGCCCCTCGACGCCGTAGACGCGAAGCTCGGGGTCGACGACGGCGCCCATCGCGCACGTCGAGGTCGGATGGTAGACGGTGTGGCTCGCGCTGCGGACCCAGTCCCAGATGTCCTGCTCCGAGTCTGACGCCGGCGCGCTCAGCGACTCGCGCTCGAGGGACTGGAGCGCGGGCTGCGAGGCGATCTCGAGTGCGATCCGCACGCCAGCGAGCATGCTCGCGCGATCCTCCTCCGTCGTCAGGAAGTTGCAGAGCACCGTCGGCTTCGAGTCGGCCATCGGCGTCCGCAGGCCGACCTTGCCGCGCGAGCTGGGGTGGATGATCACCGGGCCGAACGCGTAGCCGTTGTCCGGCGGGGGCTTGAGGCCCTCGGCGAAGAAGGGCGCGGCGGCGAAATGGAACTCGACGTCCGGCGCCGCCAGGTCCGACCGCGTCCTGAAGAAGCCGCCCGCCTCCGGGTAGTTCGAGGTGAGCGGCCCGCGACCCTCGCTCTCGAGCAGCGCGAAGTTCTCGGGCGTGAAGATCCCGAAGAGACCCGGCTGGTCGGTGAGGTAGTTGACGTTGACCATGCAGTGGTCCTGGAGGTTCTCGCCGACGGGCAGGTCCTGCCGGACGGCGATCCCGAACGCCGCGAGGTCGGCTGCAGGCCCGATGCCGGAGAGCATCAGCAGCACCGGCGAGTGGTAGGCGCCGGCGGAGACGATCAGCTCGCGCTCCGCCCGCACGGTCTCGCGGACGCCGTTCTGGACGAGCTCGACGCCGACGGCGCGGTCGCCCTCGAAGACGATGCGCTCGACGAACACGCCGGTCCGCACGGTCAGGTTCGGCCTCGACTCCGCGGGGTGCAGGAACGCGTCGGCGGCGCTGCAACGCAGGCCGTTGCGCTGCGTCAGCTGGAAGCGTGCGACCCCTTCGGGCCGGTCGACGTTCAGGTCCTCGATCAGCTCGTAGCCCGCCTGCACCGCGGCCTCGAGCTCCGCGTCGACGAACGGGTGCATCGAGCGGCTGTCTGACACCGAGAGGGGGCCGCCGACGCCGTGGAACTCGTTCTCGCCGCGCTCGTTGTCCTCGGAGCGCTTGAAGTACGGGAGCACCTCGTCGTAGCTCCAGCCGTCGCAGCCGGAGGCCGCCCACTCGTCGAAGTCGGCGCGGTGACCGCGGAGATAGATCATGGCGTTGATCGAGCTCGAGCCGCCGATCACGCGACCCCGGGGCAGATACAGCCGCCGGCCGCCGAGGCCCGGCTCCTCCTCGCCGTACAGGTCCCAGTCCAGGCTCGACTTGAAGACGATGGGGAACATCGCCGGGACGTGCAGCTCCGGCGCGGTGTCCGGCCCGCCCGCCTCCAGCAGCAGGACCGAGACGTCCGGGCCCTCGCTCAGACGCGACGCCAGCACGCACCCCGCCGACCCGGCTCCGACGATCACGTAGTCAGCCACGATCGAGCACTCCTCACCTCGGGTACGGCCCGCAGCCTAATCGGCTCGCGATCCCGTTACCAAGATCGTTGCCGAGATGCCTGCGCGCAGGTTAGGTTGTCGAGCGATGGGCGCCCCCGACGAGATCGTCGGCCTCTACTGGACGACGTCCGGACCGGTCGAGGTGCACTTCGGGCGGGAGTGGAGCCTGTTCGACCTGCGGGATCGCTGCGAGCAGGCCGCGCGGGTCGGGTTCGCCGGGATCGGGCTCTGGCACGCCGACCTCGAGCACGTGCTCGAGAAGCGCACGCTCGCCGAGGTGAGGCAGCTCTGCGACGACAACGGGCTCCGCCAGCTCGAGCTCGAGTTCCTGGGGGACTGGTTCCTCGACCCGGGCGACGAGCGCCGGCGCGCTTCCGACGAGCGGCGCGCGCTGCTGTTCGACGCGGCGGCCGAGCTGCCCGCGCACCACATCAAGGTCGGCAACCTCGCCGGCACACCGTGCGAGCTGCCGCAGGTCGTGGAGGCCTATGGCGAGCTCTGCGCCGACGCGGCGAAGCACACGGACGCGAAGATCGTCTACGAGTTCATGCCGTACGACGTGACCGTGAACGACATCGACTCCGCCCTCGCCGTCGTCGAGGGGGCTAACGCGCCGAACGGGGGCCTGGCGTTCGACACCTGGCACCTGGGCAAGCTCAGGCTCGAGCCGGACGACCTGCGCCGGATCCCGCCGCGGTTCGTGTCGTGGGTCGAGCTCTGCGACGGGCCCTACGAGTACGCGGAAGACCGGCTCGACGAGGTGATCAACCGCCGGCGCCTGCCGGGCGACGGTGAGTTCCCGGTCGCCGAGTACGTCGCCGTCTTCCGCGAGCTCGGCTACGACGGCCCGTGGGGGGTCGAGGTGCTGTCGGAGGAGCTTCGCAACCTCCCGATCGAGCAGATCTTCGACCGCGCCTACGAGGCGACGAGCGCGCAGCTCGCCCTTGCGCATGAAAGGAGCCTCCGTGCCTGACGCACTCCCGAAGGAACGGCTGACCTGGATGCTGACGCAGATGGTCCGCATCCGCGAGTTCGAGGAGCGTGTGAAGCGCACCTTCGAGGACCACCCGGGCGTGATCCGCGGCCACACGCACCTCGCCGACGGGGCCGAGGCCTCCATCGTCGGCTCGCTGGCGGCGCTCGGGCCGGACGACCAGCTGACGGCCACGTACCGCTGCCACGGCTACCCGATCGCGCTCGGCACCGACACGAAGGCGCTGATGGCCGAGATCTACGGCAAGGAGAGCGGGATCTGCAAGGGCTACGGAGGGTCGATGCACCTGACCGACGTCGGGCGCGGCTTCCTCGGCACCTCCGGCATCGTCGGCCAGGGCATCCCGCATGCGGCCGGCGTCGCCTGGGCGGCCCAGATCCGCGGCAAGGGCCAGGTCGTGCTCTCGTTCTTCGGCGACGGCGCCTCGAAGCAGGGCGCGTTCCACGAGACCCTCAACATCGCCTCGCTGTGGAAGCTCCCGGTCGTCTTCGTGATGGAGAACAACAACTACCAGGCGTACACGAAGGTCGAGCAGGAGGACGCGAACGCGGCGGTGGGCGAGCCGCTCGCCGTGAAGGCGAAGGCGCACAGCATGCCGGGCGTGACCGTGGACGGCGGCGACCCGGTCGCGGTCTACGAGGAGCTGCACACGGCCGTCGAGCGCGCGCGAGCGGGCGACGGGCCCACGCTCGTGGAGTCGAAGGTCTACCGGCTGAGCGCCCACGGCAACATCATCGCGCCGCCCGGCGTGCCGCTCCACTACCCGGAGCACGAGGCGGTCAAGATCTTCGGCAACGTCGAGGAATACGAGGCCGCACAGCGCGGCGACCCGGTACCCCGATTCCGGGCACGGCTGGTGACCGAGGGGACGTTGTCCGCCGAGGAGGCGGACGCGATCGCCGAGGCCGCGCAGAAGGAGATGCAGGCGGCGGTCGAGTTCGGGCTCGAGAGCCCGTTCCCGGCGCCGGAGAAGGCCGTCGACTACGTGTACGCCTAGGAGGACACCATGGCACGCGAGCTTCCGTACATCGCGGCGATCGGCGAGGCGGTCCACCAGGAGATGGAGCGTGACGAGGCGGTCATCTACTTCGGCCAGAACCTCGCGCTCACAGAGGAAGACCCGTATGTGAAGGCGTTCGGCGGCAACCGCGTTCGCGTGACGCCGATCTCCGAGACCGCCGAGATCGGCATGGCGGTCGGCGCGGCCTTCGCCGGCCTCCGCCCTGTCGTCCAGCTCTACATGGCCGAGTTCATGCTCGTCGCGATGGACCAGGTCGTGAACGAGGCGCCGCGCTTCTACGGCATGACGGGCGGTGAGGTGAAGGTGCCGATCGTGCTGCAGGCGGGCTACGGGTTCACCGCCGGCTGGGCCGGCCAGCACACCGGGACGATCTACGGGATGTTCCTCGGCGTGCCCGGGCTCAAGGTCGTCGTGCCGTCGACGCCGGCCGACGCGAAGGGGCTCATGACCGCGTCGATCCGCGACGACAACCCGGTCGTCTTCTTCCACAACTACCTGCTGACGCTCGAGCACGGCGACGTCCCCGAGGGCGAGCACGTCGTCCCGCTCGGCGAGGCGGCGGTGCGGCGCGAGGGCGGCGACGTCACGATCGTCGGCATCGGCTGGACGGTCGGCAAGGCGCTCGCGGCGGCCGAGCAGCTCGCCGGCGAGGGGATCCAGGCGGAGGTGATCGATCCCCGCACGCTGGCGCCACTCGACCTCGGGACGATCCTCGAGTCGGTCGCCAAGACCGGGCGGCTCGTCGTCGTCGACCAGGCGACGCGGCACGCATCGGCAGCCGCCGTGATCGCGGCCGAGGTCGCGTCCGAGGGCTTCTCCTCGCTGAAGGCGCCCGTGCAGCTCGTCACCGCGCTCGATGCGACGATCCCGTACAGCCAGCCGATGGAGGAGTACCTGCTGCCGAGCGAGGCGAAGATCGTCGACGCCGTGCAGGCGGCGGTCGGAGCGACCGTCGCCGCGTAGGGGCCGGACCTGTCCGGCCCGGCCGGGGCCATGCTCCGCACGATGTGGCGGATCCGCGTCTTCGAGGAGCGGGTCGGCGAGCTGACGCGCGCGAACGAGGTGCACGGCCTCGTGCACCTGAGCGTCGGCCAGGAGGGGGTCGCGGCCGGCGTCTGCGGCCTGCTGCGGCCGGACGACGCGGTCTACTCGAACCATCGCGCCCACGGGCACGCGATCGCGAAGGGCGCGCCGCTGGGGCCGCTCATGGCCGAGCTGATGGGCCGCGACGGCGGGCTCTGCCGCGGCCTGGGGGGCTCGATGCACCTCGTCGACCGCGAGCACGGGCTGCTGGGAGCGACGGGAGTGGTCGGCGGCAACGTCCCGCTCGCGCTCGGCAGCGCGCTCGCGGGCCGCCTCGCCGGCGGCGATCAGGTCGCGGTCGTCTTCTTCGGCGACGGCGCCGTGCAGGGCGGGATCTTCGTCGAGTCCGTCAACCTGGCCGCGCTCTGGCGCGTCCCGCTGCTCCTCGTCTGCGAGAACAACGGCTTCGCCGAGTTCACGCCGCGGTCGGCGCACACCGTCGTCGAGCGGGTGAGCGACGTCGTGGCGCCGTACGGCTTCCCCCGGGAGACGGTCGACGGCAACGACGTGGTGGCCGTGCGGGCTGCCTGCGCGGCGTTCCTCGAGGACGCCCGGCGCGGCGAGGGCCCGTTCCTGCTCGAGTGCCTGACGCACCGGCTGCGCGGCCACTACGAGGGCGACCCGCAGCGCTACCGGCAGGCGCTCGCCGACGAGGAGTGGCAGGAGCTCGACCCGATCCTGCGGCTCCAGCGGCTCGGCGCCGGCGAGGGCTGGCTCGACGACGCGGAGCCGGCGCGGCTCGAGCAGCAGGCCCGCGAGGAGGTCGAGGAGGCGGTCCGTTTCGCACGGGCGAGCCCGTTCCCGGACCCGTCCCTGACGGCAGGCCTCGTCTACGCGTCGTGACGGAGACGACCTACCTGGAGGCGATCCGGGGGACGCTCGCGGAGGCGATGCGCGCCGACTCGCGCGTCCTCGTGCTGGGGGAGGACGTCGCCGAGGGCGGCCCGTGGGGCGCGACCGCCGGTCTCGCGGAGGAGCTCGGCGAGGAGCGCGTCCGCAACACGCCGATCAGCGAGGCGGCGATCTGCGGCGTCGCGATCGGCGCGGCGCAGTCGGGGCTGCGCCCGGTCGTGGAGGTGATGTTCGTCGACTTCGTGACGCTGGCGCTCGACCAGCTCGTCAACCAGGCCGCGAAGGCGCACTTCATGTCGGGCGGCCAGCTCGAGGTGCCGCTCGTGCTGCGGACGCAGGGCGGCGCCGGCCAGCGCGGCGGCGCGCAGCACTCGCAGAGCCTGGAGGCGTGGCTGACGCACGTCCCGGGCCTGAAGGTGGTGATGCCGAGCACGGCCGCCGACGCGGCAGGTCTCCTGGAGAGCGCGATCGCCGACCCGAACCCGGTGGTCTTCCTCGAGAACAAGACGCTCTACTTCCGCAAGGAGGAGGTCCCCGACGAGCGGGAGCCGGTGCCGATCGGCCGCGCGAGG
This sequence comes from Gaiellaceae bacterium, assembly GCA_036555085.1. GTDB lineage: Bacteria > Actinomycetota > Thermoleophilia > Gaiellales > Gaiellaceae > Gaiella. The sequence goes on from DATBMD010000303.1 coordinate 12,965, forward strand.
ATCGTGCGGCCCGGCCGCGACGTGACCGTGGTCGCGCTCTCGCGGCTCGTCTCGGAGGCCGTCGCCGCCGCCGAGGAGCTCGCCGCAGGGGGGATCGAGATGGAGGTGATCGACCCCCGCACGCTCGTCCCGCTCGACCTCGACGCGATCGTCGAGTCGGTGTCGCGAACCCACCGGCTCGTGGTCGCGCACGAGGCGGTCGCTCACGGCGGCTTCGGCGCGGAGGTCGCCGCCCAGGTGCAGTCGGCGGCGTTCGATGAGCTCGACGCGCCGATCGCACGCGTCGGCGCGCCGTTCGCTCCCGTTCCCTTCAGCCCGCCGCTCGAGGACGCGTACCTGCCCGGCCGCGCCGAGGTGGACGCGGCCGTGCGAGCGCTCGTCGGCAAGTGAAGGATCCCGGATCGAGGAGCCGGGAGCTGGGGCCGGCGGGGCGGGCGAGCAGCGAGAGCGCCGCTCACGGCACGCCCCGCCTCGTTGTTCAGTCTCTAGGGCGCGAGGTGGAACTCGATCAACGTTCGACGCGCGACGTGCGCCTTCACATAGCCGCGAGCGTTGGCGTAGATCCGCGTGCCACCCACAACTGGTAGCTCGAACGTCTGAGGGCTGTCACCCGGCAGGATCGAGATGTAGCCTTCGAGGAACATCGTCCCGTCCGGCAGATAGATCTGCGTTTGGACGAGGACGAGGGCGCGGTGGGAGAAGTTCGCCCCGAAGCCCGTCATGAAGCTGACCAGGACGCGGTCGCGACCGACTCGTGTTCCCTTCTTGCCCGTCCAGCGGTAGAGAGCGTTCGTTTCTACGAACTGATCGCCCCCTACTGGCGGGCGACCGGAATCGAAGTCACCGAGCGGCTGCTGCAGCCCGTCTGTCTCCAGGAGCGTGAACACGCGAGGTTTCTCGAGCGCCGAGGCAGACGACGCGCCGAGAGCGATGGAGACGGCGACAACGATGACGGCAAGCAGGCCTTTGCGCATGGTCACTCCTCTGTTTGTAGACGTGAGTTCATGTCGTCGAACGTAGGGCGTGTATGAACAGGCCGCATCGATGAGATCCCCGAACCGCGGCTCCGCGAGGCCAAGTTTCGGGATATCCCGCATTTCCAATTGCGACCGAGAATGCGACGATTCGCTCATGCCGCAGACGGTGCTGATCGTGGACGACCACGCCGGCTTCCGCGGCTTCGCCCGCCGACTGCTCGAGGCGTGCGGCTACACGGTCGTCGGCGAGGCCGCGGACGGCGCGTCGGCACTGGCGGCGGCCGAGGCGCTACGGCCCGAGGTCGTCCTGCTCGACATCGTCCTGCCGGACACGGACGGGTTCGAGGTCGCGGAGCGGGTCGCAGAGAGCCACGTGGAGGCCATCGTCGTGCTGACGTCGAGCCGGGAAGCCTCGGACTTCGGTGAACGGCTCGCGCGAAGCCCGGCGACCGGCTTCATCCACAAGGACGATCTGTCGGGCGCAGCCCTCGCAAGCCTGGCGGGAGCTCCCGGATGAGCCGTCGCCTGCTGGCCGTGATTGTCCTCGCATCAGGGTTGCTCATCGGCGCTGCCGCGGCGCTGGCCCGCTACGCGCACGACTTCCAGCCGGACGACCCGGGAGGCGGCGTGGTCGTGCTCGGGGGCGTCTGGATCGTCACGGGGCTCGTCGCCTGGAATCGGCGTCCCGCGAACCGTGTCGGTCTTCTCATGACGGCGCTCGGCTTCACCTATCTCCTGGGTCAGCTCTACTGGGACGCGTGGCTGCCCTACCTCGTGTTTGGGGCACTGGGATCCCTCGAGATCCCGGTCACCGTGCACCTCTTTCTCGCGTTCCCGAGCGGACGGCTTGAGACGAGCTTCGAGCGGCGGCTCGTCAAGAGCGTCTACTGGGGCTGGGTCGTGCTCATGCTGCTCTCGCTGCTCTCCGCGGATCCGCGCGACGACGGCTGCCCGGGCTGTCCGGGGAACCCGTTGCGCGTCGTCGAATCCGACGCCCTCGCAGCGGTGTCCCTGGCAGCGGGCATCCTCCTCGTCGGAGTCTTCCTCGCGACCGTCGTGCTGCTCGTTCGGAAGTTGCGAGCGGCGAGCGGCCCGAGGCGTCGCGCGCTCGGCCCCGTGCTACTGACGAGTGTGATCGCGATCGTCCTGTTCGTGCCGACGGAGATCGCCCGCGCCGCAGGCGTGGACGTCGAGGAGACCCCGCTCGAGTTGGCAGGTACCGCCTTCCTTGCCATTCCGATCGCCTTCCTCGTGGGCCTCCTGCGTACCCGCCTGCAGCGGTCCGGCGTCGCCGATCTGGTCGTGGAGCTGGGTTCGCACTCACGACCGGACGACGTCCGCGACCCGATCGCCCGCGCGCTCGGCGACCCTTCTCTCGAGCTTGCCTTCTGGCTGCCCGACGGCGAGCGTTGGGTCGACTCCCGCGGGAACCCACTCGACGTGACCGCTCGCGAACGACGCGCCGTCACCGAGCTCGAGCACGACGGCCGACGGGTCGCCGCGCTCGTCCACGACCCGGCGCTGCTGGCCGAGCCGGAGCTCCTCGAGGCGGTCGGCGCCGCCGCCAGCCTCACGCTCGAGAACGCTCGCCTTCAGGCAGACCTGCGCGCGCAGCTCGCCGAGGTGCGAGCCTCCCGCGCTCGCATCGTCGAGGCAGGCGACGCGGAGCGACGTCGCCTCGAGCGTGATCTCCACGACGGCGCCCAGCAGCGTCTGCTCGGCATCCGGCTCGCGCTGCAGCTCGCTCGCGGCCGGGTCGGTGACGAGCGGGAGGTCGAGGCGCTCCTACAGGAGGCGGACGCAGAGGTCGTGGGTGCGCTCGACGAGCTCCGGACGCTGGCGCGCGGCATCCATCCGCCGATCCTCACCGACGAGGGACTCGGCCCGGCGCTCGCGGCTCTGGCGCGGCGTGCGTCCGTGCCGGTCGCGCTCGACGTCGCGCCGGAGCGCCTGCCCGAGCGCGTGGAGGCGACCGC
>DATBMD010000329.1:0-42898 GCA_036555085.1 Gaiellaceae bacterium
CCGTCGGCGGGGATCGTCACCGGCATCGGCGTGGTCGAAGGACGCCAGTGCGTCGTCGTCGCGAACGACGCGACCGTCAAGGGAGGCTCGTACTTCCCGCTGACGGTGAAGAAGCACCTGCGCGCCCAGGAGGTGGCGGCCCAGAACCATCTCCCGTGCGTCTACCTGGTCGACTCGGGGGGCGCCTTCCTGCCGCTCCAGGCCGAGGTCTTCCCGGACCGCGAGCACTTCGGGCGCATCTTCTACAACCAGGCGCGCCTCTCGGCCCAGGGCATCGCGCAGATCGCGGTCGTGATGGGCTCCTGCACCGCCGGCGGGGCCTACGTGCCCGCGATGAGCGACGAGACGGTGATCGTGCGCGGCACGGGCACGATCTTCATCGGCGGGCCGCCGCTCGTGAAGGCCGCCACGGGCCAGGACGTGACCGCGGAGGAGCTCGGCGGCGCCGACGTCCACACGCGGCGCTCGGGCGTCGCGGACCACTACGCCGTCGACGACGAGCACGCGCTGGCGATCGCCCGCCAGATCGTGCGGCACCTCGGCGACCCGCGCCCCTGCCCCTGGGAGCTCGCGCCGGTCGAGCCGCCGGCGCTCGACCCGGCGGATCTCTACGGGCTCGTCCCGGAGGACTTCCGGCACGAGGTCGACCCGCTCGAGCTGATCGGCCGGATCGTGGACGGAAGCCGCTTCGCCGAGTTCAAGGCGCTCTACGGCGAAACGCTCGTGTGCGGCTTCGCGCGCATCGAGGGCCACCCGGTCGGGATCCTGGCCAACCGGGGCGTGCTCTTCGCCGAGTCCTCGCAGAAGGGCGCGCACTTCGTCGAGCTCGCCTGCAAGCGCCGCATCCCGCTGGTCTTCCTCCAGAACATCACCGGCTTCATGGTCGGCAAGGAGTACGAGGAGCGCGGCATCGCACGGGACGGCGCGAAGCTCGTGACCGCGGTCGCGTGCGCCGAGGTGCCCAAGCTCACCGTGGTCACGGGCGGCTCGTTCGGGGCCGGCAACTACGCCATGTGCGGGCGCGCCTACGGCCCGCGCCAGCTGTGGATGTGGCCGAACGCGCGCATCTCGGTGATGGGCGGCGAGCAGGCGGCGACCGTGCTGTCGATCGTCGGGGACGCGGACCCCGACGAGATCCGGGCGACCTACGAGGCCGAGGGCAACCCGTACTTCTCGACGGCGCGGCTGTGGGACGACGGCATCATCGACCCGCTCGACACGCGCCGGGTGCTCGCGCTCGGTCTCGCCGCGGCCGCGAACGCGCCGGTGCCGGAGACGACGTTCGGGATCTTCCGGATGTGAGGAGCGCGCGCTGAGCTTCGCGATCGTGGACGTCGACGAGGTTCCGGGCGAGGGGCCGGGCGGCGCCGTCAGGTTCGTCCGCCGCCGGCTGGGCGCGACTGCCTTCGGGATCAACCAGTTCGAGCTGCCGCCCGGCGCGGCAGGGCTCGAGCACGACGAAGCAGATTCAGGCCAGGAGGAGATCTACGTGGTCGTCGAGGGCCGCGGCGTGCTGCGCATCGCCGGCACCGAGCTGGAGCTCGTGCCCGGACGGTACGTGCGCGTCGCCCCAGGCGTCACCCGCCAACCCGTCGCCGGCCCCGACGGACTGTCATGGGTCGCGATCGGAGCCGTCCCCGGCGGCGTCTACACGCCGCGCGGGCCGTTCTAGAAAGGAGATCGCAGGTGTCCTACTCGTACGTCGACGCGGAGTCGATCCCGCACGTCTGGGGGACGTTCCGGTTCGTCCGCCACAGGCTCGGCGCGACCGCGTTCGGGCTCAACCAGATCGACTTCCCGCCCGAGAAGGTCGGCTCGGAGCACGACGAGGCCCAATCCGGCCAGGAGGAGGTGTACCTCTGCCTCAGCGGCGGCGGGTCGCTGACCGTCGACGGCGAGGAGATCGAGCTGCGGCCGGGTCGCTACGTCCTCGTCTCGCCGGACGCCAGGCGCCGGCCGACCGCGGGGCCTGACGGCATGTCGTTCCTCGTCGTCGGCGGCGTCCCCGGCGGCGTCTACGAGCCCTGGGATCCGCCGGAGGAGTGAGCGCTACGCTGCCGCTAGATGACGACGATCGACCTCACCGACGACGAGCTGCGCCTGCTGCGGGAGGCGGTGCGCGCCTACCTCGACGACTTCGGTCACGAGGAGGCCGACCTCCTGCGGGCGATCAAGCGGCTGCTCGCGAAGCTTCAACCTGCACCGGCCTGAGGGGCGGCGCGGCCGCCGCGGCCGGGACGGCCTCGCCGACCAGGAGCTCGAGCACCTGACGCAGGTCGCCGAGGAGCTCCTCATCCGGATCCTCGAGCCGGCGGTCTGCTTTCGCGACGGCCAGCCCGGTCTCGACGACGCGCGCGCCCGCCGTCCTCAGCACCTTGTTCAGCTCGGTCTGCGCCCAGACCGCGCCGAAGGACCCCGTGCTCGCGCTGATCACGGCCACCGGCTTGCTCCAGAGCGCGCCGAGGAGTGGCTCCGGCCGCGACGCCCAGTCGATTGCGTTCTTGAGGGCGCCGGGAACGGAGCCGTTGTACTCGGGCGTCGCGACCAGGACCGCGTCCGCGGACTCGAGCGCCTCCCTCAACGCCGCCACGGCGGCCGGCTCGGGCGTCTCGCGGTCGGCGTCGTAGTGCGGGAGGTCGGCGAGACCGTACCAGCCGACGAGCTCGACGCCCTCGGGCGCCTGGCCCGCGGCGAGCCGGAGCAGCTCGCTGTTGAGCGAGCCGCTCCGCAGGCTGCCGGAGACCGCGAGCACGCGCACGTCAGTCCTCGACCCGGACGAGCTCGAGCTCGCCGGTCAGCCTGACCTCGTTCGCGACGGTCAGCCCGCCGCCCGGCAGGGGCGCGTTCCAGTCGAGGCCGAACTCGCGCCGGTCGACGGTGCCCTCCAGCTCCAGGCCGAGCACGGTCTTGCCGTACGCGTTCTCGACCGGCCCGCGGACGGTGCCGCCGAGGGTGATCGGCCGCGTGACGCCCTTGATCGTGATCTCGCCGCTCACCGTGACGGCACCGTCGCCGTCGACGCGGAGGTCGCCGGCGCGGAAGGTCAGCCGCGGGTGCCGCTCCACGTCGAAGAAGTCGGGCGACAGCAGATGCCCCTTCAGCGCGGGCTCGTCGACCGCGATGCTCGCCACCTCCGCCGAGCCCGCGAGGCCGTCGCCGTCGAGCGTGCCCTCGATCGAGCCGAAGCTCCCGCGGAACCACGAGACACCGAGGTGCCTGACCGCGAAGCCGATTCTCGAATGGACGCCGTCGAGGGCCCAGGCGCCCGTGGGGATCCTGCTCTCCGTCTGAACTGCAGTCATCGCTCTCTCCTCTCGAGCCGATATACTTGTGAACGCAAGCAACTCTACCGGAGGTTTCTTGAGTAGTCAAGTATTGCGCTCGCAAGCATCTCTGCAGGCAACGGCGTTCCTGCGGATGCTCCGCATCGGCGCGACCCTGCGTCGCGAGCTCGAGGCCCGGCTGCTGGCGGCGCTGGGGCTGACCGTGAAGGACTACGAGGTGCTGCTCACCCTCGCCCGGGCCGAGCTCGGGGCGATGCGGCGGGTCGACCTCGCCGAGCAGGTCTTGCTCTCGCCCTCCGGCGTGACCCGCCTCCTGGACGGGCTCGAGCGCCTCGGGCTCGTGGAGAAGCGCGAATGCACGACCGACGCGAGAGTGACGTACGCGGCGATCACCGACGCCGGGCGCCGGACGGCCGCGGACGCCGAGGCACAGTACGAGGCCGTCCTGCCCGAGCTGATCGGAGGCAGCCTCACGCCGACCGAGCTCGAGACGCTCGTCGACCTGCTCGGGCGCCTGCCGGGCGCGGCAGAGGCCGGCTTCTGCCCACTCGAGCCCGCTTAGCCTGCCTAGCCGCCCAGCAGGTTGCGCGCGAGGAAGAGCACGTTGGCCGGCCGCTCGGCGAGCCGTCGCATCAGGTACGGGTACCACTCGGGCCCGTACGGGGTCGCGACGAGCACCTTGTGGCCCCTGCCGACGAGCTCCAGCTGCAGCCGCTGCCGCACGCCGTAGAGCATCTGCAGCTCGAAGCGGTCGCCCTCGATCCCGTGGGTGCGCGCGAAGGCGAGCGTCCGCTCGATCAGCGTCTCGTCGTGGGTGGCGACGGCCGCATACGCGCCGCCCGCGAGCGCGAGCTCGACGAGCCGAGCAAAGCTCGCGTCCACGTCTCGCTTGTCCGGGTACGCCACGCTCGCCGGCTCGAGGTAGGCGCCCTTCACGAAACGGAGGTTCGGGCGCAGCGGCAGCAGCGAGCGCAGGTCGTCCTCGGAGCGGTACAGGTACGACTGGAGCACGGTGCCGACGTTGTCGCGCCCGCTTCGCCGCAGGCGGCGGTAGATCCCGAGCGTGGCGTCGACGACGGCGGCGTGCTCCATGTCGATGCGCACGAAGTTGCCGAGCTCCGCGGCCGCGTCCACGACCCGGGCGACGTTCTGGTACGCCAGCTCCTCGTCGAGCTCGAGGCCGAGGTGCGTGAGCTTGAGGGCGACGTTGGCCTGCAGCCGCTCCTGGGCGATGCGACGCAGGACGACCTCGTACTCCTCGGCGACCCGGCGGGCCTCCGCGGCGTCGGTGACGTTCTCACCGAGGATGGTCGTGTTCGCGCTCAGGCCCCGCTCGTTGAGGCGCCGCAGCACGACGACGCACTCGTCCAGCGTCTCCCCCGCGACGAACCGCGCCGCGCCCAGGCTCATCCCGTAGCGATCGACCGCCTTCCGCACGCCCCGGTTGGTCGCCGCGACGAGGATCGCCTTCCGCAGCGCTCCGTTGACGAGCGCCGCCGCGTCCGTCACCCGCCCCTGCCCTCGAGCCAGGCGTCGAGCTCGGCGGCCTCCTCGGGGGTCAACGGGCGCAGCGGCGCGCGCACGTCGGTGCGGACGGGGACGCCGCGCCGCTCGAGAACACGCTTGAGCGCGGCATGGCGCGGGAAGCGCTCGATCACGGCCCTGAGCCCGCCGACGTGCTCGGCCCCCGATGCGCTGGGCGCGCGCGCGACCGCCGTCACCTCCTCGGGGAACGCCGCGGCGAGCCCCGAGACGCACCCGACCGCGCCGTGCTCGAGCCCGAGGTGGATGAGCGCCTCGGGGCCGACGAAGACGTCGAGCCCGTCTAGCAGGTACGGCTCGAACGCCTCCCAGGGCATGTCCGAGACCTTCAGGCCCTTGAAGTTGCCGGCGCGGTCGCGGAGGCGCGCCAGCATCTCCAGCGCGAACGGGTAGCCCGCGGTCGCGGCGAACTCGTAGACGTAGAAGGGCAGCGCGCCCGCCGCCGCGGCCGCGGCCTCCAGGTGCGCGAGCTGCGCGCCGGCGTCGAGCTTGAAGTACGGCGGGCCGATCACGGCGACGGCGTCGACTCCGGCGCCCGACGCGCGCTGCACGAGCTCGACGGTGTCGGCGGTGGTCTGCGCGCCGCAGTGGGCGATCACGAAGAAGCGCCCCGCCGCCGCCTGCACGAACAGCTCGACGGCCCGGGAGCGCTCGTCGACCGAGAGGAGAATCCCCTCTCCCGTCGTCCCCAGCGCGAGCAGGCCGTCGATGCCCCCGGCATGCAGGAAGTCCGCGTAGGCCGCGAACGCGTCCTCGTCGAGACGGGCGCCGCCGTCCCGGAGCGGCGTCACCGCCGCGGCGACGGCTCCGCGCAGGACGGTCATCGGCGCGCGACCGGGCCGGCGTGCAGGCGCTCGGCCGTCGCGGCGATGCGGCGGGCCCGCGTCTCCGGCCGCTTCGCCTCCTCGATCCACTCGACGTATTCGCGCCGGTGCGTGTACGAGAGCCCGGCGAACGCCGTGCGCGCGGCGTCGTCACCCGCGAAGGCGGCCCGCAGGTCCTTCGGGACGCGGACCGTCCGCGGCTCGGTGTCGAGCTCGAGCTCGACCCGGACCCGGTCCGGCGCGTCGACGCCGGTCGCGGCCTTCACGGCCCGGTTGACGACGATCAGCCCCACACCGCCGTACACGCCGGGCGTCGTGCGCCACGTGTGCCCGCGGATCGAGGCTCGCAAGGGCGGGCGGGCGCGGCCGAACGCCTGCGTCAGGTCGAACGGGATCGTGAAGGCGGTTCCGGTCTTCCCGACCCGTTCCAGCTGGACGGTGAACCGCCTCGCCGTCATCGCGGAGACCATAGTGTTTCGGCCCGTGAGCGCGCTGCGCGTCGAGCGGGACGGCGACGTCCTTCGGGTCACGCTCGCGCGCCCGGACGCCCGGAACGCCTTCGACGCGGCGCTGATCTCGGAGCTTGCCGAGGCGTTCGTCGACGTCGGAAAGGCCCGCGCGGTCGTGCTGGCCGGCGACGGCCCCAGCTTCTGCGCCGGCGCCGACCTCGAGTGGATGCGCGCGTCCGCAGACCTCGACTACGAGGCCAACGTCGCCGAGGCGACGGCGCTGCGGCGGATGTTCGAGGCGATCGACGGCTGCCCCGCGCCGGTCGTCGCCGCCGTCCAGGGCCACGCGTTCGGCGGCGGCGCGGGCCTGGTCGCCTGCTCGGACATCGTCGTCGCCCACGAGCGCGTGGTGCTCGCCTTCTCGGAGGTGAAGCTGGGGATCATCCCCGCGGTGATCTCCCCGTTCGTGCTGGCGAAGATCGGCCCGTCGGCAGCGCGCCGCTACTTCGTCACCGGGGAGCGGTTCGACGCTCCGACCGCGTTGCGCATCGGGCTCGTCCACGAGGTGACGAGCGACCTGGAAGGCGCGGTCGGCGGGATCCTGGGCGAGCTGGCGACGGCCGGCCCGCGTGCGGCCCGGGCCGCGAAGCGGCTCGTCCTCGACCGTCCGGACGGGCCCGAGACCGCCCGCCGGATCGCCGAGCGCCGCGCGAGCCCCGAGGGCAAGGAGGGCGTGGGCGCGTTCCTCGCCGGCCGGGCACCGGGACAGCCCGGCTTCGCTTCGTGGTCCCCGGACGCCGGCCCCACGTTGCCCTAGCTGCGCGCGGATTTCCCGCAAAGGGCCGGCGGGAATACCCCGCGGTCCGGCCGCAGCCTCCGCATAGCGTGGGAGCGGAAAGGACGGTGTTCTGAACAGTGACCAAACTGGTTGCAGTCGCAATCGCAGCAATCGGCCTCGCGTTCGGGGTCATGATCGTGCTCAGCGTCGCCGCGCTCGGCGAGGCGGCGAAGGCAACACGGGCCGCCGACCGGGCGGCCGGCGCCGGCGTGCAGGCGCACGAGGGAGCCGGGCACCCAGCAGTCGAGAGCATCGCTTCGCAGAGCTTCGCGGGGCGCATGGCCGACAACGCGGAGGGGCTCGCGAAGGCACGCGCGCCGTACGACGCGAAGCTGCCGCCGGCCCCGGCCGGCGACGTGGCCCGGGTGCACATGACGGTGAAGGACATGGCGGTCGAGATCGCGCCCGGCGTCAGGTACACGACCTGGGCGTTCGACGGCACCGGCGCGCCCGGCCCGGTCGTGCACGTGCGACAGGGGCAGACGGTGCGGATGACGATCGAGAACGGCGGGTCGATCCCGCACTCGATCGACTTCCACGCGGCGCGGATCGCGCCGAACAAGGCGTTCGCGGACGTCAAGCCGGGCGAGTCGTTCACCTTCAGCTTCGAGGCGACCGACCCCGGCGTGTTCATGTACCACTGCGGGACGAAGCCGGTGCTGGCGCACCTCGCGAACGGGATGTACGGGGCGATCGTCGTGAGCCCCGAGAGCCCGCTGCCGAAGGTCGACAACGAGTACGTGCTCGTCGCGAGCGAGTGGTACCTGAACGCGGACGGCCTCCAGCAGCCAGCGGGGCTCGACTTCGACAAGGCCCGGGCGATGACGCCGGACTGGGCGACGTTCAACGGCTACGCGCACCAGTACGTCACCCACCCGCTGACCGCGAAGCCGGGCGAGACGACGCGGTTCTACGTCGTCGCGGCGGGCCCGACGCTCGACACGGACTTCCACGTCGTCGGCACGCTGCTCGACCGGGCGTGGGTGAACGGCGACCTGAGCAGGTTCCAGCGGAACGTGCAGACGGTGCTCGTCCCGGCCGGCGGCGGTGCGATCTTCGACGTGACGATCCCCGGCGAAGGCACGTACCCGTTCGTCAGCCACGCCTTCGCGCACGTCGAGCTGGGCCAGGTGGGCGTGCTCCGCGTCGGCAACCCCCACGGCTCGATGAGCCACTAGGCAAGGCGCGCGATCCGCGGGTCAGGCGAGGCCGAGCGCGGACTCAGGCGGGCTCGCCCCGACCCTGGCCTGCCGCGGCGCCAGCCCCGCCGCGGCAGCCAGGGACGAAGCCGCGAGCGTGAAGACGTCGCCGCCGTCCAGCGAGTAGTGCCGGGTGAAGTCGACGGCGCCGTTCACCTCGAGCACGACGTAGCCGCCGTCGCCGGTCGGCAGCAGATCGACGCCGACGAGATCTCCGCCGACCGCGGCCGCTGCGCCGCCCGCGGTCGCCACCGCGCGGGGGTCCGGCAGCGCCGGGCGCCGCCGCCCGCCGAGCGCGACGTTCGTGCGCCACTCGCCGGGCCGCGCGTGGCGCTCGACCGCGCCGATCACCCGCCCGGCCGCGACGACCAGCCGCAGGTCGTAGCCTCGCGGCTCGACCAGCTCCTGCACGAGCACGCCGTGCGAGCGGAACCACGGCCGGTCGCGCAGCTGCTCGATCCGGGCGGCGTACTCGCCCTCGGTCTCGCAGCGGCAGACGTCCGTTCCCCAGCTGCCGAAGCGCGGCTTCAGCACGACCGGCAGCGGGAGCGGCGGCGACGTGCTGGTCTCGTCGACGTTCGCCGTTCGCGGGTGCCGCACGCCGGCGGCCGCGAACGCGAGCGCCGTGGCCAGCTTGTCGTGGCTGGTCAGCAGCGCGTCGTCGCCGTTGAGCACGGTCACACCGGCCAGGCGTGCGCGCTTGAGCTCCCACAGCCCCGGCTCGACGCCGTCCAGCGTCGGTCGAACGTCCAGCCGCGACAGCACGACGTCGCCCGCGGCCAGCCGGAAGCGGATCGCCTCCGGCGGCAGCCACTCGGCCGTGAGGCCGAGGCCCCGGAACGCCGCCAGCAGGGACGCGTTCGTCTCGTTCAGCAGCCCGGCGGCGAGGTACACGTCCGGCCGCCGGGCCAGCGCGACGCCGCCGAGCGCCCTCCCGACGGCGCGCCTCGCCACCGAGCCCGCCCGCTCCCGCTTTCGTCTCCCGCGTAGCGGCTCGGCGGCGAGTCGACCCATGTCCGCCCCGCGGCCGCAAAGGCGATCGGGCACGTTCCCGCGGACGCTCAGCCCGCTTCTCCCGGCGTTTCGGCGTGCGCGTGCTGGACGCCCAGCAGCGCGTCGCCGCCCCGAACCTCCCGCATGACGAAGGAGGCATCGTCCTCGGCGCCGCCGGACGTCCAGACGAGCAGCGTTCCGCCCCTGTCCGCGAGCGTGGAGCTTGCCGCCGCGATCAGCTCGTTGGCAGGCCCACTGATCGCGGCGGCCTCGCTGATGTCCAGCACGACCTCGTGCACGCCCTCGTGGATCGCGCTTACCAGCGAGTCGCGAAGCGCCGACGCCGTCTCGCCGCTGACGGCGCCGCAGATCGCGATCACCCACGTCGTGCGACGCCTCGAGACGCGAACGCCCTCTCGTTCGCGTGCGGATTGCGGTGTTCCGGAGCTCATCGACGCTTCCCGATCTCCTCGCTTTGCTGGACGTCTTGACAACGTAGGGCGGAACGGTGAGCAGCGGAACCGGCGGTACGAGCAGGACGTACGCAGACGGTGAGGATCTCTTCACGAACGGCCCGGGCCAAGACGCCGGGAGACGCCGTCCGGGGCCTAGATCGGCACGAGCTTGTAGCCGGCGCCGCGGACGGTGACCAGCCGCTCCGGCCTCGACGGGACGCGCTCGAGCTTGCGCCTGAGGTTCGAGATGTGCGCGTCGCACGCCCGTGCGTCGCCGACGTACGTGCTGTCCCAGAGATGCTCCATGATCTGCCAGCGGCTGAAGACCCGCTCGGGGCTCTCGATCAGCAGCAGCAGGAGCCGGAACTCGGACGGCGTCAGGTCGACGTCTCGCCCGTCGACGAGGACCCGGTGCTGGGCCAGGTCGACGGTGATGCCGCCCGCCGTGCGCGTGGCGCCCGCGCTCGTGCTGCGGTCGATCTGGCGGCGGCGGAGGATCGCCCGGACGCGGCTGACGAGCTCCGAGGTCGAGAACGGCTTCGTCACGTAGTCGTCGGCGCCGAGCTCCAGCCCGAGGACGCGGTCCACCTCCGCGTCCCGGGCGGTCAGCATGATGATCGGGACGTCGCTCTCCGCGCGCAGGTCGCGGCAGACGTCGAGCCCGCTCCGGCGCGGCAGCATCACGTCGAGGATGACGACGTCGAACCGCTCGCTGCGCGCACGCTCGAGGCCGCTCTCGCCGTCGTGGGCGGTCTCGACCGCGAACCCGCTCCGCTCGAGCGCGTACCTGATCGGCTGGAGGATGTCCGGCTCGTCGTCGACGACCAGAACACGTGCGTTCATCTCTGCCCCGCAGCGAGAGCTTCGCGCTCCGCCGTCCGCAGGCGGATCCGTACCGTCGTCCCGACCGACGCCCGGGTCTCGATCTCGAGGCTGCCGCCCACGGCGCGCGCGACCTCGCGGACGATCGAGAGGCCGAGCCCGAACCCGTCGGCGTCGCGGTCGCCGCCGCGGAAGAAGCGGTCGACGACCCGGGCGGCCTCGTCGCGGTGCATCCCGGGGCCGGTGTCGCGGACCTCGATCGAGGCCGCCCCGGCGCCCGCGCGGAGCGCGACGATCCGGAGGCCGTCGCCCCCGGCGTGCTTGATTGCGTTGGCGACCAGGTTCTCGACACCCTGCCGGATCAGGTCCGGGTGCGCGAGCACGGCCAGGTCGGCGTCGACGTCCACGCACGCGGGGTCGAGGCCCATCTCCTCCGCGAGCTCGTGCAGGAGCGGGCTCAGCCGGACCGGCTCGAGCCGCAGCTCGTTTCCATCCGTCTGCGCCCGGGCGAGCATCAGGAGCGCCCGGACGAGCCGCTCCAGCCTCACCGTCTGGCGGTCGAGCAGGGCGAGGAAGCGGTCGCGGCTCGCCGGATCGTCCTTGGCGCCCTGCTGCAGCACCTCGATCGCGCTCGCGATCGCCGTCAGCGGCGTGCGGAGCTCGTGGGCCGCGTTCGCCACGAACTCCCGCTCCGCCCGCTCGCGCCGCTCCTGCTCCGTGACGTCGGCGATCACCAGCACCGCGAAGTCGGAGCCCGACACCGCCGGCAGCCCGGTCAGGACGTAGACGTGCCCCTCGGTGACGGCGATGCGGCTCGTCGCCGGTGCGGCGCCGGGTGCGAAGAGCCGTCGTGCGAAGCTCGCGAGCGGGACGGTCGGCCAGGCCTCCGGCAGCACGCCCCCGTCCGGGAGCGCCCGCCCGAGGAGCTCCGCGGCGCGGCTGTTGGCGACGATCACGCGCAGCTCGCGGTCGATCGCGATCACCCCCTCGTTCAGCTGATCGACGAGAGCCCGCAGCCGGTCGCGCTCGGCTCCGACCTGATCGAACGACGCACGCAGATGACGGCGCATCGAGTCGACCGTCCGGCCGAGGCTGCCGAGCTCGTCCGGGAACCGTGGACGGAGCTCGAGGTCGAACTGCCCCTGCTCGATCGCGGCGGCGGCGGCCGCGATCCTCCGAACCCTCGCGGTGATGAGGAGCGAGGCGAGGGCGCCGACGAGCACGCCGATCAGCGTCGCCCAGGCCGCGGCGACGACGATCGTGTTCCGCACGACCTGCACCGCCGCGACGAGGTCCGGCCGCGACGCGACCTCGACGAGCGCGGCGGCGCCGTCGGCACGCAGCGGCAGCGCGACCGTGATCCGCCGGCCGCCGTCCAGGCTCTCGACGCTCCGGACGCCGGCGAGGGCGCTGTCGAGCAGCGGCGCGAGGTTCGAGATCTCGGAGACGTCGATGTTCCGCGAGCGGGGCGGGCTCACGAGCCTCCCGTCGGAGTCGAACAGGAACAAGGCCACACGTCGCCGGCGAGCCTCGCTCACGGCCGCCGCGCCGAGGTCGGACGACGGTGCTGCGGCGATCGCCGCGGCGGCGGCGACCGCGGTGCCCGCCGCGAGCTCCTGGGCCTTGTCGCGCAACGCCTGCTCGCTCTGCGAGCGGGAGACCTGCGCGACCGAGAGCGCCGTGATCGCGGCGATCGCCGCGAACGCGAGCGTCAGCCACCAGCGCACGCTGACGAACCATCGACTGGTCACCGTTCGAGTATGGGAATACCCGCGGCCTCACGCGCGCAACCTTGAGGAGATCCTCACATTCACGCACGACTTCGAGCGACCGATGATCCGGATGTAAGCGTCCGCAAGGATGGTGTAAGGATCGCCGGCCGCCGGTGTGGACGGGTCTAGAACGGGAAAAGACGTCGGCTACGTCCGAGCAGCTCAGCGACGGGCGACCCGCCGCGTCAGCTGTCCGGTAGCAACCCGAACCGGGGCCGGGCCTCGATCCGCCCTGCCCGGAAGGAGGTGGCATACGTGTCACGCCGACTACTCCTGCCCTTCGTCCTCGCGCTCGTCGCGGGGCTCGCCGCCGTCGCGGCGGCGACAACTGCGTCCGCGGCCGTCTCCGGGACGCTCCGAATCGTCGGCCCCTGGACGGGCGCCGACGAGCAATCGTTCCGTGCCGTGCTGGACGGGTTCCGGCAGCAGAATCCCGGGGTGAACATCACGTACCAGAGCGTCTCGGGAAGCGCTGCCGGCGAGATCTCGAAGACGGCGGAGTCCCAGCCCGACCTGGCCGTGCTCGCGCTGCCCGCCGATCTGGCGACCATGCGAACCATGGCGCGTGACGGCTCGCTGAAGCCGATCGACTTCGCGGTGCCGACGGTGCGGGCGAACTACGCGTTCTCGTGGAAGCGGCTCGGATCGGTCGACGGCAAGCTCTACGGGGTGTTCCTCAAGGCCACGAACCGCTCGGCCTTCTGGTACGAGCAGCGGCTGTTCCAGAACGAGGGCCTCGCCGCGCCGACGAGCTGGAAGGGGCTGCAGCGCGTCTCCGGCGCCCTGGCCGGCCTGGGCGCGAAGCCCTTCGCGGTCAGCGGCGCCAGCGCCCTGGCCCTCCCGGACCTGTTCGCGAACGTCTATCTGACGTTCGACGGGAACCGGCGCTACGACCGGCTCGCCCGTGGCGAGATCCGGTGGACCGACGCAACCGTCCGCGACGCGCTCGTGCGGATGCGAGCCACGCTCGTGAACCCGACGAGGATCGCGGGCGGCCTCGGATCCCTGCGAGGCGGCTTCGACTCGGCCGTGCAGAAGGTCTTCGGCAGCCCGCTGAAGGCCGCCATGGTGCCGGGCGGCAGCGCCGTCATCCCCGTGCTCCACTCGGCGAAGGCGGTCCGGCCGATCACGCAGTTCGGGGCCTTCCCGTTCCCGACCACGGACGGTCAGGGGCCGCCGCGGGTGATCGGTGACGCCCACACGGTCGTGATGGTGAAGGACAGCCCGGCTGCTCGAGCCCTGATCGAGTATCTGGCGACGCCCGGCGCCGCCACGATCTGGGCGAAGCGCAGCATCGACTTCCTGTCGCCCAACCGCAAGGTGGATCCCGCGTCCTACTCGGTCCCGGCCGTGCGGACGCTCGCGACCGCGTTGTCGCGCGCGACGGTCTTCCGCTTCGGCCTGGCCGACACGGGCTCGCCCAACTTCAGGACGACGCTCAATCGCCTGCTGATGGAGTACGTCCAGAACCCGGCGAGGATCAATCAGATCACCGCGCAGCTCCAGGCTGCGGCCGTCAGCGCCTAGCGGCCGCTCCCACGCGGCAGCGGCGGGCGTCATCCCCCTCCCGCCGCTGCCGCTCCCGCGTCTCTACGATCCCCGGACGTGTCGATCCGGAAGCTGCTCGTGGCGAACCGCGGCGAGATCGCGCTGCGCGTCTTCCGGACGTGCGAGCGGCTCGGGATCGAGACGGTCGCGGTCGTCGCGCCCGACGACGCCGGCTCCCTGCACGCGCGCTCGGCCGGCGCCGCCGTCCCGATCGGCTCGTACCTCGACGCGGCCGAGCACGTTCGCGCCGCCCGCGAGGCGGGGGCGGATGCGATCCACCCGGGCTACGGCTTCCTCGCCGAGAGCGCGGACTTCGCCGCGGCGGTCGAGGCGGCCGGCCTGACGTGGGTGGGGCCGCCTGCCGACGCGCTCCGGCTCGGCGGCGACAAGCTGGCGGCGAAGCGCGTCGCGACCGGGGCCGGCGTGCCCACGCTGCCGACGGGCGACCCCGCAGCGATCGGCTTTCCCCTGCTCGTCAAGGCCGCGGCGGGCGGCGGCGGGCGTGGGATGCGGGTCGTCCGCGACCCCGCCGAGCTGGCCGGCGCGGCCGAGGCGGCGGCGCGCGAGGCGGCGGCCGCCTTCGGGAACGGCACGCTCTTCTACGAGCGGTACCTCGAGCGGCCGCGGCACGTCGAGGTCCAGCTGCTCGCCGACGCGCACGGGACGACGCTCGCCCTCGGCGAGCGCGACTGCTCGGTGCAGCGCCGGCACCAGAAGGTCGTCGAGGAGACACCCGCCCCGGGGCTGGCGCCGGCGATGCGCGCCGGGCTCGCCGACGCCGCGGTCGCGTTCGCCCGGGGCATCGGCTACCGGGGCGCGGGCACCGCCGAGTTCCTCGTCGACGGAGACGACTTCTTCTTTCTCGAGCTGAACGGCCGCATCCAGGTGGAGCACCCGGTCACCGAGGAGGTGTCGGGGATCGACCTGGTCGAGCAGCAGCTACGCATCGCCGCCGGCGAACGCCTTGTGACCGATCGTCGCAAGGCTCGCGGGCACGCGGTCGAGGCCCGGCTCTACGCCGAGGACCCGCGCACGTTCCTGCCGCAGCCGGGGCGCATCGACCGGCTGCGGCTGCCGCCGGACGTGCGCGTCGATGCCGGCGTGGCCGCGGGCGACGAGGTCGGCGCCGCCTACGACCCGATGATCGCCAAGCTGATCGCCCGCGGCACCACGCGGGAGGCCGCACTGGACGCGCTCGCCGCGGCGCTCGCCGAGACGGAGGTGGGCGGCGTGACCACGAACCTCGCCTTCTTGCGGTGGCTCGTCGCGCACCCCGCGTTCCGGGACGGCCGGGTCTCGACGGCGTTCCTGACCGAGTTTCCGCCGCTCTCCCCGCCGCCGCACCGCCTGCCGGCGGGGCCCTGGCGCGGCGCCTGGCGCCTCAACCTGCCGCCCCCGGCCCCCGCACCGCCGCCCGACGTCGACGACGCGGCGCACGCGCACGCGCAGCACGAGGGCAGCAGCAACGTGACCGCGCCCATGCCCGGGACGGTGCTCGAGGTGCGCGTCGCGGCCGGCGACCGGGTCGCGGCCCGCGCGCCGCTCGTCGTGCTCGAGGCGATGAAGATGGAGCACCCCGTCGCGTCGCCGTTCGAGGCGACGGTCAAGGCCGTCCACGCTGGCCCCGGCGACCGCGTCGCCGCCGGCCAGCTGCTGGTCGAGCTCGCCTAGCGTGGGGGGAGCCCATGGTTCCCCCACTGGCCCCCTCCTCCGCCGCCGCGCCCCTCGAGACGAGCTAACGGTAGGCGGTGCGGTCGCGCTCTCCGGCGATCGCGTCCATCAGCGCGCCGAGCACGGCGTTGACGAGGCCGATCACGATCGTGGCGCCGACGTACGTCCAGAACCCGTCGATCGAGAAGTCGGGCGCGATCCACTCGGCGAGCGCGAGCATCGCCACGCTGATCGCGAAGTAGGCGAGCCCGAACGTGACGATCACGAGTGGCAGCGCCAGGATCGTCAGCACGGGCTTGATGAACGTGTTCCCGACCGCGAGCACCGCCGCGCCGAGCAGGAGCGGCCCCCACCTCTCGATCGTGATGCCGTCGAACAGCCAGTCGACCACGATCAGTGCGACGATGTTGATGCCCCAGACAACGAGCAGCCGCACGATCAGCATGCGGCGACTCTAACAGGGGCTGCGCCGGCGGCAGCCGGCTCAGAACAGCTTCTGGAGCTTGAGGGCTGCCCCCATGTCGCCCTTGATCTTCAGCTTGCCCGTCATGTACGCGGTCGTCGCGTTCTGCTCGCCGCCGACGATCTTCTCGAGCACCTCTTCGCTCGCCGAGATCGTGCAGTCTGCGTCCTCGGCGCCCTCGGCGACGCTGACGGCGCCGTCGGCGACCCGGACCGTCCACTGGCCGACGTCCTCGACGTCGAACACGTACGTCGCGTTCATCCCGGCCGTCCTGCCGGGATCGACGCGGGTGGGAAGCTGGTCGAAGAACTCCTGGACGCCCATCGGCGCACCCTCCTGCGGTCGGGTCGGCAGCCTAGCTCACGCCTGCCCCGCGACGGCGAGGCGCGCCCGCGGGCGCGGCGCCGGCAGCATCAGCGCGAGCACGAGCCCGAAGGCGGGGGCCGCGGCGCAGACGTAGAGCGCCACCTCGAGATCGACGGCGTCGGCGAGCACCCCGAGCGCGACCGCGGCGACGCCGCCCAGCCCCATCGCGAGCCCGACCGAGAGACCCGATGCGACGCCGACGTGCTGGGGCAGGTACAGCTGGCTGAGCACCATCGTGACGCCGAACGTGCCGACGACGCAGAGGCCGACGAGCATCAGGGCCAGCGCGCCCACGACGCCGCCCGCCAGCACGAAGACGACGATCAGGACCGGCAGCGCGGCCTGCGTGAGCACGAGCGTCCGGCGCAGGCCGATCCGGTCGGCGACGGGGCCGAGCACGAGCGTGCCCACGGCCCCGGCGACCAGCATCAGGGCGAGCAGGCGGTTGCCCTCTCCCGTCGTGTGCCCGATCGAGACCGCCCAGAGCGGGACGAACGTCAGCAGGCCGAACCAGGCGACGCTGCGAAGGACGATCACGCCGCCGAGGATCCACATCGCGGGGACGTCGTCCTCGCCGGCCGGCCCGGTGCGGCCGGTCTCGTCCGGATGCAGCCGGCGCAGGTACGGGAGCACGCGCAGCAGCGCGAACGCGACGACGAGCACCGGGAGCATCGCGAGCAGGCCGCCGGTCAGGCCGAGCCAGAGGACGAGCGGCGTGACGATGATCGGCCCGAGCGCGTAGCCGGTGTTGCCGCCGATGTTGAAGAGCGACATCCCGCTCGCGCGCTTCCGGCCCGAGGCGAAGGCGGCGAACTTCGCACCCTCCGGGTGGTAGGCGGCGATCCCGATCCCCGCGAGAAAGACGAGCGCGACGACGAGAGCGTAGGTCGGCGCCGCCGCGGCGAGGCCGGTGCCCACCCCGGCGAGGGCGACGCCGCCCGGCAGCAGCCACATCGCGCCGCGCCGGTCCGACCAGAGGCCGAAGAGCGGCTGCACGATCGAGGACGAGATCGTCGCGGCGAGCATGATCACCGCCGTGAGGGTGTAGCTCAGGTCGTATTCCTCGACGAAGAACGGAATCAGCGCCGGGACGCTGCCCGAGGCGAAGTCCGTCGCGAGGTGCCCGGTCGAGAGCGCGGTCATCGCCTTCCTGTCGAGACCGCCGAACACGTTGCCAGGCTACTCGGCGGCGGGGGTCTCGCGCGGGAGGTGCGGGCCGCCCGGATGTCGACGCGGCCTGGCGGTACCATGCCGCGCGGCCGTGGACCTCGACCTCGCACCCGAGCACGAGCTGATCCGCGACACCGTCCGGGCCTTCGCACGCGAGCGCGTCGCCCCTGTCGCCGAGGCGCTCGACCGCGAGGCCCGGTTCCCGTACGAGCTCGTCGCCGAGATGGCGGAGCTGGGGTTGATGGGGATCCCCGTGCCCGAGGAGTACGGCGGCGCGGGCGGCGACACGCTCTCGTACGCGATCGCCGTGGAGGAGCTGACCCGCGTCGACTCGTCCGTCGCGATCACGGTCGCCGCGCACACGTCGCTCGGGACGATGCCGATCCTCCTCTTCGGCAACGAGGAGCAGAAGCGGCAGTGGCTGCCGCAGCTCGCCTCGGGCGAGCGGCTGGCGGCCTTCGGCCTGACCGAGCCGGGCGCGGGCTCGGACGCGGGCGCCACCCGCACCACGGCGGAGCTCCGCGACGGGCAGTGGCTCGTCAACGGCTCGAAGATCTTCATCACGAACGCGGGCACCGACATCAGCGCCTGCGTGACGATCACCGCGCGCACGGGCGACGACGAGGTCTCGAACCTGATCGTCCCGAACGGCGCGCCCGGCTACGAGATCTCGGCGCCGATGAAGAAGCTCGGCTGGCGCGCCTCCGACACGCGGACGCTCTCGTTCGCCGACTGCGCCGTCCCGGAGGGCAACCTCCTGGGCGGGCGCGGCAACGGCTTCGCGCAGTTCCTCGAGATCCTCGACGGGGGGCGGATCTCCGTCGCCGCGATGGGCGTCGGCCTGGCCCAGGGTGCGTACGACCTTGCCCACGCCTACGCGCAGGAGCGGGAGCAGTTCGGCCGGCCGATCGCGGAGTTCCAGGCCGTCCGGTTCCGGCTCGCCGACATGGCGACCGAGCTCGAGGCCGGCCGGGCGCTCGTCTACAGGGCCGCCTGGCTGAAGGACCAGGGCCGCCCGTTCGCGCGGGAGGCGGCGATGGCCAAGCTCTACACCGGCGAGCTGTCGAACCGCGCCGCGAACTGGTCGCTGCAGATCCACGGCGGCTACGGCTACATGGACGAGTTCGCCATCTCTCGCCTGTACCGCGACCAGAAGGTGCTCGAGATCGGCGAGGGCACGAACGAGGTGCAGCGTCTCGTCATCGCCCGGCACCTGGGCCTCTAGCTCGCCAGCGAGATCGGCCGCGACAGCGGCCGCCTGATGGGATCTTCGCGCGGCCGGGATCTGCACAGGCGTGCAGATCCCGGCCTTGCGCAGAGAATCAGCCCGTCTCGCGGATGCAGAGAGGCGCCAGGCTCATGCCGTAGATCGGCTGGTAGACCTGACAGCCGATGCGCTCGGAGAAGAAGTCGCGGTTGTTCGAGATGAACGTCGCCGCCCACGGCGCCGCGTCGCGCGCGAGCTCGATGTCGAGGTCGCCGTAGCGCGCGTAGCGCTCGTCGCCGGACAGCTTCGCCGCCTCGACCATCTTCTGGTTCCACTCCGGCTCGTCGAAGTACGCGAAGTTGACGTTGTTCGTCGCCTGGATGTTGTTCCCGTCCAGGAGGATGTTGATGAAGTCGTACGGGTCGGGGTAGTCGGCGATCCAGCCCTCGTCGGCGATGTCGAACGGCTCGCCCCTCGTTCCCTCCTTGGAGAACTGGACGGCACGCTCGAACGTCTTGATCTCGACGTCGATACCGACTGCGGCCAGGTTCGACTGGATGATCTGCGCCCGCTCCGGGCAGGAGCCGGCGTTGCAGGTGTAGAGGACCGCCTGCCCGGAGAAGCCCTCGCCGAGGAGCTCCTTCGCCTTGTCGACGTCGGGCGTCATCGGGAAGAGATCCTCGTCCTTGTACCCCTCGACGAGCGGCGGCAGATACTGGTCGGTGGGCGTGCCCGCATAGGCGCCGCTCTGGCGCAGGATCGACAGCCGGTCGATCGCGTAGTTGACCGCCTGGCGCGGGGCGACGTCTCCGAAGAGGTCGCGGCTCGTGTTGAGGGCGAGGTAGTTGACGGTCAGCGCCGGGTTGACGAAGTACTGCTGGAGCCCGTTCGCCGCCGCGTCGCTGTCCGCGCCGTACTGGTCGCCCAGCTCGCCGTTCGACGCCGGCGGCACGCCGTCGGCGGCGTAGTCGGCCTGACCGTTCCTGATCTGGAGCAGGCCCTGCTGCAGGTCGACGCCGACCGTGTACACGATCCGGTCGAAGTTGGCGACCCGGTCGCCCGTGTAGTTCGGGTTCTTCTCGAGCACGAACTGCCGAGCGGGCGTCCGGGACGACACGTAGTACGGGCCGGCCGCGGGAACGGTGTTCAGGCCCTTGGGGGAGATCGGCGTGTCCGCGGGAACCGCCATGAAGAACATCATCGCGACCCGCGAGAGGAAGTCAGGCGCGACCTCGGTCAGCTCGAAGGTCAGCGTGTTGCCGTCGACCGTGATCCCGCTGATCGAGTCGGCCTTGCCGTCGAGGTACTCCTGCGCGCCGACGATGTCCCGTGCGAACGAGGCCCCGGGCGACTGCTGCTTCGGGTCGAGCGCGCGCTCGAACGCCCGCACGTAGCTCTGCGCCGTCACCGGCTCGTTCGAGGGCGGCGAGAACTCGAAGCCGTCCCTGATCGTGAACGTGTACGTCTTCCCGTCGTCGGAGACGACCGGCAGGTCCTCCGCGCCCTCCGGGATCAGCCGTGCGCCTTCCGGTGCGGGCGCGTCGGCGTAGTTCAGGAGCGTGACGCCCGTCATGTACTCGAACTGCCACGACACCTGGTAGTACGCGAGCGCCGGATCCGTGTAGTCGGTGTCGTCCTGCAGGTTGATGCGGAGCGTGCCTCCCTGCTGCGCAGCGGGCGTCCCCGTACCCTCCGTGGCGCCGGTCGTGCCGCCCGCTTCGCCGTCGTCGTCGCCCCCGCAGCCGGCGGCGATCCCGAGCGCGAGCCCGGCGAGCAACACACCGGCCCAGAACATCGGTCTCCTAACCAATGTGGACCTCCCGTCCCGGCGAGACCGACGCACGACCCGAGCCGGGAATCTCGGGCGGCCGTTCTCGCCCACCCCGGTGGCGCCGGGGATCGTGGTGTGCCGTCACTGTACCGGCGTCGGACCGGCAAGATGCACCGGATGCGCCGATGCTCGACATCCGCGATGGCGGCCTGGGGTGCGGTGCTGCTCGCTGCCGGGGCGGCCCGAGCGCACGTCACGGTCACGCCGGCGTTCCTCGAGGTGGGCGTGCCCGCCACCGTGACGTTCGAGGCGCCGAACGAGCGCGACGAGCAGTCGATGACCGCGCTCGTGATCTTCCTGCCGAAGGGCGTCGAGGCGGACTCGTCCCAGCCCGAGGCCGCCGGCTGGACGCTGCGGGCGGACGCGCGGACTGCGACCTGGAGCGGAGGCTCGCTCCCGCCGCGCGAGATCGGGACGTTCGCGCTCCGCCTGCGGGCGTCGGGCGAGCCGCGGGCAGTCTCCCTCACCGCCTCGCAGCGCTACCCGGACGGCCGGTCGGTCGCATGGAGCCCGTCGCTGACGATCGTCCCCGCCGCGGCCGAGGACCCCAAGCAGTACCCGGGACGGGCGCTGATCGCGGCCGTCGTCGGCCTGGTGGTGATCGGCGCGAGCCTCGTCCTCGCCCGCCGGCTGCGGCAGCGGTCACTACAGGAGGAATAGCGACGACGGTTGCTACCGTCGCGCCGTGCTCTTCAAGCAGCTCCTCGACGAAGACCTCGGCTGCGCGTCGTACCTGGTGGGGGACGAGGAAGCCGGCGTGGCCGTCGTCGTCGACCCGCCCTACGCGGTCGAGCCGGTCCTCGCCGAGGCGCAGCGTGCGGGCGTGCGCATCGAGCGGGCGATCGAGACGCATACCCACGCCGACCACGTCTCGGGCCACGGCCGGCTGGCGCTCGAGCACGGCATCCCGGTCAGCATCCACCCCGCCGCCGACGTCGCCTACGCGAGCGACCCGCTCGAGGACGGCGAGCGGATCGAGGCGGGATCGGTGCTGCTCCGTTGCATCCATGCCCCGGGCCACCGGCCGGAGCACTGCTGCTTCGCCGTCGGCGACGGCGGCGGCGCGCCCCGTCTCGTCCTGACCGGGGACTCGCTCTTCGTCGGCGACGCCGCCCGCCCCGACCTCGCCGTCGCCGCCGGCGAAGGGGCCCGCGAGCTCTTTCGCTCGCTGCGACGTCTCTTGGAGCTGCCGGACGGCGTCGAGGTCTACCCCGGGCACGTGGCCGGCTCGCATTGCGGCCGGGCCCCGAGCTCGGAGCCGTCGTCGACGATCGGCGACGAGCGGCGCTCCAACCGCGCGCTCGTGGACGACCTCGACGCGTTCGTGGCGGACTCGGCGTCGATCTCGGTCCCGCGGCCGCCGAACATGCGCCGGATCGTCGAGCTGAACCGCGGCCCGTTCCTCGGCGCTCTCCCGCCTGCTCCGGAGCTGCCGCTGCCGCCGCCGGACGGCCAGCTGCTGGACGTCCGGCCCGCGCCCGACTACCTCGCCGGCCACCACCGCGGAGCGCGGAGCGTCCCGGTCGGCGGCGGCAGCTTCGCGACGAGGGCCGGGTTCGTGCTCGACGCGGCCCGACCGGTCACCGTCGTCGCCGCGACGAAGGCCGAGGCGCAGCGCGCGATCCGCGGCCTCGAGTCGGTCGCCTGCCTCGACGTCGAGGGCTACGTTCTCGGCGGGGGCGGCGTGCGCATGGTGCCCGTCTCCATGGACGAGCTCGAGGGGCTCCTCGCGAGCGGCGCCGAGGTGATCGACGTGCGCGAGAAGGACGAGCGCGACACCGGCTACATCCCCGGCACGCGCAACATCCCGTTCCGGCTGCTGACGGTGTGCGGCGCGGACATCCCCGCCGACCGGCCGGTCGTGACGATCTGCGAGAGCGGCGCGCGGGCGGTCGTCGCGGCCAGCGTGCTCGCCGCCTGCGGCATCGACGCGCGGCCTGTGGCCGAGGGCGGGGTCGACGCGTGGCGGACGGGCGGACGCTCGGTCGTCGAGTTCCGCCGCTGCGGCAGCGGCTAGCCGCACTAGCGGGCTAGCCCGCTAGCCGCACTAGCGGGCTAGCGGGCCGGACAGGTCCGGCCCCTACTACCGCAGCCGCGTGACGGTCAGGCCAGCGTCGGTGAGCGCGCGGATGACGACCTGCGAGTGCACCTCGTCGCGGGTCTCGAGCGTGATCTCGGCCTCGGTCTCCAGCACGCCGATGTTGCGGCCCTCGCGGTGGTGGGCGATCGAGAGGATGTTGGCGCGCTCCTCGGCGAGCAGGTCGACGATCCGCGCCAGCTGGCCGGGCCGGTCGGGGATCAGGAGCGCCACCACCAGGTAGCGGCCGTCGACCGTCAGCCCATGGCGCGTGACCGAGATCAGGGTCGTCGCGTCGATGTTGCCTCCTGCGAGAACGGCGCAGACTGGATCGGTCCCGGCCACGCGGCCCGCGAGGAGCGCCGCCACCGGGGCCGCGCCGGCCCCCTCGACGACGAGCTTGGCGCGCTCGAGCAGGAGCACGATCGCCTGCGAGATCGCCTCGTCGTCGACGACGACGATCTCGTCCACGAGGTCGGCGAGGATGGACGAGGTCAGCTCGCCGGGGTGCTTGACGGCGATCCCGTCCGCGATCGTCGTGCCGTGCGGCTCGAGGCCGGCGAGCGGAGCGCAGGCCTCCGCCTGGACGCCCACGAGCCGCAGATCGGGGCGCAGCCCGCGCAGCGCGATCGCGATGCCCGACAGCAGGCCGCCGCCGCCGACCGGGACGACGACGGTGCCGCCCTCGTCGAGCTGCTCGGCGAGCTCGAGGCCGAGCGTTCCCTGGCCGGCGATCACGCGCGGGTCCTCGAACGCGTGGACGAAGACGGCGCCCGCCGAGCCCGCGAAGGCCCGGGCGGCGTCGAGACACTCGTCGTACCCCTCGCCGGCGAGCTCGACCGTCGCGCCGTAGCCGCGCGCCGCGTCGACCTTCGCCATCGGCGCCAGCTCGGGGACGACGATCGTCGCCGGGATGCCGGCCTCGCGAGCGGCCCAGGCGACGGCCTGCCCGTGATTCCCCGCGCTCGCGGTGACGACGCCGGCGCTCCGCTCCGGCTCGCCGAGCTGCGCGACCGTGTTGTAGGCGCCGCGGATCTTGAACGCCCCGGTTCGCTGGAGGTTCTCCGCCTTCAGCGAGACCGGCCGTCCGGCCAGCCGCGAGAGCGTCTCGGAGGTCATCACCGGCGTCTGGCGCGCGACGCCCGCGAGCCGCTCGCGGGCGGCCTGGACGTCAGCGAGGGTCGGGCGCTGCAGCGTCGTCGACATCGAACACCCTGACCATGATCTCGCGTACCGCGGTGAGCGGGTCGAGCTGCCGCTGCTGCACGAGGTCGAGCAGCCGCTGCAGCTCCGGATCGTCCGCGACGGCCCGCTCCAGCCGCTCCTTGGCCCGGCTGGAGGCGACCGCGAACACCTCGCGCGCCAGGTTGCGGCGGCGCCGTTCCTCCAGCTCGCCGTCGCGCTCGAGGAACGCCCGGTGGCCGGCGAGCTCGTCCCACAGCTCGGGGACGCCCTCGCCCGTGAGCGCCTCGGTGAGGACGATCGGGGTCTTCCAGGCGCGTCCGCGGTCGAGCGCGAGGATCGAGCGCACCTCGGTGAGCATCGTGCGCGCGGCCGGATGGTCGCGCTTGTTGATCGCGATCACGTCCGGGATCTCCATGATCCCCGCCTTCAGGGCCTGGACCGCGTCACCCGATCCCGGCATCAGCACCAGCAGCACCGTGTCGGCGATGCCGACGACCTCGACCTCGCTCTGGCCCGTGCCGACGGTCTCGAGGAAGACGAGCTCCTTGCCGGAGGCGTCGAGCAGCAGCAGCGCCTGCAGCGTGGCCTCGGCCAGGCCGCCCAGATGCCCCCTCGTGCCCATCGAGCGGATGTACACGCCCGGGTCGAGGAAGTGGTCCGCGAGGCGGATCCGGTCGCCGAGCAGCGCGCCGTGCGAGAACGGGCTCGAGGGATCGACCGAGACCACGCCGACCGTCGGCCCCTGCTCCCGGACGTGCCGGACGAGCGCGCCGATCAGCGTCGACTTGCCGACCCCCGGGGGCCCGGTCACCCCGATCGCGTACGCCCGGCCCGTGTCCGGATAGAGGTCGCGAACGAGGTCGACGGCGGCCGGGTCGCGTGCCTCGACGAGCGTGATCGCCCGCGCGAGCGCGCGGCGGTCGCCGTCGCGGACCCCGGCGACGAGCTCGTCGTGCGTCCACTGCCTGCGGGCCACGATGGCGCCACACTAGCGTGGGGAACCCCTGGTTCCCCCACGCTGGGTCAGGCCGAGCGCTCGGTCTCGCGGCTGCGCGACTGCTCGACCTCCGAGAGCAGCGCGACGAGCCGGTCGAAGCCGCTGTCGCCGGCGGCGACCGGCACGGGCTCGTCGCCGGCGGCGGCGCCGTTTCCGGGCACGAGAGCGGCCGAGGGCTCCGCCACCGGCTCGCTGAGGACGGCCGGGGCCGGCTCGACGGCGAGGCCCGCCGCGCGGATCCGCGAGACCAGCACGAAGGCGATCGCCGCGCCGACGAGGTACACGCAGCCGGCGATGCCCCACATCCAGCGGCCGCCGAGCGCGTCCGTGATCGGCCCGGCAGCGGCCATGCCGAGGCCGAGCGTCGCGTAGAAGGTCGCCATCACGAC
Source organism: Gaiellaceae bacterium (assembly GCA_036555085.1). Taxonomy (GTDB): domain Bacteria; phylum Actinomycetota; class Thermoleophilia; order Gaiellales; family Gaiellaceae; genus Gaiella. Next base: position 25,083 of record DATBMD010000329.1, read on the forward strand.
GGCCAGCGCCCGTCCGCGCATCCGATCGGGCGCGCCGCGCTGCAGGAGCAGCTGGTTGCAGACGAGCGCGCAGCCGTTGCCGATCGTCGAGACGATCACGAGCGGGACGGCCACGTAGAGCGAGGGCGCGAAGGCGGCGAGCCCCCAGCCGGCCGCCATCAGGACGATCGAGCCGGCGTAGGCGCGCTGGAGGCCGAGCCTCGCGAGGACGCCGGCGGAGAGGAAGCTTCCGATCGTCAGCCCGAGCCCGGTCGCGCCCACGAGGATGCCGAGCCCGACGTTGCCCGTGCCGAGATCGCTCTTCGCGTACACGACCTCTGCGACGTTGACGGCCGCGTTCCCGAGCAGCACGACGTTCCAGACGACGAGGACGGTCAGGATGTGGAGCGAGCCGCGCACGAGCGCGAGCCCGTCGCGCACGTCGCGCCAGTGCCCGCGCGACAGCGACTCCTCGGACTGCAGCTTGCGAGCCGGGATGCGGGACACGAGCGCGGCGCTGACGACGAAGGTGACGGCGTTGATCCAGTAGGCGAGGTCGGGCCCGCTGATCGTCAGCAGCGCGCCGCCGACGATCGGGCCGGTCATCCAGGCGACGTTCTCGATGCCGGCGAGCAGCGAGTTGGCCTCGGGGAGGTCCTCGTCGTCGACGAGGTTGGGCAGGCCGGCGTAGACGGCCGGCCGGAAGAAGCCGGTCGCGACGCCGCTGAGGCCGGCCAGCGCGACGATCGCCGCCGGCGAGCCGACGAAAGGCAGCGCGCAGAAGACGGCGGCGCGGACGAGATCGGAGACGATCATCAGCCGGCGGCGCGAGAGCCGGTCGACCAGCGGGCCCAGCGTCAGCCCGATCACGACGATCGGCAGGAAGTCTGCGATCAGCAGCGCGGCGAGCCATTTCCCCGACCCCGTGCGGTCGTAGATGTCGACCGACAGCGCGATCGCGGCGAGGTACGTGCCGAAGCCCGAGCCGACGCTCGCGAGCACGAGCAGCCCGAAGGACGGCACTCTCCGAAGGAGGCTCAGGCGACCCGGTGAGCTGGACGGCACCCGCCGACGGTACCACCTGAAACGGTGGCCGCCCATGGCCGAAAACGGCCGTGTCCGGCTAGGTCATGCCCATTCGAGCGCGTCCGGGCGCTACGCGCTCGGTCCGCTCTCGACCCGGAGCGCCCTGGCCATCCGGGCCGACACGACGCCGGCGAGCGCCACCTGGTCGCGCTGCGGCACCGGCGCCGCCGCCGAGCCGAACAGCAGCGACACCTGCGCGCGCCCGCGTTGCAGGACGACGACCTCGAAGTAGACGCGCAGCGAGCCGCCGGCCGCCGGAGCAGAGAAGACCACGCGGAAGCGGGCCGTCAGCGGGGCGACGGCGGGGAAGTCGAGGCGACGGACCGACACGAACCGCATCCCGGCTGCGTCCTTCCGCGCCAGCTTCCGGAAGTATCCCGCGATGCAGCTCAACGCGCGGGCGCTCGTCCCGCGCCGCCAGGAGGCGTTCGCGTCGGTGACCGAGCGGTAGAGCTGCGCGGACGAGCCGACCGACACGTACCCGGCGCCCGAGCGCGTGAAGTCCGGCGAGCTGGCGTCGCCCGTCAGGGTCAGGTCGGACTCGTCGAGGGCCGCGCAGCCCGGACCGCCGCCGCTCGTCGACGACGGCTTCGAGGCGAACCCGTCCGTGAGGTCGGAGGCCCGCAGGAGCATCGAGCGCGCCTTCGCCTGGTCGGCGGCCGTGATTCGCCGCTGCGGGTCGCCGTTCGCGGCGAGAGCCGCGGACGCGGTCAGCAGCACGAGCACGCACGCACACGCCAGCCGCCACATGCTCTGACGTTAGAGCGCGCCGTCCGGGGTGCTATCCCCCGTTCGTGTCGTACGCGAGGCTCGGGCGCAGCCAGCGCTCGGCCTCGGCCATCTCCATGCCCTTGCGCGCGGCGTAGTCGGCGACCTGGTCCCGGCCGATCCGGCCGACCGCGAAGTAGCGCGCCTGCGGATGGCCGAAGTAGAGGCCGCTGACGGACGCCGCCGGCATCATCGCGCACGACTCTGTCAGCTCCACCCCCGCCTGCCCGGCGTCGAGCAGCGCGAAGAGCGTGCGCTTCTCCGAGTGGTCGGGGCAGGCCGGGTACCCGAACGCCGGGCGGATGCCCCGGAAGCGCTCTCCGATCAGGTCGTCGGCCGTTAGCGACTCCCCGGGCTCGTACCACTCGCGCCGGGCCCGCTCGTGCAGGTACTCGGCGAACGCCTCCGCGAGCCGGTCGGCGAGCGCGCGGGTCATGATCGCCCGGTAGTCGTCGTGCTCGGCCTCGAAGCGCGCCGCCAGCTCGGCCGCGCCGATCCCCGCGGTGACGGCGAACGCTCCGATGTGGTCGTCGAGCCCCGACTCGGCGGCAGCGACGAAGTCGGCGAGCGAGCGGTTCGGCCGGGAGTCGCCGTGGGCCGCCTGCTGCCGCAGCATCGGGAACCGCGTCCCGCTCTCGAGCACGACGTCGTCGCCCTCGGCGGCCGCCGGCCAGAAGCCGTAGACGCCGCGCGCCCGGAGGAGGTTCCCCGCGACGATCTCGTCGAGGAGCTCCGTGGCGTCGTCGAAGAGCTCGCGCGCGGCCGGCTGCTCCAGGATCGCCGGGAAGCGGCCCTTCAGCTCCCAGGCGTGGAAGAAGAAGGTCCAGTCGACGTAGTCGCGCAGCTCGGCGAGCGCCGGCTCGACGACGCGGGCGCCGACGAACGCGGGGCGCGCCACGTCCTCGTCGCGCCACTCGATCGGCGTGCGGTTGGCGATCGCCGCCGGGTACGGCAGCAGGGGCTTGCGCTCGCGCTCCGCGTGCAGCGCGCGCAGCCGGTCCTGGTCGGCCCGGTTCTCCCGGTCGAGCCGCTCCCGCCGCGCCGGGTCGAGCAGGTCGCCGACGACGCCGACGACCCGTGACGCGTCGAGGACGTGGACGGTCGGCCGGCCGTACTCCGGCGCGACCTTGACCGCCGTGTGCTGGCGCGACGTGGTGGCGCCGCCGATCAGGAGCGGCAGCTCGAAGCCGCGGCGCTGCAGCTCCCGCGCCACGTGCACCATCTCGTCGAGCGACGGCGTGATCAGGCCCGAGAGCCCGACGATGTCGCAGCCCTCCGCGACGGCCGCGTCGAGGATCGCGTCGGCGGGCACCATCACGCCGAGGTCGACGACCTCGTAGTTGTTGCACCCGAGGACGACGCCGACGATGTTCTTGCCGATGTCGTGCACGTCGCCCTTGACGGTCGCCAGCAGGACCTTGCCGGCGGCCCGCCCGCCGCCGTTCTCCTTCTCCGCCTCCATGAACGGCTCCAGGTAGGCCACCGCGCGCTTCATCGCGCGAGCGCTCTTGACGACCTGCGGCAGGAACATCTTCCCCGACCCGAACAGGTCGCCGACGATCTTCATGCCGTCCATCAGCGGGCCCTCGATCACGTCCAGGGGGCGGGCGGCGGCCCGGCGCGCCTCTTCGGTGTCCTCCTCGACGAAGTCGACGACGCCGTGGACGAGCGCGTACGAGAGCCGTTCGGCCACCGGCGCCTCGCGCCACGACAGATCGGCCTCGCGGCGGACGCCCTCGCCCTTGACGCGGCTTGCGTGGTCGACGAGCCGTTCGGTCGCGTCGGGCCGGCGGTTCCAGATCACGTCCTCGACGAGCTCGAGCAGCTCCGGCTCGATGTCCTCGTAGACCATCAGCTGGCCCGCGTTCACGATGCCCATGTCGAGCCCTGCCCGGATCGCGTGGTAGAGGAACGCCGCGTGCATCGCCTCGCGCACGTGGTCGTTGCCGCGGAAGGCGAACGAGAGGTTCGAGATGCCCCCGCTCGTGCGGGCGCCGGGGCAGCGCTCCTTGATCAGCGGCAGCGAGTCGATGAACGCCCGCGCGAAGCCGGCGTGCTCCTCGATCCCGGTCGCGACCGCGAGCACGTTGGGGTCGAAGACGATGTCCTCGGGCGCGAACCCCGCCTGCTCGACGAGCAGCCGGTACGCCCGCTCGCAGATCGCGACCTTGCGCTCGACGGACTCCGCCTGGCCGCTCTCGTCGAACGCCATCACGACCACGCCGGCGCCGTAGCGCTGGACCCGGCGGGCGTGCGCGAGGAACGCGTCTTCGCCCTCCTTGAGCGAGATCGAGTTGACGATGCCCTTCCCCTGGACGCACTTCAGGCCGGCCTCGAGCACGTCCCACCGCGAGCTGTCGACCATGATCGGCAGCCGTGCCGCCTCCGGCTCGGTCGCGAGCAGGTTCAGGAACGTCGTCATCGCCTGCACGCCGTCGAGCAGGTCGGCGTCCATGTTGACGTCGATGAGATTGGCGCCGCCCCGCACCTGCTCGAGGGCGACCTCGATCGCCCCCTGGTAGTCGTTCGCCTCGATCAGCCGGCGGAAGCGGGCGGAGCCGGTCACGTTCGTCCGCTCGCCGATCATCACGAAGCCCGTCTCGTCCTCGATCTGGAACGGCTCGAGGCCGCTCCAGCGGGTCCGCCGCGGCCGCTGCGGCAGCCGTCGCGGCGCCAGCCCGCGGACGGCCTCGGCGATCTGCTCCACGTGCGCGGGAGTCGTGCCGCAGCAGCCGCCGACGACGTTGACCAGACCGTCCTCGGCGAACGACCGGAGCAGCGCGCTCGTCACGTCGGGCGTCTCGTCGTGCAGGCCCATCGCGTTGGGCAGCCCGGCGTTCGGATGGCAGGCGACCCAGGTGGTCGCCACGGACGCGAGGTCCTCGAGGAACGGGCGCATCTCGGTGGCGCCGAGCGAGCAGTTGACCCCGGCGAGCAGCGGTCGCGCGTGCTCGATCGAGGTCCAGAACGCCTCGACCGTCTGCCCCGAGAGGTTCCTGCCACTGCGATCGATCGCGGTGAAGGAGAGCCAGCGCGGGACGTCGGGAGCGACGTCGAGCGCCGCCGCGATCGCCGCCTTGGCGTTCAGCGTGTCGAAGACCGTCTCGATCATCAGCAGGTCGGCGCCGCCCTCCACGAGCGCCCGGACCTGGTCGGCGTAGCTCGCGACGACCTCGTCGAAAGTGACCGCGCGGAACGCGGGATCGTCGACCCGGGGCGACACCGAGAGCGCGACGTTCAGCGGCCCCACCGAGCCCGCCACGAAACGGGGGCGCGCGTCCGTCGCGAGCTCGTCGCACGCCTGCCGGGCGAGCCGGGCGCCTGCGAGCGACATCTCGTAGGCGTGCTCGCCCAGGGCGTAGTCGGCCTGGCCGATCGTCGTCGCGGTGAACGTGTTCGTGGTGGTGATGTCCGCGCCCGCGGCGAGGTAGGCGCGGTGCGTGTCGAGCACGAGCTCCGGGCGGGTCAGGTTGAGCAGGTCCGGGTCGCCGCGCAGGTCGCGCGGGTGGTCGGCGAAACGCTCGCCCCGGTACTCCTCCTCGGTCAGCTCCATGCGGTGCATGAGCACCCCCCAGGAGCCGTCGAGGACGACGATCCGCTCCTCCATCAGCTCCTGCAACCGGTCCGCTGCGCGCACGCGCTCTCCCTTCGCGGCTTGCGACCTCACGCCTGCGAGAGAACGCGAGCCGGGAGGCTCACGGGCTCTTTAGGCGTTTTTTCTCCTGGTCGCCAAGCCGCCACAAAGCTGTCCAGGTCGTCTCAGGGTAGCACCGGATCGGGCGTTTGCTAGCCTCGGACCGTGCCGCACCGGTAGCGGCCTCCCAACTCGTCGCGCAGCCCTGCGCCTGGCTCGAGGAGGTTCGCCGATGTCGTCCGTCGAGGTGCGTTCGTTCCGTCGCGGTGACCGCGACCAGCTGACCGATCTCGTCAACGCCCACGCCGCCGCCGTGCTCCCCGGGGCGTCGGTCTCCGTCAACGCCGTGCTCAGCCAGCTCGAGCGCGACCCCGGCGAGTTCATCGTCGACCCGTGGGTGCGCGAGCGGATCACGCTCGTGGCCGATCAGCGAGGCCGTCTCGTCGCCGCGGCCCACCTGCTGCGCTACGGCGCGGAGGACGCGGTCGGCGCCTCGTACCGGGACGCCGGCGAGCTCCGGTGGTTCCTCTGCTGGCCCTGGGCGCCGTACTGGCCGGACGCAGAGGCGGCAGGTGATCTCCTGCTCGCGGCGTGCGTCGCGCAGCTCGGGCGCTGGGGCGTGACGCGCCAGTACGCCGACGGCACGCTCCCCGTTCCCGGCGTCTACGGCGTCCCCGAGCAGTGGCCGCACGTCCGCGCCGCGTACGAGCGCGCCGGGTTCGCCCACGACGGCCGCGTCGAGCTCGTCTACGTCGCCGACGTCGAGGCGCTGGCCGCGCGCGTGCGGCCCGCGCCGGCCGGGCTCGAGCTGCGGCGCTCCGTCGGCATCAACGGCACGCGACTCACCGGCGTCCGCGGCGGGGAGCCGGCCGGTTACGTCGAGGTCGACACGAACCTCGAGCAGGCGGCGCGGCTGCGGCGCCTGGACGGCTGGGCCGACGTCGGCAACCTGTGGCTGGCGGAGGCGGACGACCGGCACGAGGTGGCCGCCTGGCTGCTGGGAGCGGCCGCAGACTGGCTGTCGCTCGCGGGCGTTCGCCGGGTGCTGGACTATGCGACGCCTGACGAGGGGGAGCGGATCGCGCTGCTCGAGGGAGCCGGGTTCCAGCTGCTCACGCGCACCGAGCGCGGCTGGGAGCGCAGCGCCCCGTGAGGATCGGGGCGGCAACGGTGGGCGGCTCGCCGCTCGGGTCTCACCGCGCGATGTCGAACGAGCGGGCGACGGACAATGCCTCCCTGACGACCTGCGCCGGCGCACGGTCGCCGACCATGACGTTCACCTGGTAGGCGTGGCTGCCGAGCACCAGCTGCGCCGCGCCGCCACGGCCCTGGAAGCATTCGAACGAGGGCCGGCGAACCGCAAGCCTGCGCAGCGGCGCACGGCCCCGCGGCGGGCGCCCGCCGCCGGAGGAGACGGTTCGCCAGCGCACGACCACGACCACTGCACCGGCTGGCTGTACCCGGTAGCCGGCGATCTGGCAGCCGCTCGGCCGCGGCCGGACGCCCGCCGTCCCGACGACGAGCACAGTGCGAGGGTCGATGACACTCCCGTCGCCGGCGGACGCCACCCGCGTCCAGCCGGCCGGAGCGACGACTTGCACGCCGCGGCCGACGATGGTCCGGTCGCCCCCGGCGACGGCCGCCGGCGCCAGGCCGGCGGCGACCAGGAGCGCGATCGCGCGCACGCGCATGCCGACACTACGCGCCGGCCCGGGCGCGAGGTCCGTCAGCAGTCCGCGAGCGCAGCGAGGGCGCTGCAGACCTGCCGCCTGCGACCGGCGTCCGCCGTCGCGACGCGGGCGGTCAGGGCGCTCAGCCGAACCGGTTGCAGGTTGTCGAACGCGGCGGCGCACGGTTCACGCAGCCCGTCGCGCTCGTCGAGCGGAACCTCGGTCGGGATGCCCCGGACACGCCGCGTGATCGGCGCGACGAGGATCGCGGCGAGCGCCGGGATGGCGTCGCTCCGCGTCACGACGAGCACGGGACGGCGCTTGTCTCGCGCCTCCGCCCACCACACCTCGCCCTGCTGCGGCACCGGGCTCACCACGGCTCGTCGGCGATCATCCGCTCGGTCGCCCGATCGAGCCAGTCCAGCTCGTCCTCGGTCTGGGGAGCTCGTCGGTACCCGGCGACGATCTGCGCGCCGATCTGCCGGCGCTCGAGCTCGTCCGTCAGCCGTTCGAGGCCGATCCGCACGGCCTCCGATCGGTTCGAGAGCACGCCTGCGGCGACGAGGCTGTCGACGCGATCTGCAAGGCTGTCCTCGATCCGCGTGACGAATTGCGCCATGCAATCAGCATAGCGCTCTGCAATGCAGAGTTGAATGCAGCCTCGTGACACTGTGTCACGAGGCGGGAACGTCAGCCGGTCGTGCGGCCCGAGACCGAGAGCTGGTTCTCGGCGTGCCGGACCCGCTGCTCGAGCTGCCAGCGGTCGGCCGACGACTCGCCCCGCTCGACCTTCTCGAGCTCGGCCCTCGCGCCCTCGAGCTGCTCGCGGGCGCGGTCGTCGTCGATCTCCTTCACGTTGACCGCGTCGTCGACGAGCGCCAGCGCACGGTCGAGCTCGACCTTGAAGAAGCCGGGCCCGGTGGCGAACTCGACGATCTCGTTGCCGCCCAGGTGCACCCGCGTCGAGCCGGCCTTGAGCGTCGCGACGAGCGGCGCATGGCGCGCCAGCACGCCGATCTCGCCGGCAGCCCCGGGGACGATCAGCATCTCCGCCTCGCCGTCGAAGACGGGGCCGTCCGGGGTCACCAGGGCGACGTCGAACTTCGGGTGCGCGTCGGCCACTCTACGCCGCGACGGCCTCGGACTGCTGCCGTGCCTTCTCGAAGGCCTCCTCGATCGGGCCGACCATGTAGAACGACGCCTCCGGGAGCTCGTCGCACTCGCCGTCGATGATCATCTGGAAGCCCTTGATCGTGTCCTCGAGCTTGACGTACTTGCCCGGCGTCCCCGTGAACTGCTCGGCCACGAAGTTGGGCTGCGAGAGGAAGCGCTCGATCTTGCGGGCCCGCGAGACGACGAGCTTGTCCTCGTCGGTCAGCTCGTCCATGCCGAGGATCGCGATGATGTCCTGCAGGTCCTTGTAGCGCTGCAGGATCTGCTGCACCGCCGTCGCGGTCGCATAGTGGTCGTCGGCCACGATCCCGGGCTGCAAGGCGCGCGAGGTCGAGTCGAGCGGATCGACGGCCGGGTAGATGCCCTTCTCGACGATCGCCCGCGAGAGCACGGTCGTCGAGTCGAGGTGGGCGAACGTGTTGGCCGGCGCCGGGTCGGTCAGGTCGTCGGCCGGCACGTAGATCGCCTGCACCGAGGTGACCGAGCCCGTGCGGGTCGACGTGATCCGCTCCTGCAGCTGCCCCATCTCGGTCGCCAGCGTCGGCTGGTAGCCGACGGCGCTCGGCATCCGGCCGAGCAGCGCCGAGACCTCGGACCCCGCCTGGACGAAGCGGAAGATGTTGTCGATGAACAGCAGCACGTCCTGGCCCTGGTCGCGGAAGTACTCCGCCATCGTCAGGCCGGACAGGCCGACGCGCAGGCGGGCGCCCGGCGGCTCGTTCATCTGCCCGTAGACGAGCGCGACGCGGTCGATCACCTTCGACTCGGTCATCTCGAGGAGCAGGTCGTTGCCCTCGCGCGTGCGCTCGCCGACGCCGGCGAAGACCGAGACGCCGCCGTGCTGCATGGCCACGTTGTGGATCAGCTCCTGGATCAGCACCGTCTTGCCGACCCCCGCCCCGCCGAACAGCCCGACCTTGCCGCCCTTGATGTAGGGCGCGATCAGGTCGACCACCTTCAGGCCGGTCTCGAAGATCTCGATCTTCGGCGACAGCTCGCGGAACGCCGGCGGGTCGCGGTGGATCGGCCACCGCTCGACGTCCGCCGGCGGCGGCTCGAGCTCGTCGATCGGCTCGCCGATCACGTTCCAGAGCCGGCCGAGCGTCACCTGGCCGACCGGCACGGAGATGGCGGCGCCGGTGTCGACCACGTCGATGCCGCGCGCGATCCCGTGCGTCGAGTCCATCGCCACGGCGCGGACCCGGTCGTCGCCCAGGTGCTGCTGCACCTCCGCGACGAGGGTCGCCGGCGAGCCGTCCTCGCCCTGGACCGAGATCTCGAGCGCGCTCAGGATCTCGGGCAGCCGGTCGGGGAAGACCGCGTCGATCACGACGCCTTTGATCTCGATGATCTTGCCGACGTTCTGCGCGTTCGACTGCTCAGGCATGAGTCTCCTGGAAGGCTTCGCGGGAGGTTACGGGAGGGACGGCGTGAGGGCGCCGGACGAGCGCCCGTATCCTAGCGAAGCGCCGCCGACGGACCGGCGCGAGACCGGCTCGGCGCTGCGCCTCCAACGCGGCCGCCAGCCTGGCGGCGTGGTCGAGGTGTCAGCAGTGCGACGTGATCGTCGACGGCTGCGCGAACATCACTACAGCGTAGACGCCGGCGACGGCGGCGATCCGAGCCGGCGCGCTTACAGCGGGAGGAGGACCTTGCCCCGCCGGTTCGGCGGCGGCACGGGCGTCAAAGCCTCGCGCTGCACTTGCCGCAGCAGAAGCTCGTTCGTGTAGTCGGACGCGCCGGTGATCTGGATGCGCGATCCCGGCGAGGGACCGGGATCGACCGTGAGCGAGCCCGCCAGCCCGAACGCCCCGACGAACACGGCCGCGACCGCGCCGAGCCTCAGCGCGCTCGCACCCACGCGGTGCGTCCTCGCGGGGAGGGCGATCGGGTGGGCGAGCAGCTCCGGCTCGGTCGAGCGCAGCGCGGCGGTGGCGACGCCGACGTCGTCGACGAAGGCCGCGCAGTCCGGGCAGCGCGCGAGATGCGCCTGCATCAGCGCCCGCTCGAACTCGGACAGCTCGCCGTCGATCGCGAGCGAGGCCCAGCCTCGTGCGCGCTCGCACAGCAGCGGCCTTGGGTGGAGCGTGCCCATGTCTTCTATGACGCCACCCTCGGATCGAGGTTAGCGAGAACAATCGATAATCGGCAATACCCACCCGACGCGTGAGCAACTGCCACGTCGAGCACACCATCGGCGGCCCCTGGCCAGATGTCCTGCCCCTGTCGGAGGATTCGCAGGAGAGCTCCTGTGGGTCCGCGGTTGCGGCCGAAGGCCGGCTTTGCCGGCCGGGAGGCCAGCGGCGAGTCGCCCTCTGCACTGCGGCGAAGGAGGGGGCACGTGGGGGAACCATGGGTTCCCCCCACGCTAGGTTCCCCCGCGCTAGTAAAGGTCGTAGCGGCTGTCGGCGAGCACGCCGACGACGATCAGCGCGAGGCCGAGCGTCACGAAGATGGCCGTGTTCGCGAGCGCTTCCCGCCGCTCCTCGGAGGTCGCCAGCCGCACCCCGTGCCTGCGTCCGAGGCCCCACGGCCCCTCGTCCCCCGGCTCCCCGCGCAGCCGGGCCGGCCCCCGATTCCCCATGAAGAAGCCCGCCACGAGCAGGAACGCGCCGACCAGGTAGAAGCCGACCGAGACCGCGCGGGTGAGCGACGTGCCGAGCGCGAGCCCGAGCCCGAGCGACGCCGCGGCGACCACCCCGGCGACGGCGCCGAGGAGGATCAGGAAGCGGCGGGCGGCCGCGGTCCACACGGCCTACTGCGGCGCCGTGACCGGCTCGGTCTGGGCCTGCCGGGCGTTGCTCATCTCGGCGGCGGTCATCGGCCAGCGCTCCAGCGGGAAGTGGCAGGCGGCCTCGTGGTCGCGGCCGAAGGAGCGCAGCAGCGGCTCGTCGACGTCGCAGCGCCCTTCGACGAAGCGCGGGCAGCGCGGGTGGAAGCGGCAGCCGCTCGGCGGGTTGATCGGGTTCGGGACGTCGCCCTCGAGGACGATCGCCTGCCGCTGGCGCCCGAGCTCGGGGCTCGGGATCGGCACCGCCGACAGCAGCGCCCCCGTGTAGGGGTGCCTCGGCTCGCGGTACAGCGCGTGGCCCTCCGCGATCTCGGCCACCTTCCCCAGGTACATCACCATCACGCGGTCGGAGATGTGACGGACGACGTTGAGATCGTGGGCGATGAAGACGTAGGTGAGCCCGAACTCCTGCTGCAGGTCCTTGAGCAGGTTGAGGATCTGCGCCTGCACGGACACGTCGAGCGCCGAGACGGGCTCGTCGCAGACGATCAGCTTGGGGTTCACGGCGAGCGCGCGGGCGACGCCGATGCGCTGGCGCTGGCCCCCCGAGAACTCGTGAGGGAAGCGGTTGTAGTGCTCCGGGTTGAGGCCCACGACCTCGAGCAGCTCCTGGACGCGCCGCTTGATCTCGGCCTCCGTGCCGAGCTTGTGCACCTGGAGCGCCTCGCCGATGATGAAGCCCACGCGCTTGCGCGCGTTCAGCGACGCGTAGGGGTCCTGGAAGATCATCATCAGCTCGCGCCGGATCGGCCGCAGCTCAGCCCGCGAGAGGTGCGTGATGTCGCGGCCGTCGAAGACGATCGTGCCTCCGGTCGGGTCGAGGAGCCTCATCACGCAGCGAGCCATCGTCGACTTGCCGCAGCCGGACTCGCCCACGACGCCGAGAGTCTCGCCGCGCTTGACGGTGAAGCTGACGCCGTCGACCGCCTTCACCGACGCGACCTGCTTCTGGAAGATGATGCCCTGCGTGACGGGGAAGTGCTTCTGGAGGTCGTCCACCACGAGGAGGTCGTCAGTCACGATGCCGACGCTCCCGCCATCGTCTCGGCCAGGAGCCGCGCCGCCTCCCGGTCCTTGGTCTCCTCGTCGAGGTGGCACGCCTGCCGGTGCAGCGGGTCGTTGCTGACCGGCGCGAGCTCCGGCACCTTCGTCTTGCAGACGTCCATCACGTACGCGCACCGCGGGTGGAAGCGGCAACCCGGCGGCGGGTTGAGCAGCGACGGCGGCTGGCCGGGGATCTGCGCGAGCCGCTCGAGGTCCGTCTCGAGGCGGGGCAGCGAGCCGAGCAAACCCCAGGTGTACGGATGGTGGGGCCGGTTGAAGATCGAGTCGACGGTTCCCTCCTCGGCGACCTTGCCGGCGTACATGACGGCGACGTCGTCCGCGACCTCGGCGACCACGCCGAGGTCGTGCGTGATGATGACGATCGCCGTCCCGTGGTCCTCCTGGAGCTGTGCCATCAGCTTGAGGATCTGCGCCTGCGTGGTCACGTCGAGCGCCGTTGTCGGCTCGTCGGCGATCAGCAGATCGGGATCGTTGATCAGCGCCATCGCGATCATCACGCGCTGGCGCATGCCGCCCGAGAACTGGTGCGGGTAGTCGTCGATGCGACGGTCGGCGCGCGGGATCCCCACCTCGACGAGCGCCTCCAGCGCGCGCTCGCGCGCCACCTTCTTCGTCACGTCGTTGTGGAGGAGCACCGCCTCGACGAGCTGCTTGCCGATCGAGTGCACCGGGTTCAGCGACGTCATCGGGTCCTGGAAGATCATCGCGATGTCGTCGCCGCGGATCTCGCGCAGCCGGGCAGGCTTCATCGACAGCAGGTCGTCCCCCTTGAAGATCGCCTCGCCCGACGAGGTCGTGATCCGCCTGTTGTTCAGGCCCATGACGGTCAGCATCGTCACCGACTTGCCGCACCCGGACTCCCCCACGATGCCGAGCGTCTTGCCCTTCTCGATCGAGAAGCTGACGCCGTCGACCGCCTTGACGACACCGTCGTCCGTGCGGAACGACGTCCGCAGCTCGGTGACCTGGAGGAGCGGCACGCTAGTTCAGTCTAATTCGGGGATCGATGGCCGCGTAGACCAGGTCCACGATCAGGTTGAACACGATGATCGCGAGCGTCGCAAAGACGACGATGCCCATCGTGATCGGCAGGTCGAAGGCGTTGATCGACTCGAGCGCGGTCTTGCCGAGCCCGGGTAAGCCGAAGACCGACTCCGTGAAGATGGCGCCTCCGAGCGCGAGCGCGATGTCCATCCCGAGCATCGTGACGATCACGAGCAGCGAGTTGCGGAGCACGTGCGAGCGCAGCACCTGTCCCTCCGGGGCGCCCTTGGCGCGCGCGGTCCGCACGTAGTCCTCGTTCAGCGTCTCCATCGTGTTCGCACGGATCATCCGGACGTACTGCGCCGCGAAGAGGATCGCGAACGCCGTCCACGGCAGCATCAGGTGCCACGCCCAGTCGACCGGGCCGCCGCAGTCCGTGCCCGGGTTGATCATGTCGCAGTAGCCGGTGATCGGGAACCAGCCCAGCTTGTAGCCGAACACGTAGGCGAGGATCAGGCCGATCCACACCGGGTGCGCCGAGATCCCGATCAGGACGAACACCATCGCGGCCCGGTCCAGCAAGGAGCGTGGACGGAGCGCCGAGAAGACCCCGATCGGGACCGAGATCAGCATCCAGAGGATGGCGCCGCCGAACACGAGCGAGGCGGTCACCGGCGCCGCCCGGAAGACGACGTCGTTCACCTCCTGGCGGGTCGCGAACGAGGTCCCGAGCGAGGGCTCCTTGAACCCCCAGCCGCCGTAGTCGCCGGGCGCCGTCTCGATCCGCCCGAACGGCGAGAGCCGGTTCAGGAACCGGATGTACTGCACGTAGACCGGCTTGTCCGTGCCGAGGAACTTCTCGGCGCGGTCGATGTCCTCCTGCGTGGCCGACTTGCCGGCCACGAGCTGCGCCGGGTTCGCCGGGATCACGTAGAAGATCACGAACGTCACCACCGTCACCGCCAGGAAGAGCACGAAGGCCCAGAGCAGGCGGCGGACGAGGTACTGAACCATCGTGTTTTAGACGGGTCTCGGGCCCCGAAAGTTGGCGGGCGGTGGACGTTCGGCGCGAGTCTAGCTCCGCCGCGCGACACTAGCAATGGGCGCAGCGGATCCCCGATCTTGCGCCAACAAGACCGAGGCGCCGGCCTTGCGACCGCCCGTTCTGCGGCCGCGGCAGCGGCCGCCTTCAGGGGTCTTCGCGCGAGCGGGGATCTGCACAAGTGTGCAGATCCCCGCTCTTGCGCCAACAAAAAGGAAGCGCCGGCCTTGCGGCCGGCGCTCCGGGTTCATCGGCGACCGTTTGGGGTCCGGTCGCGGCGTCGTCGGATCGTTACTTCTTGCAGATCGCGACGAGGTTCATCACGCCGTGGGTCGGGTCGACCGTGAAGCAGCCGACGCCCTGGCTGACGTAGTAGCGCCCGTTCGTGTTGATGTACGTCGCGAGCGGGGCACCGTTCTTCGTGATGTCGCGGTCGAGCTCGCCGTAGGCCTTCAGGCGGGCGTCGCCCGAGAGGACGTTGGCGTCCAGCATCCGCTTGTTGAACGCCGGGTCGTTGAAGTACGACTCGTTGACGTTGTTCGCGGCCTGGATGCGGCCACCGTCGAGCAGCACGTTGATGAAGTTCGACGGATCGGCGTAGTCCGCGCCCCAGCCCGAGTGCGAGATGTCGAACGGCTCACCGCGCGTCCCGACCTTCTCGTGCTGGACGGTGCGGGTGAACGACTTGATCTCGACGTCGATGCCGATCTGCTTCAGGTTGAACTGCACCACCTGGGCGACCGTCGGGCCGAAGGACGTCGTGAACGCGTAGTACACGGCCTTGCCGCCGCGGAGGTTGCCGTTGGCGAGCTCCTTGGCCTTGTTCAGCGAGTTGTTGTTCACGCCGCCCAGCGGGTAGACCGACCACTGCTTGTAGCCGGGCATGCCCGGAGGCAGGATCTGGTCGGTCCGGCCACCGGCGAGGAAGCCGTGCTGGCGCACCATCTGCGGGCGGTCGATCGCCCAGTTGACGGCCTGCCGCAGCTTCAGGTTGCCCTTGAAGAGCGCGCTCTCGTTGTTCATCGCCAGGTACCAGAAGACGACGTTCTTGCGGATGAAGAAGCGCTCCTTGTTGATGCCGTACTGGTCGACGAGGCCCGAGTAGGCCGACGTCGGGACTCCGCCGTAGTCGGTCTCGTTCTTGTCGATGCGCAGCTTGGTGGCGTCGAGCGAGTTGCCGACGGTGTACGAGATCGAGTCGACGTTCGCCGGGCGTGCGAGCGACTTCCACGGCTCCTGGTTGTTCCGCCAGAACGGGTTCCGCACGACGACCGCCGAGCGGTTCTTCACCCATTCCTTGACGTAGTAGGGGCCGGCCGAGACCATCGGCGCGTTCAGGCCCTCGGGCTCGATCGCAGTGCCGACCGGCATCGCCGGGAAGAACTCCATCGTCATGCGCGACAGGAAGTCGGGCGCGACCTTGGTCAGGCGGATCACCAGCGTGAACGGGTTCGGCGTGGTGATGCCGGCGGCCTTGGCGGCCTTGCCGTCGAGCACGGCCTTGGCGCCGACGATGTCCTCGACGAACGAGGCGGCCGGCGACTGCATCTTCGGGTTCAGCGCGCGGTTGATCGACTCGGCGAAGTTCGCCGCGCGAACGGGCGCGCCGTTCGAGAAGCGGAAGCCCCTCTTGATCTGGAAGGTGTACGTCTTGCCGTCCTTCGACACGGTCGGGAGACCGGTCGCCGCTTCCGCCTGGAGGCGGCTCCCCTCGGTGCCTTCCTTGTCCGGGTAGCCGAGCAGATGGATGTTGACGGCCGCACCCAGCTGCCACGTGTGGGTGAAGTACGCCAGCGACGGATCGATGTAGTCGAAGTCGCTGCTCAGGTCGTACCGGAAGGTACCCCCGCGGGCGTCGGACTTGCTCTGGGCGGTGGGCGCGCTCGTCGCGGCGCCCGCGAACGCGGTCGCCACCAGGAGCGCTACCCCGATCGTGGCCATCACGATCGAGAGCCAGAACCGGTTCTTCATGTGACTCCTTTCGAAGATCGAGCCGCGCGAACCCCAACCGCACGACTCAAGGTGCAGACGCATCCTCAAACGGCTGAGACGGAGGCCCGCGCGAATAGTTAGCGGCGCGTTAACTGAGTTGTGTCCGCGTTAAGTTCTAGTGGGTCGCGCGCGGGTCGAACGCGTCGCGGAGGCCGTCGCCGAGCAGGTTGAACGCCAGCGTGGTGAAGAGGACGGCCAGCCCCGGCCACAGCATCAGCCACGGCTGGGCGGTGTAGTACTCGGGCGCCGTGGAGAGCAGGTTCCCCCAGCTCGCGGTGGGCAGCTTGACCCCGAGGTTGAGGAACGAGAGGCCCGCCTCGCCCAGGATGTAGCCCGCCACGATCAGGGTCGAGTAGACGATGATCGGGGCCACCAGGTGCGGCAGCAGGTGCGAGCGGATGATCCGCCCGTCCGAGGCGCCGATCATCCGCGCCGCCTCGACGAACTCCTTCTCACGCAGCGACAGCACCTGGGCCCGGATGATCCGGGCGGGGTAGAACCAGCCGAAGACGGTGAAGACGAGCACCAGCGTGATCACGCCCTCGGGGAAGATCCCGAGCGTGACGGAGTCGATGCGGCTGCCGACGGTCGAGGCGAGCGCGATGATGAAGAGAAGCGCCGGGAACGCCATCGTGATCTCGATCACGCGCGAGACGGTCGTGTCGATCCAGCCACGGTAGTAGCCGGCGATCGCGCCGAGCATGACACCGATCGACAGCGCGCCGAGGGTCGAGAGCACGGCGACCTCCAGCGAGACCCGCCCGCCGTAGAGCAGGCGCAGGAACTCGTCGCGCCCGAGCGACCCGTCGGCGCCGAGGATCAGGAGCTGCTTCTCGCCCGTGTCCGGGTTGGTCACGTACGACCACGGCCCGACGGGGATCAACCGGTCGTCGACCCCGTCGAAGAAGAGCGTGTTCGGGCCGTGACCCAGCAGCTTCTCGGCGACCCAGGCGCCGGGGAACGACGCGATCACGAGGAAGATGATGAAGAAGACCGAGGCGAGCGCGACCCGGTCGCGCTTGAACCGGAGCCAGACCTGCTCCCAGTAGCCGCGCGCCTTGACCGCGACGACGTCGTCGAGCTCGTGGTCGACCATCGTCCCGCCGACGGCGCCGGCTGCGGCCGGCTCGAGGCTGCGGGGATCGGTCGCCACGGCGTTACGTTAGACGAGATCCGGGACGGTGTGTTAGCGCTTTTCGGCGCAGCCGAGGGCGCTAGGCGAGCGCCTCGGCCCCCG
The DNA here is from genome assembly GCA_036555085.1 of Gaiellaceae bacterium. Classification (GTDB taxonomy): domain Bacteria; phylum Actinomycetota; class Thermoleophilia; order Gaiellales; family Gaiellaceae; genus Gaiella. The sequence goes on from DATBMD010000329.1 coordinate 42,504, forward strand.
CGACGACCTCGAGGATCTCCTGCGTGATCTCGGCCTGGCGGGCGCGGTTCATCTGCAGGGTCAGCCCGTCGATCAGCTCGCCGGCGTTCTTCGACGCGTTCCGCATCGCCGTCATCCGCGCGCCCTGCTCCGAGGCCGCCGATTCGAGCAGCGCCCGGTAGATCTGCGTCTCGAGGTAGACGGGCAGCAGCCTGGCCAGGATCTCCTCGGGCTCGGGCTCGAAGATGAAGTCGCCCCGCAGGGCGTCCTCGCGACGCTCCTCCTCGTCGGTCTCGAGGATGTCCGCCGAGATCGGCAGGACGTCCTGCTCGGTGACGGTCTGCGTCAGCGCCGAGACGAACGTGTTGTAGACGAGCACGACCCGGTCGACCTCGCCGTCGACGAACAGCTCGGCG
>DATBMD010000343.1:0-7472 GCA_036555085.1 Gaiellaceae bacterium
CGGCGGATGCCCAGGCGTTCCTGGAGCGCGCGGTCCTCCTCGCCGTCCTTCCGTGCGGCCCAGACGAACAGCGCCAGCATGACGGCGACGCCCAGGGCGCTGAAGAGCAGCGCGACGACGATTGCGACGTTCATGCTCCCAGGATGCCCGTTCCGCGCCGAGGCTAGTCACCGGCTCGCTCGGGTACAGGTCTACGAGGCGCACCTGGTCGGAGCGGTTCGACCGGGTCGACGTCGTGTTGGAGCAGAGCGCTTCATCTCTAACTCCTGCTACGTTGGAGTTAGAGATGGACGCTCTGGCGGGTGTCGGGAGCCCGGAGCTCCGCGAGGCGCTTCTCTACGCCCGCGGGCAGGCCGGTGCGGTCACGGCCGACGATCTCGCCGCCGCGTGCGGCATCCATCGCAATGTCGCCCGGTCGCGTCTCGACCGCCTCGTCGCGGCCGGCCTCCTCGAGGCCGGCTACGAGCGCCGCACCGGCCGGGCCGGGCCCGGTGCGGGCCGGCCGGCGAAGGTCTACTCCGTCGTCCCCGAGCTGGAGTCGATCGAGTTCCCGGCGCGGCGCTACGAGGCGCTGGTCGGCCTGCTCGTGGCGGCGCTCGCCCCCGGGGAGCGGAGCGACCGCCTTCGCGACGTCGGGCTGTCCTTCGGCCGCCAGCTTGCAGACGCGGCCGGGCTGAGGCCGGCGAGGACGATCCAGGCCGGCGTCGAGCGGATGTGCGAAGCGGTGCGCAGGCTCGGCTATCAGGCAACGCTCGCGGGCGTCGAAGACGGGCGCGCTCTGATCGGCACCGCCACCTGTCCGTTGCGTCCGCTCGTGCGCGCCCGTCCGGAGCTGGCGGAGCTCGACCGGGCGATGTGGGCGGGCCTCGCGAGCCGTGCCGTCGAGGGCCTCGAGGCGAGTCGCATCGAGTGCGGGTCGAGCGGCTGCCTGGACGATCGCTCCCCGTGCCGGGTCGTGGTGAGGCTCACCGGGTCGGGCTTGCGCTAGGCGGTGTTTCTAAATACGTTCCACCGGTAAGAATCAGTTGGAACGGTGAGGATGTTTCGAACGCTCCTGCACGGGCTCCCGGGTCATCCGGCGCATCCGCCGCTGACGGATGCGACCATCGGCATGTTCGTGCTGGCGACCGGCCTGGCCGTCGTCGGCGCCGCCGGTGCGATCGAGTCGAAGGCAGGGCCCGCCTGCTGGCTCGCGCTGATCGGCGGCCTGATCGTGGCGGTGCCGACCGCGGTGACGGGTTTCGCCGACTGGCTCGAGCTTCCCTGGGGCTCGCCTCGCTGGCGCACCGCGACCCTGCACCTGACGGCGATGGTCGCGGCGGTCTCCCTGTACGGGATCGCCGCGTGGCTGCAATGGCCGGGCTACGAGGACGGCACCGTCACGACTGCCGGGCTCGTGTTCGCGCTCGTCGGGCTCGTCGCCCTCACGGCCGGTGGCTGGCTCGGCGGCGCGCTGGTGTTCGTGCACGGGCTGCGTGTCGAGGATGCCGATTCGACGACCGACGACAGGGCGCACGGCGCCTAGGAGGAAGCCATGGACTGGGCCGCATTGATCGCATGGATCGTCACCGCCGCCGGCGGCTTCGTGCTGCTCGCCGTCTGGCTGCGCGGCGGGGGCATGCAGCAGCAGGGCGGGGGTCGCATCCGCCCGCCGCTGATCCTGTCGCACTTCGCACTCGCGGCGGCCGGGCTGGTGCTCTGGATCGTGTTCGTCGTGAACGGGAGCGAGACGCTGGCCTGGATCGCGTTCGTGCTGCTGCTCGTCGTCGCGCTGCTCGGGTTCGGGATGTTCGCCGTCTGGCTCGGTCAGCGGCGCGGTGGCGCCGCCGCCGCGGCGGCGGGAGACGCCGCCGAGCGCCACTTCCCCGTGCCCGTCGTCGCCCTGCACGGGATCCTGGGCGCGACGACGCTCGTGCTGGTGCTCCTGGCTGCCGCCGGCGTCGGAACCTGACCCGTCCGCGCGCCGGTGCGGCGTGGTGATGGAATGACGCGGAGCGATGACGTGGAGCGTGCGGCATGCCTCGGCTCGGCCGCTCGGCGAGGAGCCGGCTGCGACGCACAGCGTCGCCGCGGGCAACGTGGTCTTCGTCTCCGGCTGCACCGGTAGCGGAGCCCGCGTCGAGGACCAGGTCGAGCTCGCGCTCGAGAAGGCCCGCCGCGCGCTCGAGGCGGTGGGAAGCCGGATGGACAACGTCGTCAAGTCGTTCTTCCTGCTCACGGAGCTCTCCGACTACGGCAGCGTCCGCAGGTCGGAGACGGAGTTCTACGAGCAGAATGCGCCGCAGCTCGTGACCACGCCCCCCGCGGCGACGCTCATGGTCGTGCCGTCGCTCGGACGTCCCGGCGTTCGCGTCCAGTACGAGGTCATCGCTGCCCTCGACCGCGACATGCCCGGCTGGGGCGTGACGTATTTCCCCGAGCACTGGGCCGGAAAGGAGCTCGCCTACCCGCACGTGCCGAAGGAACACGCGAAGTTCGCCCGGAGCCAGTCGATCGGGAACCTGCTCGTCGTCTCGGGCTGTCAGGCGCTCGACCACGAGACGGTGCGGGTCGAGAGCAGCGACTTCGCCGAGCAGGCCCGCATCGTGCTGGACAAGGTCAAGGTCGCGCTCGAGGACGCGGGCGCATCGCTTGCCGAGCTCGTGAAGACGACCGTGTTCGTCAAGGACCCGCACGCACTGACGGCGTATCGCGAGGTGGAGAGCGCGTTCTTTCGCGCGCAGGCGTCCGACCTCGTCGCCGGCCCGCCGGCCAGCTCGGCGTTCGTGGTGACCGAGCTGCCGAGGCCGGAGTTCCTGATCGAGGTCGAGGCCTTCGCCGTCGCGAAGCCGGACGTGCCCGGCTGGCGCGTGCGTCGCCTGCCCGGGACCGCGCAGGCTGCCGAGAGCGCGACCGCCGGACGGCTCGTGTTCCTGTCTGCCGTCCACGGCGTCGCCGGCGACTCGCCGATCGAAGCCGAGCTAGCCGCTGCGCTGGACGAGGTCGGCGAGGCGCTGGCGCGCGCCGGTAGCGACGTGAACCGGATGCTCAAGATCACGCTGGCGCTCCGCGACGCGGACGTGTACGCGCAGGTGCAGAGCGCGTTGGCGGCGTACTACCGGGCGCAGGCGCCGCGACTCGTCGAGGCGCCCCCGGCGACGACGTTCATGCAGGTGCCGGCGATCGTGCCGAGCGGCGCGCGGCTCCAGCTCGACGTGATCGCGGTCACGTAGATAGGCGCGTGCGCGAGGACTTCAACTCGATCTCGACGAAGGCAAACGCGTGCTCGTTCGCGTTGACGACGTCGTGCTCGACGCCGGCCTGGCGCATGTAGGGCGCGCCGACGGCGAGCTGCGAGTCGCGTTCGCCGTCGGGCTCGACGAGCCGGAGCGTGCCGTCGGTCAGCGGCACGATCACGTAGTCGTGCTCGTGGCGGTGCCAGCCGGTCGCGGCTCCTGGCTCGAACTCCCAGCGCGTGACGCGGACGCGCTCGTTGTCGATCAGCACCGTCGGCTGGGCGCGGCCGGGCGTCACGAGCCCGCCGGGCCGCATTCGGCGTTGACGTAGCCGCTGCGGAACGGGCGCGCCTCGCCGGTGCGCTCGTCGTACGTGTGCCGCAGCACGCAGCCGGTGTCGTTCGCGAGCAGGTGGATGGAGACGGACGTGACCGCCGACGTCGTGCGGACGCGGTGGACGTCGTTCCGGGGCGGCAGGAGCGCGTAGTGGTCACCCGGGGCGAGCGGCCGGCGGCGGAGCAGCTCGAGGCGCCCGTCGCGCGGCTCGTAGAGCTCCTCGTCCTGGTTCCCGCGGTAGAGCCCGACGAGGCCCCAGGCGAGGTGGTCGTGCACGGGCGTCATCGCCCCCGGCGGGACGACGAGGCTGAAGAGGCAGAGCGAGCGGTCGGCCGCCCGGAAGAGCAGCCACTGCCCGATGCCGCCGCCCATGCCGCTCTCCGGCGCATCCTGTTGATAGCGGACGGGCAGCCAGCTCGGGTCGGCGAGCAGCGCCGCGAACGCCGGCTCGACGGCGCGGCACGCCTCCTCGGGGCCTGCTGTCCGAGCGATCGTCGCCCTGACGTCCTCGACGAACGCGCGCACGCGCGGCGTGTCGAGCACCCACTCGTCGTGCTCGAGCGGCTCGAGCTCGTGGAAGTCGCACATCGTCCCGAAGATACTGGTCGCCGTCGCCGCAGGCGGTATCCAGTGGGTGCTGTCCCGGGCCGCGAAGCCCCGCACGTAGACTCCTCCGTGCCAACGACGTGTGGAACCTGCCCAGCGGGGGAAAGGGGACGCTGTGAACGCACTCATCAGGGTGGTCTACGTCGGCCTCGCCGCGATCCTCGCCGGCGGCGGGCTCGTTGCGGTCGCCGTCGCTGCCACGTCCGAGATCGCGGTCGAGCCGGTCGCCGTCGTCCGAGACGAGAACGAGTTCGAGATCATGGCCCAGGAGGACGCCGAGGACGACGCGCAGGCCGGCCGCGACGTGTCGCGTTCCAAGTCTCGCTCGGCAGACTTCACGACCCGCGACGTGTCGAAGTCCCGCGACGTCTCCCGGGATCGGACGGGCGACCGCGTCGGTGTCGCCGACGTGTCGAAGTCCCGCGACTTCTCGCGCGACAAGTCGGCCGATCACAACACTCCCGATATCTCGAAGTCGCGTGATGCGTCCCGCGACAACACGACCGGAGTCGCCGGCGCGACGAACACGAACACGAACACCGGCGGCGCGGCGACCAATGCCAACACCGACACCAACCCCAAGACGAACAGTGGCGGCGGCGGCGACGACGACACCGGAGACGGTGACGATACGTAACGCCCCGGTTGCTGGCGATGCCGTCGAAGCGGCGTCGCCCGCAGAGGAATGGGGCTTCCAGGAAGGGGACGAGCTGGCGCGCGGGCGCTTCGCCGTGCGGCTGCTCGGCGGTGGGGAGCGCTACGAGAGCCTGCTCGCCTGGGACGAGCGGCTGTTCTCGCTCGTGGTGGTCAAGATCCTCCGCCCGCATCTGGTCGACGACGCTCACTCGCTCGAGGGCCTCGCTTCGGAGGTCGGGATGCTCGAGCGCCTGCGGCACCCGGTGCTCGTGCGGACCTTCGGCGCCGTCCTGGACGGGCCCCGGCCGCACGTCGTCCTCGAGCACCTCGAGGGGCCGCGTCTCTCCACGCTCATCCGCAAGTACGGACGCGTCGACCGTGAGCAGTTGCTGCCGCTCGGCCTGCAGCTCTTCTCCGCGCTCCACTACCTGGCGGACGAGGGCGTCGTCCACCTCGACGTGAAGCCGAGCAACATCATCATGGGAGCGCCTGCCCGTCTGATCGACCTCAGCATCGCGCAGCCGGTCGAGGCCCTGGCCGGCAAGCGCAGCCCGATCGGCACCGACGCGTACATGGCGCCCGAGCAATGCGACCCCGTTGGTCTGGGGCCGATCACCGCGGCCGCGGATGTCTGGGGCGTGGGAGCGACGCTCTACGACGCCTGCGCGGCCCGGCCGCCCTTCCCGCCGCCGGGCCCCGACGACCCGCGCTTCCCGCAGCTCGAGGAGCCGCCTGCACCGCTTCCCGAGAAGCTCCCGGAGGAGCTCCGCGAGCTCGTCATGGCCTGCCTCGCTGCCGACCCGGCGGCTCGACCGAGCCCCGCGGAGGCGGCGGGTGCGCTGGAGCTTCTCGTCGACGCGCTGCCCAGGAAGCTCGTCCTCGGCAAGTTCCGCCTCCGCGTCCGCTAGGCCAGGCCGCGTGCGGCCCACGCCACGGCGGTGACGTCGAAGTCGCCCGCGGGAAAGGCGTCCCGGCAGCGCTCGCGCAGGCGGGCGTGTCCGGCGGGATCGAGCCGGGAGACGTAGGCGCCTGCGGGGCCGACGCCGAGCGTGAACGGCTCCCACCACTCCTCGAAGCTCGCATGCTCGACGGTCACCGCGAGCGCCGTCTGCTCGACCTCGCCCAGGCCCGCCTCCCGGAAGAGCTCGCCGAGGTGGCCCTCACGGGCGCCGGCGAGGCGGGACTCGTCCTCGACGTCAGGGTCGAGCTCGTGGGCCGCGCTCCAGAAGCGGCCGAGCGGCCCGCCGCCGCCCGCGTGGTCCCAGACGCACGCCGCGACGGCGCCGCCGGCTCGGGTCACGCGGGCCATCTCGCTCAGGCCCGCGACCGGGTCCGCCATGAAGTGGACGACGAGCTGCGCGAGCGACGTGTCGAACGCATCGTCCGGGAACGGCAGCTGCTCGGCCGCTGCGCGGCGCACGTCGACACCGGGGTTGCGCTCGCGTGCCGCCTCGACGAACGGCTCGGACGGGTCGACCGCGAACACCTCCGAAGGCCCGAGGCGCTGGACGAGCTCCGCTGTGAGCGCGCCTGGTCCGCAGCCGACATCGAGCACGCGCTGCCCGGCGCGGACGCCCGCGAAGCCCGCGAGCAGCGGCGCAAGCGGTGTCGAATAGCGCCCCATGAAGCGGTCGTAGGCCTCGGCGGCGACGGCGAACACGGCTCCACTGTACGGCCGAGCGGGCCATGCCGTGTCACCATGGAAGGGCTTGCCATGCCGCTCCCGAAGCGCCTAGCCCGCTTCAACACCCGCGTCACGAATCGCCTGACAGGCCGAGTCGCCGGCCGGCTCCCCGGCTTCGGGATCGTGTCCCATGTCGGACGGCGCTCCGGCCGCGCCTACCGCACGCCGGTCAACGTCTTCCGCGAGGGCGAGCAGTACGTGTTCGTGCTCACCTACGGCCCCGACGCCGACTGGGTGCGGAACGTCCTCGCCGCCGGCGGCTGCAGGCTCGAGACGCGCGGCAGGACGGTCGAGCTGCGCGACCCCGAGCGCTTCAACGATCCGACGCGCCAGCTTGTCCCGCTGCCGGTTCGCTGGGCTCTACGGCTCATTCGCGTGGACGAGTTCCTGACGCTGCACATCGGGCCGCCCGCAAGCGGCCCGATGCGTGAGGCGTAAGACTGCGCGCTGGGTCAGCGTCCGCAGATGTGACGCGCCGAGCTCAGCTGCAGCCGGTGTTCGTCCCGCAGTCGCGGCAGGTGTAGCAGCTGCCCGTCCGGACCATCCGGCCGCCGCAGCGGGCGCACTCGACGGCGTCCTCCCACTGGTTGAACAGAGCCGTCTGGCCGGGCGGCGCGGCCTCCGGGGGCGTGGCGGCGGCGACGCCGGCGTTGTACTGCGCCGCCAGGCGCGCCTTCACCTCGGGGGTCAGGATCCCGGCCTCCTCCTGCTGCTCGGGCGTCAGGAACTTCTTGCCGAACCAGCGGAAGATGTAGTCGACGATCGACTTCGCGGTGCGGATGTCCTCGTCGTTCGTGAGCCCGGACGGCTCGAAGCGGAGGTGCGACAGCTTCGAGACGTAGACCTCGGGCGGCACGCCGTACTGGAGGCCCATCGAGACGGCGATCATCAGCGAGTTCATCAGGCCGGCCATCGTCGTGCCGTCCTTCGCGATGTCGACGAAGATGTCGCCGGGCGTGCCGTCGTCGTAGAGGCCGACGTGGATGTAGCCCTCG
>DATBMD010000004.1:0-5868 GCA_036555085.1 Gaiellaceae bacterium
CGAGGGCGTCGAGACGGTTCGCCCAGAAGACGCGGTAGCGGGCGAGCCACGCGTCGAGCTCCGCAAGGGGTGCAGGGTCGAGCGCGTAGAGCCGCCGCTGCGCATCGGGGCGGACGTTGACGAGACCGGCCTCGCGGAGCACCCGGAGGTGCCGCGACACCGCGGGGCGCGAGACCGGGAACCGTGACGCGATCGTGCCGGCGTCGAGCTCGCCGTCGGCGAGCAGGTCGACGATCTCCCGACGGGTCGGATCGGCGAGTGCCTCGAGCGCGCGCACGGCGCTTATTTAACACCATGCTTACGTAAAATGCAAGTTACAGAGTTCCCGGCCGCCCCTGGTGAGTACGCTGCCGGACCAGTGATCGACCTGCGTTCCGACACGGCGACCCGGCCGGGGGCCGGCATGCGCGCCGCGATCGCCGCCGCCGACGTCGGCGACGAGCAGAAGCGCGAGGACCCGACCGTGACCGCCCTCCAGGAGCGCGTTGCGTCGCTCCTGGGGAAGGACTGGGCGCTCTTCCTGCCGACCGCGACCATGGCGAACCAGATCGCGCTGCGGCTCCACACGCGCCCGGGCGACGTGCTCGTCGCGGAGGAGCACTCGCACGTCCTGATCTACGAGTACGGCGGCGCCGGAGCGCACGCGGGGCTCGTGACGCTCGGGCTGCGGGGCCGCGTCGGACGGCTCGAGCCCGAGCAGGTGCGCGCCGCCGCCGAGCCCAGCACCAAGGCTGCGGACCAGCGTGCCACGCTGCTGTCGCTCGAGGACACGCACAACTCCTCCGGTGGCCGCTGCTGGCCGCTCGACGAGCTCGAGGCGGTGGTCGGCGCGGCGCGCGAGGGCGGGCTCGCGGTGCACCTGGACGGTGCTCGGCTGCTGAACGCCGCGGTCGCGCAGGGCGTCGCGCCCGCCGCGATCGCGGTTCATGCCGACACGGTCACGATCTGCCTCTCGAAGGGCCTGGGCTGCCCGCTGGGAGCGCTCCTGGCGGGCCCGGCGCCGCTCGGGGAGCGCGCCTGGCGCGACAAGCATCTGTTCGGCGGCGCGATGCGGCAGGCGGGGGTCGTGGCGGCGGCCGGCGTCTACGCGCTCGACCACAACGTCGAGCGGCTCGCCGACGACCACGCCCGCGCCAGGCGACTGGCGGAGGCCTGGCACCGTGCAGGCCTGCCGGTCGACCTCGACCAGGTCGAGACGAACTTCGTCCAGGTCGACGTCTCACCTCTCGGGATCGGGCGCGACGAGGCGCTCGGGCGCCTGCGCGACGCCGGCATCGGCCTCTCGTCGACGATTCACCCGACCGTCCTGCGAGCCGTGACGCACCTCGACCTCACGGACGACGACGTCGACCGCGCGTGTGCGGCTGCACCCGCGGCGCTGGGCGCCCTTGCCCGCGCCTGACGTGCTCGCCGAGAGGCTCGGCCGGAGGCTGCGGCGGGCGCAGTCCGAGTGGCGGCTGCCGTCGGTCGGGGCCGCCGTCTTCCGGAGCGGCGAGGTCGTCTGGGCCGAGGCGCTCGGCGTCGCGGACGTCGACGCAGGCGAGCAGGCGACGCCGGCACACGCCTACCGGATCGGCTCGATCACGAAGACCTTCACCGCCGTCTGCGTGCTGCAGCTCCGCGACGAAGGGCGCCTCGAGCTGGACGCGCCGCTGCGCACGTACGTGCCCGAGATGTCGGCCGGCCCGACCGTCCGGCACGCGCTCGCCCACCTGACGGGGCTTCAGCGCGAGCCGCCGGGCGAGATCTGGGAGACGATGCGGCCGCCGGATCGCGAGGAGCTGGTCGCGGGCCTCGAGGACGCCGAGCGCGTGCTCGCGCCCGGTGCCCACTGGCACTACTCGAACCTGGCCTACGGGTTGCTCGGCGAGGTGGTCGCCAGGCTGCACGGCCGCCCGTTCCCCGAAGTGCTGGCGGAGCGCGTGCTCGACCCGCTGGGCCTCGAGCGGACGCTTCTCCAGCCCCGGCCGCCGTACGCCCGCGGCTACTTCGTCGAGCCGTATGCCGGCGCGGCTCGCCTCGAGCCCGACCTCGAGCTCACCGAAACGACGGCGGCGCTCGGCCAGCTCTGGTCGACGGTCGGAGACCTCGCCCGGTGGGGCGCCTTCCTCGCGGCAGGAGACGACCGTGTCCTGCGTCGGGAGACGCTCGACGAGATGGCGCGCGTGGCCGTGATGGCCGATCAGGAGCGCTGGACGACCGGCTGGGGGCTCGGGCTCGGCCTCTACCGCCGCGGCGATCGCGTGGTCGCCGGGCACGGCGGCGCGATGCCGGGCTTCCTGGCCTTCCTCGGGGTCTCGCGCGCCGACGAGATCGGCGCAGTCGTGCTCACGAACACCGGGGCGGGCGCCGATCCGCAGACGCTGGGCCTCGACCTCCTCGAGGCCACCGCGGAGCTCCTGCCGGCGGAGGTGCCGCCCTGGTCACCCAGCGAAGGGCCGCCCCGCGACGTCGCCGCCCTGCTGGGCCGCTGGTGGACCGAGGGCGACGAGCTCGTGGTCAGCTGGCGCGAGGGACGCCTCCGGGCGGAGCTCGTCGGGGCCGCGGCCTGGAATCGGCACGCGACCTTCGAGCCGCAGGGCGACGACCGCTGGCGCTGCGTCGAAGGGCGCGAGCGAGGCGAGCTGCTGCGGGCTGTGCGCGACGAGAACGGCGCGGTCGTGAAGCTCTACTTCGCGACCTACCCGTGCACGCGCGAGCCGTCGACGTTCGGCTGAGGCGCCGAGCGCCTCACCCGGCCGTGCGCTCGCCCGCCGCGTAGAACGCGATCGCGACGGTGACGTACGCGCCGACCAGCAGCGCCCCCCGCAGGCGGCTCGAATGCCCGGCCCAGAGCACGACCGTGGTGAACGCCAGCGAGCCGGCCAGCGCCGCGATCTCGACGACCCGGAAGCTCAGGGCCAGCGGGTCGATCAGCAGGGAGAGGAGCACGACGGCTGGGATCAGGAAGACCGCGACCTGAGCCGCGGACGCCAGCGCGATCTCGGCCGCGAGCTTGATCTTGCCCCGGTAGGCGACCACGACGGCGCCACCGTGCTCCGCCGCGTTGCCGACGATCGCGACGATCACCGCCGCCACGAAGAAGTCGGTCAGGCCGACCTCGTCGGCGAACACCTCGAGCGAGCCGACCAGGATCTCGGCCACGAATGCCGTCGCGACGGTGGCGGCGCCCAGGACGGCGAGCGAGAGCGGCAGCGACCACGCGCGGATCTCCTCGTCGCTCGCGACGTGCATCCCGTGATGCCGCCGCAGCGAGAACCACGTTGCCCCGACGTACACGACCAGGAGGGCGATCGAGACCGGCACCGACAGCGCCGCCAGCGAGTCGCGATCGGGGTCGCCGTCCCAGCCGGGGATCGCGGGGATCAGGAAGAGGACGAGCGCGAGGCCGATCAGCGCGAAGGACAGGAAGCTGGAGAAGCGGTCGAGCTCGCCGCGGCCGCCGAAGAGCAGCGAGAACCCGAGCACGAGCAGCAGGTTGCCGATCACCGATCCCGTCAGCGACCCTCGCACGACCTCCGTCAGGCCCTCGTTGACCGCGATCAGCGCGATGATCAGCTCCGGGGCGTTGCCGAACGTGGCGTTCAGGAAGCCGCCGATCCCGGGGCCGGTGTGCTCGGCGGCGTGCTCGGTCGCCTCGCCGATCAGCCAGGCCAGGGGGACGAGCGCGAGTGCCGCGATCGAGAACTCCGCGACCTCGCCGATGTCCGTCAGATAGTGCAGCGCGACGGTGAGGGGCGCGAGCAAGAGCGAGGCGAAAAGGACCCGGCGGACCATGGCGACGAACCCTATCCGTCCGTGTGCGGGCGACTGTGCCGCAGCGACGAACGACATCCGCGCCGGCCCTTTGCCTGAAAACAGCGTGAATGTCAAGTCTTGCGCGTAGAGGGCGTGGGATTCCACAATCACGGCAGGTGACCCCGGAGACCCAGCAGCCACAGAGGCAGATCGAGCTTCCGCTCCACCCGCAGGACGAGGTGGAGTGCCGCCGGTGCGAGGTCCACTGCGACAAGGTGGTCTACCCGGGCGCCTGCCTCGAGCGGGCCTGCCCGTTCGTCTACGCCTACGAGGCGTGGGGGCACACGTACATCGGCTGCATGCAAAAGGTGTTCGACGTCGAGATCGACCTCGACCTGCTGCGGGCGGCCGAGCGCAGGCGCGACGGCTTCGGCGGCGTCAAGGCGCGGCGGGCGCCGCTGCCGATGTGCCGGGTGGAGGTGTCCTCGTGCTACGAGCATCGCGGCGACGAGCTCGGCTGTCGCAACCCCGAGTTCTTCGAGCTGCCCCGCTCTCGGCCGAGCTTCCGCGTGATCGCCCAGCTCGAGCCCCGGTAGCCGGCCGGCGCTCTCGCGTCGCGGGCCCTGCGGAGAATCCGGCGCACTTCCGCGACGAAGCCGTCACCCATCCGTGCGCAATGCGCGGATAGGCTGAAGCCGTGGGGAGGAGGCCGGCGGCCCGGGACGCGGCCGGAACAGCCTAGGCCGGGCCGGACGTGTCTCCGCGGCGGCTCGGGCGGCGGGAGGACGCTCGCCGGGTCTTTGCTGCCCGCCTTGTAGGCGCGGAGGGCTTGCCGCCAGCTCGGGCTCGGCGGCGGATCGCCTTGGCGTGCAGCTTCCGCAGCCCGGCGACGTCGGCAGCGTCGATGCCGTCGCTGTCCGCCCGGGCCGTCTCGAGGATCGCCGGCAGCTCCTGGAAGGCCGGATGGGCGAGGAAGGCGCCGAGACCGTCGCCCATGAGGCCCCGGCCGACGCTGTCGTGGCGGTCGCGGTTCGACCCGAGCGGCGTCTTCGAGTCGTTGACGTGGAGGCAGAGCAGGCGATCAAGACCGATCCGGCGCTCGAGGTCGGAGACGGCCTCGTCCAGCGCAGCCGGGTCCGTGACGTCCACCCCCGATGCCCACCAGTGGCAGGAGTCGAGGCAGACGCCGAGCAGCGGGTGTCCGTCGAGCGCCTCGAACAGCGCCTCGAGCTCCGCGGTCGAGCGTCCGATCGTCCCGCCCGTGCCCGCGGTGTTCTCGAGCAGCAGCCGCGTACGCCCGTCGCACGCGTCCAGCAGCTCCTGCATGGCCGGGACGATCCGCGCGACGCCGGCGTCGAACCCCGTGCCGAGGTGCGACCCGACGTGGAAGACGACCCCCTCGGCGCCGATCGCGCAGGCGGCATCGACCGTGGCGCGCATCGCCGCCCGCGACCGCTCGTAGAGCTGGTCGTCGGGGCTGGCGAGGTTGACGAGGTAGAGGGCATGGCAGACGACGGCGCCGATCCCGGCCTCGTCGCGGCGCGCGCGAAAGCGCTCGACCTGCTCCTCGGTATGGTCGGTCGGCCGCCACATCCGCGGGCTCTGGGTGAACACCTGGACCGCGTCGCACCCGAGCGCCTCCGCCCGGTCGACCGCGTTCGAGATGCCCCCGGCCGACGAGACGTGAGCGCCGAAGAGCACGCGCGTACGCTACCCGGCGATGTCGGCCTCGCTGCGCGACCGGCTGGGGCCGCTCGGCGAGCGGAACTTCCGGCTGCTCTTCTCGGCAACCACGATCTCGACACTGGGCGACGGGCTGGCCGACATCGCCCTGGCCTTCGCGGTGCTCGAGATCTCCGACTCGCCCGTCGCGCTCGGGGTCGTCCTCGCCGCCCGGATGACGGTGGAAGTCGCGGTCACGCTGCTCGGCGGCGTGCTCTCGGACCGGCTGCCGCGCCAGCTCGTGCTCGTCGGCGCCTCGCTCGTGCAGGCGGCGTCGCAGGCGGCGACGGCCGCGATCGTCCTCGGCGGCACCGGCTCGGTCGCGTGGATCGTCGTGACGCAGTCGCTCTACGGGCTCGGCAGCGGCCTCGTCTGGCCGGCCGAGGTCGGCCTCGTCCCACAGACGGT
>DATBMD010000018.1:0-9709 GCA_036555085.1 Gaiellaceae bacterium
CTAGAACAGCCCGACGGTCTCCCCGCGCTCGTCCACGTCGATCGCGAAGGCGGCCGGCTTGGCACCCAGGCCGGGCATCGTCTGCATGTCGCCGCACAGGGCGACGATCCAGCCGGCGCCGGTGTACGGCCGCAGGTCGCGGACGGTGACCGTGAAGCCGGTCGGCGCGTTCAGGAGCGTCGCGTCGTGGGACAGCGAGAGGTGCGTCTTCGCCATGCAGATGGGAAGGTGACCGAGGCCCGCCTGCTCGAACGACGCCGCCTTGTCCTTCGCCGTCTTGAGCAGGAAGACGCCGTCGGCGCCGTACACGTCGGTGGCGATCGCGCGGATCTTCTCCTCGATAGGCGCGTCGTACGGATACGCGAGGCGAAACTCGGAGGGCTCGTCGGCGACGGCGACGACCGCCTCGGCGAGCGCGGCGGCGCCCTTGCCGCCGTGCTCGAACGCCGTGTTGACCTCGGCGGCGTACGCGCCGCACTCACGTGCGAGGCGCTTGACGAGCTCTAGCTCCTCCGTCGTGTCGGTCGGGAACTTGTTGACTCCGACGACCGCCTGCAGCCCGAAATGCCGGATGATCTGGATGTGACGCGCCATGTTGGCGGCGCCGCCCTCGATCTCGGCCATCCCGCCGTCAAGGTCGCCGCCGTGGTGCTTGAGCGCCCGCACGGTCGCGACGAGCACGACGGCACTCGGGCGGAGCCCGCCGATCCGGCAGGTGATGTCGAAGAACTTCTCCATTCCCATGTCCGACGCGAACCCGGACTCGGTCACGAGGTAGTCGCCGAGCTTGAGCCCGACGCGGTCGGCGACCAGCGAGTTGTTCCCGTGTGCGATATTCGCGAACGGGCCGCAATGGATGAACGCAGGCTGGCCTTCCAGCGTTTGCACGAGGTTCGGCTTGATCGCCTCCTTCAGCAGCACCGTCATCGAGCCGGCCGCCTTCAGGTCTTCGGCGGTGACGGGCTCGCCTTCGAACGTGTGCCCCACCGTGATCCGGCCGAGACGTTCGCGCAGGTCATGGAGGTCCCGTGCGACTGCGACGAGCCCCATCACCTCGCTCGCAGCGGTGATGTCGAACCCGGTCTGGCGCGGGTACCCGTTCACGGGGCCGCCGAGCGCGGTGACGATGTCGCGGAGCGAGCGGTCGTTCATGTCCATGCAGCGCCGCCACGAGATCGTCAGCGGGTCGATCCCGAGCACGTTCCCGTGGAGCAGGTGCGCGTCGATCAGGGCGGCGAGGAGGTTGTTCGCTGCCGTGATCGCGTGGAGGTCTCCCGTGAAGTGGAGGTTCAGGTCCTCCATCGGCACGACCTGCGCGTAGCCGCCGCCCGCCGCGCCGCCCTTGACCCCGAACACGGGGCCGAGCGACGCCTCGCGGATTGCGAGCACGGGCTTCTTGCCGAGCACGCCCAGGCCTTGCGTGAGCGACACCGACGTGGTGGTCTTGCCTTCGCCTGCCGGCGTGGGCGTGATCGCGGTGACGTTGATCAGCTTGCCGTCCGGCCGCCCGGCGAGGCGCTCCAGGATCGAGAGGTCGACCTTCGCCTTGTAGCGGCCGTACTGCTCGAGCTCGTCCGGCTCGATGCCGGCGTCGGCAGCGACCTCGGCGATCGGGCGGAGCGCGGCGGCCTGCGCGATCTCGAGGCTCGACGGCATCTTCGTCTGCGTCATGTGTCCTCTCTCGTCAGTGGCTCACGGCCGCGGCGGCGAGCTCGGAGACCAGGGTGTCGGTGTGGAAGCGCTCGAGCGCGAACGGCTCGATCAGGGCCGGAGTCCGGCCGGTGGCGATCAGCTCCGCGAGCGTCACCCCGGTGATCGGGGCCGCCTTGAAGCCGTACGTCCCCCAGCCGCAGTCGACGAGGAACCCGTCGACCTCGGTGAGGCCCATGATCGGGCTGTAGTCGGGGCTCATGTCGCAGAGCCCGGTCCAGTGGCGCAGGATCTTCGTCGCGTGCAGCTGCGGGAACAGCTCCAGCACGTGCCGCGCCGCGTACTCGACGAACGGGAACGTGCCCTTGTTCGAGTAGGTCGGGTACGGCTCGACCTCCGCGCCGATCAGGAACTCGCCGCGGTCGGTCTGCGAGACGTAGATGTGCATCTGCGCGGAGACGATGATCTTGTCGAGGAACGGCTTCACCGGCTCGGTCACGAACGCCTGCAGGATGCTCGTGGTGATCGGCAGCCGTACTCCCGCCAGCCGCGCGACGATGCTCGACCAGCCGGCGGTGGCGCTCAGCACGACCCCGCAGGAGACGTCGCCGCGGTTGGTCCGGACGCCGCGCACGCGCCCGCCCGAGACGTCGACGCCGGTCACCTCGACCCCCTGGTGGATGTCGATGCCGGCGCGGCCGACCTGCTTCGCGTAGCCCCAGACGACCGCGTCGTGGCGGATGATCCCGCCGGGCGGGTGGTAGAGCGCCCCGAGGATCGGCCAGGTGACGTCTTGCGAGATGTCGATCTGCGGGCAGAGCCGCTTCACCTCCGCTGCGTCGATCACGCGGCTCTCGATCCCGAGCAGCTTGTTCACCTCCGCGCGCTCCTGCTGCACCACCAGCGAGCGGTCCGAGTGCGCGAGCGTGAAGTGCCCGTGCTGCGAGAACATCAGGTTGAAGTCGAGCTCGCCGGAGAGGCGCTCGTAGAGCTTGACGCTCTCCTGGTAGAACGCCGCGCCCTCCGGCGTCCGGTAGTTCGCGCGGATGATCGTCGTGTTGCGGCCCGCGGCGCCCGAGCCGATGTAGCTCTGCTCGAGGATCGCCACGTCGTGGATGCCGTGGTGCAGCGCCAGGTAGTACGCGGTCGCGAGGCCGTGCGAGCCGCCGCCGACGATGACGACGTCGTAGTGGCGCTTGAGCTCGCTGGGGCTCCTGAGAATCTGCTTGCGGAGGAAGATGTCCTTCACCGGAGCGCTCCGATCGCGTCGACGCCGACGGGGCCGCCGCCGAGCGGCCCGGCGCGGTCGACGGCGACCTCCCACAGGTAGTGCCCGTACTCCTGCGCGACGACGATCCAGTAGCTGGGCGCCTGCTCGAGGACGTGCGCCGTGACGTGCGCGACGTCGCCGCCCGAGGGGAAGTGGTGCAGGTGGGTCAGCCGCCGGAGCAGGGTCGGCGCCTCGGGCCCCTGCAGCGCGAGCACGGCGTAGGCGGCCGTGACGTCGAGCACGAGCCGGTCGGCGAGCTGCGCCCGGACCTCGGCGAGCTGCGGCACGTGGCAGAAGCAGAGCGCCCGCCGCCGCGAGAGCGGGTACCAGACGCTCCCCGGCGCTTCCGGCGCGTCGCCGGCGGGCCGGACCTCGAGCTTCGTCACGTGCGAGAGATCCGCGATGCCGACGTGCGCCAGATGCGCGTCCTCGCCGGGGATCGAGACCGGCACGAGCCAGCCGCCGCGCTCCTCAAAGGTCGCCCCCGCGTCGCGCTGGCACCGCTCCAGGGACGAGCGCGCGACCGCCGCCGGCTCCGCGAGCCCGGGGCTCAGGAAGTCGAGCGCGCCGCTCACGCCTTCAACCTTGCTCCCTCGGGGTCGAAGAACGGCCCCAGGTGGACGGTCATCGACTCGACGCGGCCGTCCACCTGCACCTGGAAGCTCGACCCGTGCTCGGCGAGCTCCGCCGGCACGATCGCGAGGCCGATCACCTTGCCGAGCTCGGCGCTCCGGCGCACGCTGGTGACGCGCCCGGCCGAGCGGCCGCCGACGACCACCTGCCCGCCCTCGAGCGGCATCGCGCCGTTGGGGCTCTCGAAGCCCACCAGCATCCACCGCAGGCCGCGCTCGGAGACCTGCTCCGTCGCCCACTTGCCGACGAAGTCGGGCTTGTCGGCCTTGAAGATCCACGGCATCGCCGCCTCGAGCACGTTCGACTCCGAGTCGGTGTCCTGGGAGACGATCACATGGCCCTTCTCGAGTCGCAGGATCCGCTGCGGCTCGAGCCCGAACGGCCGCGCGCCCAGGTCGGCCCCGCGCTCGAGCAGCGTGTCCCAGACGTGCTCGCCGTGCGGGCTCGGGAAGTGGAGCTCGTAGCCGAGCTCGCCGACGAAGCCGATGCGGAGGGCGAGCGTGGGGACGCCGGCGACGCGGCAGTGCTTCGCGTCGAGGTAGGCGAACGCCTCGTTCGAGACGTCGACGTCGCAGAGCCCCTCCATCAGCGTGCGGGCGTTGGGCCCGGCGACGTTGACGGCGGCCAGCGCGCCGGTGACGTTCGCGATCTCGACGTCCATCCCCCAGACGGCGTTCCACCACGTGAACCACTGGTAGACGCCGTCGGCGCCCGTCGAGGTGGTCGTCACGTAGTACGTCAGGTCGTCGAGCCGCGCGACGGTGCCGTCGTCCATGATCCGGCCGGAGTCGGTCGTGAGGACGCCGTAGCGGATGCGCCCAACCTTCAGGTCGGAGAAGCGGTTCGGGTAGAGCCGGTCGAGGAACGCGCCCGCCTCCGGGCCGGCGACGAGGAGCTTGCCGAGCGTGGAGACGTCGATCAGCCCGAGCGCGCGGTGCACGTGCTGCGCCTCTTCGGCCGGGTCGTCGCCGTAGGAGTGCGGGCGCTTCCAGGCGCCCGTCCACATCATCCGGCCGCCGAGATCCTCGTGGCGGTGGTGGAGCGACGTGCGCTTCACCGGCTCCTGCGGCCGGCCGGCGAGCAGCCCGAGGCTGATCGGGGTGGCGGGCGGGCGAGCGGTCGTCGTGCCGATCGTGTTCTCGTCGACGCCGTTCTGCTTCGCGTGCACGCGAATCGACGGCACGTGGCAGAGCCGGCCCTGGCAGGGCCCCATGGTCACCGTCGTGTAGCGCTTCGACAGCTCGATCGAGTCGAACCCCTCGGCGATCGCGTACTTCAGGTCCTTCGTGGTCTGGTCCTCGCAGAAGCAGACGAAGCACTTGTCGCCGCGGTAGCCGAGCACCGGCTCGGGAACCGCGGTCGCGCCCACCTCGCCGGTGACCGAGCCGACTGCCTCCACCCCGGCCGGCAGGTCGGCGGGCACGAAGATCCCGCGGGCGGCGTCGTACTCGACGCGTGCGCCCGCCTGCGCGAGCAATTTCGTGTTCGGCTGCGGGCTGCCGGACATGACGACGAGGTCGCACTTGACCCAGCGCCCGTCGAGCGAGACCTGGCAGACCCGTCCGCGCCTCCCCTGCGCCTCGAGGTTCGGCGGCTGTCCGTCGCGGAGGTCGACCACCCGGACGAGCTCGACTCCCGCCGCCTCGAGCGCCTCGGTTGCGGCGACGCCGCGGTCGTCCGCGGCGAGGACGACCGCCCGCTCGCCCGGCTTGATCGACCACGCGTTCACCAGCCGGGTCGCCGCGCCGGGGAGCATCACGCCGACGAGGTCGTTGCCGGGGAACACCAGCGGCTGCTCGGTGACGCCGGCGGCGACGACGACGCGACGCGCGCGCACCTTCAGCAACAGGTTGCCGCAGGCGACGGGAACGAGGTTCTGCTCGAACAGCCCGATCGCGACGGCCGGATGCAGCACCTCGACGCCCGCGTCCGCCGCGCGCCGCCGCAGCGCGTGGGCGGCCTCGATCCCGTCGGACCGTGCGAGCAGCGAGCCGCCCAGGTCGAGCCCCTCTTCCACCAGCAGGACGGACTCGCCGCGCTCCGCCGCCTCGATCGCCGCCTCCAGCCCGCTGCGCCCGCCGCCGACCACGACGACGTCGACGTGCCGGTGCTCCACGTCGACGCGCTGCGAGCGCGCGCCCGCCGGGTCGAGCTTGCCGAGGCCCGCCACGTTCCGGAGCACCTTCTCGTAGAGCGGCCACAGCCGGCGCGGGCGGATGAACGTCTTGTAGTAGAAGCCCGGCGGCGTGAAGGGGCCGCCGAGCTTGTCGGTGACGCGTAGCAGGTCGTGGTCGAGCGAGCCGAGCGTGTTCTGGCCGCCGACGACGACGCCCTCACGCACGGGCTCGATGCAGACCCTGACGTTGGGGATGCCGTCGACCGTCATCTGGCAGTTGGCGCAGTGGCCGCTGCAGCACTGCAGGCCCCGCGGCCGGTGGTACTTGAAGCTGCGGGAGAAGACCCGCCGTCCGGCCGCGTAGAGCGCCGAGCCGATCGTGTCGCCGGCGAAGGCGCCGACGGGCTTGCCCTCGAACGTGAAGGTGATCGGCTGCGAGCGGTCGATGCGCTCGAGCGGCTGCGGCGGGAGCCTCATCTCGCTCCGCCCGCCGCCGACCGGGCGGAGGCCAGGGCCGCCGGGAGCCAGGTGCGGACGACCTCGTTCGTGACGGTGTGCCGCTCGGCGAGGAACCAGTCCTCGCAGACCCGGCAGAACCACCACTCGCGCTGGACGCCGGCGACGTTGTCGCGGAAGTAGATGTACGCGTTGAGGTCCCGGACGCTCGGCGTGTCGGCCGGTCGCCGGGTCGTCTCGCCCGCGTTGCGCAGCTCTTCGACCTCGCGCGGCCCGCAGTTCGGGCATGGTACGAGCATCGCCATCGCGTCTGTGCCTACTCCGGGATGAATTCCGCCATTTGCAACAGCGTCCTGCCTTGCGCAATACTATCCCCGTGGCGCGAACGGGTCAACCGTCGCGGGGCCGGGTCGCCTCGGCGGAGCGTTCGCTGGCGGTCCTCGATGCGCTCGCCGAGGGCGGCACGCTCGGGACGAACGAGCTCGCCCGCCGAACCGGCATGTCGGCGAGCACGGTCTCGCGGCAGCTCGGCACGCTCCTCGACGGCGAGCTGATCGAGTACGTCGAGGACAGCGGGCGCTACCGCCTGGGGCTCCGGCTCGTCCAGCTCGGCAACGCCGTGCTGGCCCGGCTCGACGTCC
The DNA here is from genome assembly GCA_036555085.1 of Gaiellaceae bacterium. Classification (GTDB taxonomy): domain Bacteria; phylum Actinomycetota; class Thermoleophilia; order Gaiellales; family Gaiellaceae; genus Gaiella. Next base: position 6,767 of record DATBMD010000018.1, read on the forward strand.
GCGACGTCGCGCGACCGCATCTCGAGCGGCTGGTCGCGGCCGTGGACGAGACCGCGACGCTCTCCGTGCCCGGCGACCGGGACGCGATCACCGTCGACTTCGTCCCCACCGACCGGTACGTCCAGGGCGTGACGCGTCTGGGACGGCCGTCGATCGGCCATGCGACCGCGGCCGGCAAGGTGATGCTCGCGTTCTCGGGCCGGCTGCCGGCACCGCCGCTCGTCCCGTATACGCCGCGCACGATCGTCGACCCCGACGAGCTCGCGCGCGAGCTCGCGCGGGTCCGCAAGCGCGGCTGGTCGGAGGCGTACGAGGAGCGCGAGCCGGAGCTGAACGCGATCGCGGCGCCCGTCTGGTCGAGTCGCGGCGAGCTGGCCGCGATCGCGGCCCTGCAGGGGCCGATCCCGCGCTTCGGCCGCACGGCGGCCCGCAAGGCGCTGCCGCTTCTCCTCGGCGCGACCGAGACGATCTCGCGCGAGCTCGGCTGGGCCGGCAAGGCCGCCTGAGAGTCGGCGCTCAGGCCCTTTCGCGGCGCCCTGCGCCGCCCCGCCGCCGACCGCCGGACGCGGTCAGTCGTCGATCCGGCAGTGACCCGGCTGGGCGGCGACGCGAGCGAGCCAGGCGCGGATCGCCGGGTAGCGGTCGAGCTCGAAGCCGCCCTCGCCGGCGACGTGCGTGTACGCGTAGAGCGCGATGTCGGCGAGCGAGTAGCGGCCGCCGACGAGGAACTCGTTCCCGTCGAGGTGGCGCTCCATGGCGTCGAGCGCCCGGTAGCCGCCCGCGTGCCAGCCCGCCAGGCGTTCCGGGTCGGCCTCGCCGGGCTTCTTCGTCAGCCAGAAGCGCGCCACGGCGACGTTCGGCTCGTGGTCGTACTGCTCGAAGAACTGCCACTGCAGCACCTGCGCGCGCTCGAACGGGTCGGTCGGGACGAACGACGTACCGTCGGCCAGGTACCACATGATCGCGTTCGACTCGCCCAGCGAGCGCCCGTCGTCGAAGACGAGCGTCGGCACCCGCAGCGCCGGACTGAGCCCGCCGAGCACCTCGAGCCGGTTCGAGCGGTCGACGACGTCGAGCTCGACGCGCTCGTACTCCAGCCCGAGCTGCGCCAGCAGCAGCCGCACCTTGTAGCAGTTGCCCGAGACGCGCGAGTCGTAGAGGAGCACGGCCGGAAGCGTTACCCGAACGGGAGAAGAGGCCCGGTGGTCGGACCTCTTCCCTGTGATGAACGGTCGCCGGTGTGGCGCGCGACGATTACTCCCGCCGGCGACCGGCGAAGCCGTGCTTCGCGACCGCCCAGGTCCCGATCGACGCGAACACCGCCACGGCAATTCCGGACGGAATGGTGGTGCTGCTCCCCCCGGGGCCGCTGTTGGAGACGAAATCCAGGCCCCACACGGCCGTGACCGCCACGGCGATCCACATCGCGACGATCGCGAGCGACGCCCACATCTCCACGACGAGGAGCTGGGCAGACCAGTGCCGCCGTTCCGGAAGGACCTCGTTCGGCTGGTGCGAGATGGTCGACATCGTCCACCTCCCTTCCGCGCCACCGTTGCACGCCGGGAGCCGACCGCCATCGGTGAGCACCCGGATGCTCCTGCCGGTAACTACGACGCCTCACCGCGCGTCCCCGACGCCGGGAATCCAGCTCGTCCCCGCCAGCGGGACCCGGGCCATCGCGGCGGCCTCGACGGTGAGGGCGACGAGATCCTCCGGCTCGAGGTTGTGGACGTGCGACTTGCCGCACGCGCGCGCGAGCGTCTGCGTCTCGAGCGTCAGCACGCGCAGGTAGTTCGCCAGGCGGCGCCCACCGAGAACGGGATCGAAGCGGGCCGCGAGCTCGTCGTCCTGCGTGGAGATGCCGACCGGGTCGCGCCCGGCCTGCCAGTCGTCGTAGAAGCCGGCGGCGCTGCCGATCTCCCGGTACGCAGTGTCGTGCTCGGGGCTGTTGTCGCCGAGCGCGATCAGGGCAGCGACGCCGATCGAGACGGCGTCCGCGCCCAGCGCCAGCGCCTTCGCTACGTCGGCGCCCGTGCGGATCCCGCCGGAGACGACGAGCTGGACCTGCCGGTGCATGCCGAGCTCCTGCAGGGCGTCGACCGCCAGCCGCACGGCCGGCAGCGTCGGGATGCCGACGTGCTCGATGAACACCTCCTGGGTCGCGGCCGTGCCTCCCTGCATCCCGTCGACCACGATCACGTCGGCGCCCGCCTTGACCGCGAGCTGGACGTCGTAGTACGTGCGCGTCGCGCCGACCTTGACGAAGATCGGCTTCTCCCAGTCGGTGATCTCGCGCAGCTCGCCGATCTTGATCTCGAGGTCGTCCGGCCCCGTCCAGTCCGGGTGCCGGCACGCGCTCCGCTGGTCGATGCCCCGGGGCAGGTCGCGCATCTCGGCGACGCGGTCGGAGATCTTGTGCCCGAGCAGCATGCCGCCGCCGCCGGGCTTGGCGCCCTGGCCGACGACGATCTCGACCGCGTCGGCGCGCCGGAGGTCGTCGGGGTTCATCCCGTAGCGCGACGGCAGCACCTGGTAGACGAGGGTCTGCGAGTGCTCTCGCTCCTCGGGGGTCATGCCCCCGTCGCCGGTGGTCGTCGAGGTACCGACCTCGCTGGCCCCGCGCCCGAGCGCCTCCTTCGCGGGCGCCGAGAGCGCGCCGAAGCTCATCCCCGCGATCGTCACCGGGATCTTCAGCTCGAGCGGCCTGCCGGCATGACGGGTGCCGAGCACGACGTCGGTGTCGCAGCGCTCGCGGTAGCCCTCGAGCGGGTACCGGGAGATGCTCGCGCCGAGGAAGAGCAGGTCGTCGAAGTGCGGGACGCGCCGCTTCGCGCCGAACCCGCGGATGTCGTAGATCCCCTCTCGGGCCGCGCGCTGGATCTCGGCGATCGTCTGCCGGTCGTAGAGCGCCGACTCGCGCAGGGCCGGCGACAGCTCGGA
>DATBMD010000023.1:0-26016 GCA_036555085.1 Gaiellaceae bacterium
ATCTCTCCACAGGTCGTCAGAAGAGCGTCAGCTCGCGCGGCGGCGGCTCGACGCCGCCCGTCGCGGGCACGCCCGCCTCGTCGAGCAGGTCGCGCAGGATGACGGCGCTGCGCGGCGCGAAGTCGTCGCGGTTGTTGTTGAACATCGCGTAGACCTCGTCCGCCTCGCGGGCGAGCCGCTGGATCGGGCCGACCCATTCGGACAGCTCCTCGGCCGAGTACATCCAGTCGAACCGCTGCCACGACTTCTCCGCCTTGATGTTCCACGTCCGCACGTTGCGGCCGTGGAAGCGGACGTAGGCGACCGGGTGCGTAGCGGCCGCCACGCGCGGCAGCACGTTCGACGCGCGCGTTCGCGGCGCGTCCACCGACACGTACGCGAGCCCGTGCTGCTCGAGGAACGCGAGCGTGTCGTCGCGCTCGTCCTCGTCCATCCACGAGCGGTGCCGGAACTCGACGAGCGGCACGAGCGGCTCGAGCAGCTCCCGCACCCTCGCGAGCTCCGCGAGCGCCTCGCGGGACTTGACGACGCGCGGGTGGTACTGGAGCAGGACGCCCCGCAGCTTCCCCGAGAGCTCGAGCGGCTCGACGGACGCGCGGAAGTCGGCGAACGCCTGCTCGAGCGGCTCCTCCGCGTGGTGGGTCATCCCCTTCGCCGCCTTGACGTGGAACGTGAAGCCGTCGGGCGTCCGCTGCGCCCAGCGGCGGGTGACGTCGGGGTCGGGCAGCCGGTAGAACGGCGAGTCGACCTCGACCGTGTCGAAGCGCTCGGCGTAGTGGCGGAGCCTGGCCTCGGCCGTCGAGACGCCGCGCGGGTACCACGAGCGCAGCAGGCCCTCGTCCGCCCAGCTGCACGTGCCCAGGCGGACGGTCGCCATGCCGCGAGGATAGACGGGCGGGGCGCTCGGGCCGCCCCGCCCGTCACGTTCTTCGTCGGGCGCTAACGCCGGACGACGCGCGAGGTCAGGCTGACCCCGCTGACCTGCCCGTTGACGCAGGGCACCGGCAGCTGGGCCGCGAGCTGCTGGCAGAGCTGCGGCGCGGGGCGGACCGGCAGCACGACCCTGCTACGGAAGAACGGGCCCGGGTTCCGCGTGGTGAACGAGTAGGCGCCGTTCGCGTTCGCCCTCACGGTCCTGATCCGCTTGAGCGCCGCCCGGGTCTTGCCGGCGAAGATCTGCACGTTCGCCCTGGCGAGGCCTTGCTGCGCCTGGGTGGCGCGGCCGGCGATCGTCGTCCGCGCGCCGCGGACGACGCGCCCGACCGTGAGCGCGCTCGAAGCGATGACGCTCGGCGAGGCGACGGTGCCGGCCGCGTTCGGCTGCCCGTTGCCGGCCTGGTACGGCGTCCACATGGCGAGCCACGGCGCGAGCGGGGCGACGCCGAAGACGCCGTCGAGCGTGAGCGTGGACTCCGTCAGCTTCGCGCCGAAGACGGCGCGGCCCGGGGCTCCCGCGGGAATGTCGGGCGGGCCGAGGCAGACGATCAGCTTCGCCGGGCCCAGCTGGGCCTCCGTACCGCTCGTCAGGACGACGAAGACCGGGATGTTGAGCGGCTGCCCGGCAGCTTGCAGGCTCATCAGCCACGTGGCGGCGGGCGCCTGGCCCTGCGTGCAGGCGGTCTGCACCTGGGCGGTGACGGCGCCCGGCGGCGCGACGACCACGTCGCCCTCCAGCGGCAGCAGCGCACCGCCGAGATCGAGCGCGGACGCCTGCGCCACCGCGGTGCCCAGCTTCGTGCCGGGCGGCTGGTTGAGCGTCACCTGGACGCCGGCGGCCGCGTAGATGACCGCGCGGGCGGTGGCGTCGTCCGTGGGCGCGACGGTGGCGGAGAGGGTCGTGGTGGTGCCCGACTGCGACACCTTCAGCGTGGGCGTCGTGTATGCGGCCGACGCGCTCGCGGGCAGAGCGAGCACCGCCAGCGCCGCGAGCGCCGGTACCCCGAAGCGGATGCCCTTTCTCATTCGTTGCCTCCTCAGCGTGCGGGCAGCAGGCCGCTCGAGCGCACCCACTGCCGGTTGTCGTAGCGGTACAGGTAGACGTTCGCGATCGGGAACGAGACGGTCGCGGAGGTCCGGAGGGCGATGCCCGGCAGCAGGAACGGGTTGTTCCTCAGGTCGAGGCTGCGCGCCGCCTTCAGCAACCCAGCGCGCGTCAGGCTGCGGCCCGCCGCTCGCAGCGTCTCGACCATCGTCCAGGCGACGGTCATGCCGTACCAGTTGTAGACGTCGGCCGGCTTCCCTGCCGGGTAGTGGGTGCGCATCACCTTCCGGTACAGCGCGAGCGCCGGGTCCTTCGCCCAGATCGGGTCGTTCGGGTCCTTGACGAACGCGACCGAGTGCGCGCCCTTCGTCAGCTCCGGCGCCGTCGTCCGCATGATCGACATGATCCCGGGCTCGATCGACACCGAGGCGATGTAGACGCGCGGCTTCCAGCCCAGCCGGTGGGCGTAGGCGATCGCCTGGATCGCGAACTTCGGCGTCGCGAAGAGCATGAGCGTGTCGGCGCCGGACGCCTTCAGCTTCGCGACCTGGCTCGAGACGTCGGCGCCGGTGAACTCGTACGCCTCCGAGGCCACCACCTTCGGCCCCTTGCCCGCGATCGCCCGCGAGAGGCCGCGCGCCAGGTCCTTGCCGAGCTCCGTGTTCTCCAGCAGCAACGCGATCCGCGCGCCGCGCCGCCGCGCGACGAGATCGCGCCCGTAGATCGCTCCCTCGCCCCGGTAGCTCTGCAGGAACCCGAGCGTCCACGGGTACCGGGCGCCGCCGCGGCCGATCGCGTCGGAGCCGTCCCCGACATAGAGCTGCGGCACCCTCGCCGCGTTCAGGTACTCCCGGACGGCGAGGTTCTGCGCCGTGCCGGCCGAGTTGAAGATCGCGAAGACCTGGTCCTGCTCGACGAGCCTGCGGGTCAGCTGCACGGTCTGCGCCGGGTTGTAGGCGTCGTCGTAGAAGCGGTACTCGATCTTCCGGCCGTGGACGCCGCCACGCGCGTTGACGTAGTCGAAGTAGGCCCTCGCCCCCGGGGCGATCGCGCCGAAGGCCGCCGCCTCCCCGGAGAGCGGCACGGTGCCCCCGAGCAGGATCGTCGTCGCCGTGACGCCCGGCTCGGCGCTCTGCCCGGCCGCGGCGCCCGCGACCGCGAGGAGGCCCGCGAGCGCGACGAGGGCAGCGCGCCTCATCCGGACACCGGGCGCGCCAGCCGGGGCAGGCGCAGCGAGGCCGGCCCGACCGAGATGCGGGCGCCGGCCGGCATCGGCAGCTCCAGGTAGAGGAGGTTGCCGCTGCTCTGGACGGTCGACGAGGAGGCGAGGGTCAGCGTCCAGCGCGAGCCGGCCGGGACGTAGGTCGCCTGCGAGCTGAGGCCGATCCGGTACGTCCGCGGGCCCGGCAGCGTCGGCACACCACCCGCCGCGACCACGATGTCCTGGCCGCCGCGGGGCCGCGCGGTCAGGACAGCGACGAGCCGCGACCAGCCGCCGCCGGCGGTCGCACGGACGGTCACGGTCGGCGTGCCGAAGAGCTCGACCTCGCTCGCGGTCGCGAACCGGCGGACGACCTTGCCGCCGGGCCTGATCGACGCCGCCCTCGCCCCCGCGAGCGCGACCGTGCTCGTGCGGGTCGGCGGGAGCGACGCGTAGGGGACGGTCGCCGCCTTCTCCCCGCGCGCGAGCACGATGGGTGGTTGCCGGTCGGCGCCGTTCTGCTCGCCGCGCAGGAAGCGGTCGAACCAGCGCAGCCCCTCGCGGAGCATCGCGCCGGTGTCCGCCGCCGGGAAGGACGAGGGCGCGTGCCCGTGATTGCCGAGCCAGAGCCGCTTCGGCCCTTTCAGCTTCGCGAACGCGCGCGTCGCCTGGTCGACGCCGAAGAGGAAGTCGCGGCGGCCCTGCATCAGGAACACCGGCGTCCGCACGGTCCCGAGCCGATCGAGGCTCGAGCGCTCCCGTGCCCAGGCGGCGACGCCGTCCTGGTCGGTGCCGGCGAACGCGGCCGCCTGGATCGCCTGCAGCGAGGGCGACTTGCGCGCGTCGGGGATCGAGCCCGACAGCGCGGCGACGAGACCCGACTTGACGAGGCCCTGTGGGGCGAGCGCCTGGTTGAGGTCGGTCCAGGTCTCGACGACCTCGACGGCCGCCCACGGCACGCCCGCGACGAGGGAGTTCCAGATCGCGCCGCCTCCGTACGAGATGCCCCACGCGCCGATCTTCCCGTCGGCCACGTCGGGCCGGTCGCGCAGCCACTCGAACACCGTCCGCGTGTCGGCGACCTCCCGAGGGCCGTCGATCGAGACGAGCCCGCCGGACTGGCCGTGGCCGCGCGCGTCGAACGTGAGCACGACGTAGCGCTCGCCAACGAACCCGTAGGCGCGCGCGAGAGCGTTCATGTCCTGCCGGTTGCCCGCGAGCCCGTGCAGGAAGACGATCGCCGGCCAGCCTCCCGCCGGCGCCGTGCCGTCGGGCAGGTGCAGCGTCGCCGCGACCGGGACGCCGTCGTCCATCGTGAGCACGACGTCCTGGGTCGCCGAGGCGGTCGACGTCCCGGCCGGGAGCAGCAGCGCGACCGCTGCGGCGGCCGCGGCACACCAGCGCTTCGCCACTGTGCGGAGGGTAGACGAAACCTCCGGTGCCCCTCCTTACAATTCCGCCGATGGATGCGCGTCCGATCGGCATCTTCGACTCCGGCGCCGGCGGCTTGACCGTGCTGCACGAGTGCCTCGTGACGCTGCCGCACGAGGACTTCGTCTACCTCGGGGACGGTGCCAGGCTCCCCTACGGGCCCCGCCCGCTGGCCGAGATCCGGCGCTTCGCCCGCGAGATCGCCGTCTGGCTCGAGCGGGAGGGCGTCAAGCTCGTCGTCGCGGCCTGCAACTCGGCGACGGCGGCCGCGCTGCCCGACCTGCAGCGGCGGCTGTCCGTGCCGGTCGTTGGAGTGCTCGCCCCGGAGGCGCACGCGGCGGTGCTGGCGACGCGCAACCGCCGGGTGGGGGTTCTCGCAACGGAGGCGACGGTCGCGAGCGGGCGCTACGAGCGCCTGATCACCGGCCTCGACGCGGGAGTCGAGGTCGTCTCCGTGGCCGGCCCGCGCCTCGTGCCGCTGATCGAGAGCGACGACCCCTTCGGGGAGGCCACGGTCGAGGCGGTGCGCGAGTACGCGGCGCCGCTGAAGGACGCGGGCGTCGACACGGTCGTGCTCGGCTGCACGCACTACCCGCTGATCCGCCCGATCCTGCAGCGCGTCTTCGGCCGCGGCGTAACGCTCGTCTTCTCGGCCGAGGAGACCGCGCGCGAGGTGGCCGAGACGCTCGCCCGCAAGGGCATCGAGCACGCGCCCGACCGCGAGGGCGCGTACCGCTTCCTGACCACCGGCGACCCGGAGACCTTCCGCGCGATGGGCCGGCGCTTCCTGCAGCTGCCGATCCAGTCGGTCGAGACGATCTCGCTCGCGGCCCTGGAGAGGGCGGCGGCGTGAGACGTCCCGTGTCAACCACACTCGCGGGGGAAGTCGCGTGACCCGCGCCGACGGGCGGCGGGCGGACGAGCTGAGGCCGCTCGACGTCCAGCCCGACTTCCTCGAGCAGCCGCACGGGTGCGTCCTCTACGCGCAGGGCTCGACGGTCGTTCTCTGCACGGCGATGGTCGAGGAGGAGATCCCCCGCTGGCTGAAGGGACAGGGCCGCGGCTGGATGACCGCCGAGTACTCGATGCTGCCCGCCTCGACCGGCGAGCGGATGCAGCGCGCGGCGACCCGCGGCCGGCCCGACGGGCGTACGATCGAGATCCAGCGGCTGATCGGCAGGGCGCTGCGCGCGGTGTGCGACTTCAAGGCGCTCGGCGAACGCACGCTGTGGCTCGACTGCGACGTCCTCCAGGCCGACGGCGGCACCCGCTGCGCGTCGATCACGGGCGCCTGGATCGCCGCGTACCGCGCGCTCGACCGGCTCGGCCTCTCGAAGGCGCTGCCGGGCTCGGTGGCCGCCGTCTCGGTCGGGATCGTCGACGGCGAGGCGCTGCTCGACCTCGACTACGGCGAGGACTCTCGGGCCGAGACCGACATGAACGTGGTGATGACCGCCGACGGGCGCCTCGTCGAGGTGCAGGCGACGGCGGAGCGCGACCCGTTCTCGCGCGAACTGCTCGACCGGCTGCTCGATCTCGCCGGCGGCGGCATCGAGGAGCTCTCCGCGGCCCAGCGCGAGGCCGGCGAGGCGGTCGTTGGGGCCTGAGCTCGCGCTCTGGGAAGGGTTCGTCCGCCTGCTGCTGGCGGCGGTGCTCGCCGGGTTGATCGGGCTCGAGCGCGAGTATCGCGAGCAGGAAGCCGGCTTGCGGACGCACGTGCTCGTCGGGCTCGGCGCCTGCCTGTTCGTCCTGACCGGCACCTTCGGCTGGAGCGAGCTGGATTTCGGCAACGACGTCGGGATCAACATGGATCCCTCCCGGGTGACCGCGTACGTCGTGACCGGGATCGGCTTCCTGGGCGCCGGCGCGATCCTCAAGTACGGCGTCAACGTGCGCGGCCTGACGACCGCGGCGTCGCTCTGGGTGGTGGCGGCGATCGGCGCTGCCTCGGCCTCCGGCTGGTACGCGATCGCCGTGGCGACGACGGGGATCGTGGTGGCGAGCCTGTGGCCCCTCCGGCAGCTGGCGATGGTGCTCGGCGTCCGCTCGCCCGGCGCCCAGCGGCTCGAGGTCCAGCTCGTTCGCGACGGCAGCGTCGGCGCGGTCCTGGCCGCGCTCGAGGAGCAGGGGGTCGCGATCGAGTCGGCGACCGTCCACGAGGAGCCGGAGCTGCGCCGGCTCGACCTCGTCGTCCGCGGGCGCGGGAGCGAGGTCAAGGGCCTGCTCGACACGATCGGCCGGCTCGAGGGGGTCACCGGGGCCGCCTGGGCTCCGTGAAGGCCCGGCTCGCGAGCGGCAACCGGCACAAGCTCGAGGAGCTGCGGCGGGCGCTGCCCGGCTGGGAGATCGAGCTCGTGTCCCCGGCGGCGGGCGACGAGGCCGGCCCCGAGGAGACGGGCGCCACCTTCCTCGAGAACGCGCGGATCAAGGCCAGGTTCGCCCGCGCCCGCGCGCCGGAGGCCGAGTGGGCGCTCGGCGAGGACTCGGGGATCGAGGTGGCCGCGCTCGGCGGCCGGCCCGGAGTGCACTCGGCCCGCTGGGCGAGCGACGGCGTCGCGCGGTTGCTGACGGAGCTCGGGGGCAGGGCCGACCGGCGGGCGCGCTACGTGTGCCGGCTCGTCGCGATCTCGCCCGCGGGCGACGAGGCCTCCGCCCACGGAACGCTCGAGGGCACGATCGCGGCCGCGCCGCTCGGCGACGAGGGGTTCGGCTACGACCCGATCTTCGTCCCGGACGGCGAGACCCTCACGGTCGCCCAGCTCGGCAACGGCTGGAAGCGGACGCACTCGCACCGCGCCCGCGCAGCCGCGGCGCTGGCCCGCTCGCTGGGCCCGAGCTCAGGCGCCGACGGCTGACTCGGTCTCGGACGCCTCGGGGCGCTTCGGCCGGGCCGTCAGGCCGTGGCGGCCGTAGGCGAGCTGCCAGTTCAGCTCCGCTCCGAAGACGATCACGTTCGCGAGCACGTACAGCCAGACGATCAGTAGCGCGCCCGTGCCGAGCACCTGGAGCGAGACGACGTTGCGCGAGATGCTCGTGAAGAGCGGCAGGAACTGGAACGTGACCAGCAGCACGACGGTGCCGACGACCGCGCCGGGGAGCACCTCCCAGGGCGAAAGGCGGGCGTTCGTCAGCCGGAAGTACGCGACGAAGAGGAAGAGGAACACCGCGATGCCCGAGACGGCGAGCGAGATCGCGAGCGTCACCCAGCCGTCGCCGACGACCTCCGGTGCGTGGCGCTGCGCCAGCCCGATCCCGAAGGTCGCGCTCACCAGCCCGACGAAGAGGACGACGAGGAGCCCGAGCATGAAGCCGAGCGCGAGCGCCTTGCCGCGGAGGAAGGGCCGGTTCGGCCGGTCGTAGACGATGTTGAACGCCGACTCGAGCGCGCTGAAGAGCGACAGCGAGCTCCAGAGCAGGAAGGCGCCGCCGACGAGCCCGAGCGTGCGGGCGTTCTCCTGGATCGTCCGGACGGCGCGGACGGTCTGCTCGATCGACGCCGAGGGGAAGATCTTGACGAGCTCCTTGACGAGGAAGCTCGACTCGTCGGCCCGCCCGAGCAGGCCGAGCAGGGCCAGCGCGAGGAAGACGAGCGGGACGAAGGAGGCGAGCGCGAAGTAGGCGACCATCGCCGCCAGGTGCGTGCCGCGATCCGCGAAGAACTTCGAGAACGTCTGCCCGATCGGGACGACTCGCACGGCGCCAGTATGGGGGACATTCCGGCCGCGGCGCCTGCCGCGCCCGTGTCCGGCGCGTGCTAGCGTCGGCCGCCGGATGGACGCCGACGCCGCGCTCGCCGAGCTGACCGACCTGTCCGCGCAGATCGAGTCCGCCGCCGTGCTGGACGAGGACGGGGCCGTGCTCGGCTCCACGCCCGGCTCGCGGGGCGCCGAGCTCGCTCGGGCGTCGAGCGAGGCGCTGGCGACGGCGGCGGGCCTGCGCCCGGGCGCGACGCCCACCCGCGTCGAGCTGCTGCTGCCCGGGGGCGGGCTGTTCGTCGTCGCCGAGGGCCGGCGCCGGATCGCGGCGACCACGACGCCGAAGCCGACCGCCGGGCTCGTCGTCTACGACCTGCGGGCCTGCCTGCGCCGGCTCGCCGGGGAGACGGGAACGGCGCATGCGTAGGCTCGCCGCCCTGCTCGTGCTGGCCGCTGGCGCGTGGATCCTGCTGTCGCGGCGACGGGCACCCGGCCCGGTCGCGACGATCGGCTACGACGACGGCTCGACGCTGGTCCTGGAGCCCGGGTCGCCGGAGCTCGAGCGGCTCGTGCGCGCGGCCGACTGGGTGCTGCAGCCGTGACCGACGCGCTCGGCGCGGAGCTCGTCGAGCACGCGCTGCTCGAAGGGGACTTCGTGCTCCGCTCGGGCAAGCGCTCGAGCTGGTACCTGGACAAGTACCGGTTCGAGACGCAGCCGGCGCTGCTGCGCGCGCTCGGCGAGCGCCTCGCGGCCGTCGCGCTGGACGTCGAGCCGGAGGCGGTGCGGCTGGCGGGGCCCGCGCTCGGGGCGGTCGCGCTCGCCGCCTCAGCCTCGATGGCGTCCGGGCTGCCGTTCATCATCGTCCGCGGTGAGACGAAGGGCTACGGCACCGCGAACCGGATCGAAGGGCCCTTCGACGCGGGCGAGCTGGTGTGCCTCGTCGAGGACGTCGTCACCTCGGGCGGGGCGCTCGCCGAGGCGGTCGGCGCCCTGCGCGACGCCGGGCTCGTGGTGCGAAACGCCCTCTGCGTCGTCGATCGGGAGGAGGGCGGCGCCGACGCGCTCGCGCGGCTCGGGGTTCGGCTGCGGCCGCTCTACCGCGCCAACGAGCTCGTCGGCAACCGCAAAAGCGCCGCAACAACCGCATGATTGAGCCAAATCCGTCGGCCTGTTAGGGTCACCGGCGGGTTAGGGAACCGACCACAGGAGGAGAGGCAGTGACCAAGCAGGAGTTCGTCGACGCGGTCGCCTCGAAGACCGGCATGTCGAAGCGCGACGCGGGCAACGCCGTCGAGGCGGTGCTCGACACCATCACGGGCACCCTCAGAGCGGGCGACTCCGTGACCTTCACCGGTTTTGGCAAGTTCCACACGACGAAGCGCGCGGCGCGCGAAGGCGTGAATCCCCGCAACCCGAGCCAGAAAGTTCACATCCCGGCTGCCAACGTGCCGAAGTTCTCCGCCGGCAGCCAGCTGAAGAAGTCCGTCAACTAGCGGCGCCCACGCCGATCCTCTGGTGAAGAGAGGGCCCTCGGCCCTCTCTTCACGTGGGCGGGCAGCCGTCCCGGCCCGCGGGTGGTAATCGAACGTATGTTCGATTAGCATGCAGGGCCATGCAGCTGACGTTCGACGCGGCGGACCGGCTCGTCGAGCTCGTCCAGGCGCGGCGCGGGCCCGTGCCCGCGGAGGAGGCCGCGTGCGCCCTGTTCGCGCTGGCGAGCGCGCCGACCGCGATCGCGCGCTCGCTGCTCGGCGACGTCGTCGCGGACGACGCCAGGCTGGCGTGGCGCGGCGCCTCGGTCGGCCTCGCCGACCCGCCGGGCGCCGGCGTCGCGCTGGAGGACGCCGCCTACGTCGTCTTCGACCTCGAGACCACCGGGCTGCGTCCCGGCAGCGCCCGCATCTGCGAGATCGGCGCGCAGCGGCTCGAGCGGCTCGAGCTCGCCGGCGCGTTCGAGACGCTCGTCGATCCCGGGGTGGCGCTGCCCCCCGCGATCACGGCGCTGACGGGGATCACGCCGGGCTCCCTCCGGGGCGCGCCCCGCGCCGAGCACGCCGTCCGCCGCTTCCTCGAGTTCGCCGGCGACGCAGTGCTCGTCGCGCACAACGCCCGCTTCGACCTCGCGTTCCTCGACCGTGAGGTCGAGGCGCTGACCGGAGCGCGTGTCGCCGCCCAGGTCGTCGACACCGTCTGGCTCGCCCGCCGCCTGCTCGACGGGCGCACCCGGAGCGTCGGGCTCGCCGCGCTCGCGCAGTTCTTCGGCACCGCGACCGAGCCCTGCCACCGGGCGCTCCCCGACGCGCGGGCCACGGCGGAGGTGCTCGCGGCGCTGATCGGGCTGGCCCAGGAGCGGGGCGCGCGCACCGTCGCGGACCTCGTCGAGCTCTCGGCGCCGCGGGCGCGACGGCTGCATGCGAAGCGGGCGCTGGTGGCCGGCGCGCCCTCGCGGCCGGGCGTCTACCTCTTCCTCGGCAAGGGCGGCCAGACGCTGTACGTCGGTAGGGCGAGGGACCTGCGCGCCCGACTGCGCTCGTACTTCGCCGGGGGCCGGCAGCGGCCCGCCGTCGAGGCCGCGCTCGGAGCGCTCGAGCGCGTCGAGTGGCGCGAGCTCGGCTCCGAGCTCGAGGCCGGTCTCGAGGAGCTGCGGCTGCTCCGCGAGCTGCGCCCGCCCGCGAACGCCCGCTCGACCCGGCCCGACCGCTACGCCTACCTCCGCCGCCGCGGCGGCGCCTGGTCGGTCGTCTCCGAGCCGACCGAGCACGGCCCGATCAAGAGCCGCGGGCTCGCTCAGCGGGCCGCCCGCGCGCTCGCCGGCCACGAGCGCGACGACGTCGCGGCCGCGGTGCCCGCTCTGCGGCGGCGGCTGAAGCGCCTCGCGGGCGAGCTCCGCTTCGAGGACGCCGCCCGGCTGCGCGACCGGCTCGGCGCCCTCGAGGAGGTCGTGCGGTCGCAGGCGGAGCTCGCGCGGCTGCGCCGCCTCGAGGTCTGCGTGCTCGCGCCGGCGTCCGAGCCCGGGTTCCGGCGCGCCTTCTTCGTCGCGGGCGGCCGGGTCGCGGCCGTCCGCTCGCTGCCGCCGGGGGCGGGTGCCCGGCTGGAGGTGCTCGCCGGCCTCGGCGCGTCCGCCGGCTCCGCGCCGTCGCTGGCGCCGGAGCACGCCGACGAGCTCCTGCTCGTGGGACGCTTCATCCGGCGGCCGCCGCCGGAGCTGCGGGTCGTGCCGCTCCAGGCCGAGCGGATCCTCGCGGCGGCCTGAGTAGCACGCGCGCGCAGTAGCCTTTCCGGCGGTGAGGCAGGACGTTGACCCTGCGACGCGCCCGCTGGCGGCGAGCTTCTCCGACCGCGTGGCGGAGGCCGTCGAGCGACGGCGGTCTCAGCTCGTGGTGGGCCTCGACCCGCGCGTCGACCTGCTCCCGGTCGAGCTGGCGGGCGAGGCGGTGCTCGGCCGGGCGGCGGCCGCAGCCGCCGTCGCCCGTTTCTGCAAGGGCATCGTCGACGCGGTGGCACCGTACGCGGTCGCCGTCAAGCCCCAGCTCGCGTTCTTCGAGGCGCTTGGCGCCGACGGCTGGATCGCCCTCGAGGAGACGTGCGCGTACGCGCGCCAGGCGGGCCTGCTCGTGGTCGCGGACGCGAAGCGCGGCGACATCGGGCCCACCGCCCGCGCGTACGCGTCGGCGTTCCTGGAGCCGCGCGGCTCGACGCCGCCGCTCGCCGACGCGCTGACCGTCAACCCCTACCTGGGCGCGGACGCGGTCGAGCCGTTCCTGCAGAGCGCGCGCCTGCACGGCGCCGGCCTCTTCCTCCTGGTGCGGACGTCGAACGCCGGGGCCTCGGACCTCCAGGACCTGACGCTCTCGGACGGCCGGCCGCTGTGGCGTCACGTCGCGGGTCTCGTCCACGACTGGGGCGCCGCGATGGTCGGCGAGCGCGGCCTCTCGAGCATCGGCGCCGTCGTCGGGGCCACGTACCCGCGCGCGATCGGCGAGGCGCGCCGCGCGATGCCGCAGGCGATCCTCCTGCTGCCGGGCGTCGGGGCGCAGGGCGCGACTCCGGCCGACGTCGCGCGCGCGTTCACGAGCGGTCCCGCGAGCGCGCTCGTCAACGCCTCGCGGTCGGTGATCTACGCGCACCGCGGCAGTGCCGACGACTGGCGGACGGCGGCGGCGTCGGAGGCGGCGAGGCTGTCCGCCGAGATCTGGGCGGCGGCGGGGTGGTAGCGGTGCCGAGCCGGTCCCGGTCGACGACCGCCCGTATCGCCGCGCCGGTCGCGTTCCTGCTGGCGGTGACGATCGCCGTGCTGCTCGTGCGGGCCGGCCTCCGGGACGACGAGGCCCCGGTCGCGCGCGGGGACGGCGTCGCCGCCGTCCAGCCCACGTACTACGTCGTGCGGCGCGGGGACACGCTCGACTCGATCGCGGAGCGGTACGACACGACCGTGACGGCGATCCGCCAGCTCAACCCGGACGTCGATCCGGTCAGCCTGGCCGTCGGCCTGCGGCTGCGCGTCCGCTAGGTTGACCCGTCATGCGCCGGGCCGCACTCGCCGCCGTCGTCGCCGTCGCAGCGCTGGCCACGCCGGTCGCCGCCGCGCCGCCGCCGACCGTGCAGGCGCAGGCGTTCGTCGTCCGGAGCGGCCTCGACGGCAGCGTCCTCGCCGAGCGCGCCCCGGCCGAGCGCCGCGCGATCGCCAGCATCACGAAGCTGATGACGGTGGCAGTGGCGCTCCGCCGCACGGGGCTCGACGACGTCGTCACGGTCTCGCCGCTGGCGGCGGGGGTGGGGGAGTCCTCGGTCGGCCTCTACGCGGGACAGCAGCTCACGGTCCGCGAGCTGGTCCTCGGCGCGCTCGTGCCAAGCGCGAACGACGCCGCCGCGGCGCTGGCGATCCACGTCGGCGGCACGATCGAGCGCTTCGTGAAGCTGATGAACGCCCGGGCGCGGGAGCTCGGGATGCGGGATACCCGGTTCGCGAACCCGCACGGGCTCGACCAGATCGGGCACCTCTCCAGCGCGCGCGACACGGTCACGCTGCTGCGCGCGGCGCTGCGCGACCCGTTCGTCCGCCAGGCGGCGCGCCTGCCCGAGGCGACGATCGGCGGTCGCGTCTTCGAGGCCAGGAACGACCTTGCGGGGACGTTCGCGCCGCTCGTCGGCGGCAAGACGGGGCACACCACGCAGGCCGGGTGGTCGGAGGTCGCCGCCGCCCGCGGGCCGGGCGTCGTCGTATACGCGTCCGTGCTCGGGGAGCCCTCCCGCGAGCGGCGCAACGCCGACCTGGAGGCGCTCCTGCGCTGGGCGCTCGCGGAGTACCGACCGGTCGCCGCCGTGTCGGCGTCGCGCACCTACGCGATCGCGGAGACGGCGTACGGGCGCGACCCGGTCCGGCTCGTCGCGCCGCGGACGATCGTCCGCGCGGCGCGCGTGGGACGGCCGCTGCTCGAGCGGATCGTCGCCCCGACGCGGGTCGCGCTGCCCGTCGAGCGAGGCAGCCGACTCGGGGAGGTGCGGATCTACGACGGCACGAGGCTCGTCGCGTCGTCGCCGCTGGTCGCCGCGGAGAGCGTCGCCGAGCCCGGTGCGCTGGGCAAGACCGGCTGGTACGCGCGCCGGACCGTCCACCACCTCGTGGGGCTCGTCTCGTGATCGTCACCGTGACGCTGAACGCGGCGCTCGACCGGACGCTGACCGTGCCGATCTTCCAGCTGGGGCACCGGCACCGCGCGAGCGAGGCGCTCGTCCTCGCGGGCGGCAAGGGCATCAACGTCGCGCGGGCGCTCAAGGTCCTCGACGTGCCCGTCGTCGCGACCGGGCTCGCCGGCGGCCGCACCGGGACCCGCATCGTCGAGGAGCTGACCGCCGAGGCGATCCTCAACGACTTCGTCCGGATCCGCGAGGAGTCGCGCACCTCCACCGCCGTCATCGACCCGACCGCCGGCACCCACACCGAGATCAACGAGTGGGGCCCCCGGGTCTCCGACGTCGAGCTGGAGATCCTGCTCGAGAAGCTCCGCTATCTCGCGGGGGCGGCCGAGCTGGTCGTGCTCGCCGGCTCGCTGCCTCGGGCGGTCGCGGAGGGCTTCTACGCAGACGCGATCCGCGAGCTGTCGCGCCGCGAGGTGCGGGTCGCGCTCGACACCGAGGGCGACCCGCTGCGGCTGGGGCTCGAGGCCGAGCCGTTCCTCGTCTCGCCAAACCAGCGCGAGGCCGAGGGCGTCGTCGGCCAGGAGCTCGAGGACGAGGACGACTTCCTGATGGCGCTGGAGACGATCGCGGAGCGGGGCGCGCGCAACGTCCTGATCACGCTCGAGACGGGCTGCTTCGCCCTCGTGCGCGAGGGCAAGCGCTCGCGCCGCTACCGTGCGATCGCGCCCCAGGTCGAGCCGGTCTCGGCCGTCGGCAGCGGCGACGTCCTGCTCGCGCAGTGGATCGCGCTCGTGCTCGAGCGGCGGCCGGCGGACGAGGCGCTGCGACTCGCCGTCGCCGCCGGGGCGGCCTCGACGGTCGAGATCGGCGCCGGGCGCTTCGACCCGCGCGAGGCGGCGCGGCTCGCGGCCGCGGTCGAGATCCGCGAGCTGCAGCCCGTGTCGTAGGGGCCGGACCCGTCCGGCCCGCGTGGCCTCCGCCGGCGCCCGCCGCCGGCGTTGGTAGGATCGGCGCTCTGGAGCTCGAGTTCGACCGGGAGCGGAAGTTCGGCACCGAGGGGCTGACCTTCGACGACGTCCTGCTCCTGCCATCGGAGTCCGCGGTGCTCCCGAACGACGTCTCGATCGTGACCCGGCTGACGCGGACGGTGGCGCTCGAGATCCCGATCGTCTCCGCGGCCATGGACACGGTCACCGAGGCGCGGCTGGCGATCGCCCTCGCCCGCGAGGGCGGCCTCGGCGTCATTCACCGCAACCTCTCGATCGAGGACCAGGTCGCGGAGGTCGACAAGGTCAAGCGGTCGGAGGCCGGCATGATCGTCGAGCCCGTGACACTGCCGCCGAGCGCGCTCGTCGCGGATGCGCTCGAGCTGATGGCCCGCTACCGCGTCTCCGGCGTGCCCGTGACGGACGACGACGGCGTGCTGGTCGGGGTCCTGACGAACCGCGACCTTCGGTTCGGCGCCGACCCGTCGGAGCCCGTCTCGACGTACATGACCTCGCGCGACCTCGTCACCGCCCCGGTCGGGACGACGCTGGAGCAGGCGGAGGCGATCCTCGGCCGCCACCGGATCGAGAAGCTGCCCGTCGTCGACGCGGATGGCGTGCTCAAGGGACTGATCACCGTCAAGGACATCCAGAAGCGGGTCAAGTACCCGCTGGCGACGAAGGACGACCGCGGACGCCTCCGGGTCGCCGCCGCCGTCGGGGTCGGAAACGACGCGCTCGACCGCGCCGCGGCGCTCGTCGCCGCCGACGTCGACGTGCTCGTCGTGGACACCGCGCACGGCCACTCGGTCGGCGTCCTCGAAGTGATCCGCCGGATCAAGGCGGAGTCGGACGTGCAGGTGCTGGCGGGCAACGTCTCCACCGCCGACGGCGCCGAGGCCCTGATCGACGCGGGCGCGGACGCGGTCAAGGTGGGCCAGGGGCCCGGCTCGACCTGCACGACGCGGGTAGTAGCCGGCGTCGGCGTCCCCCAGGTGACCGCCGTCTACGACTGTGCCGAGGTCGCGGCGCGCCACGGCGTCCCGATCTGCGCCGACGGCGGGCTCACCTCGTCCGGCGACGTCGCCAAGGCGATCGCGGCGGGCGCCGACACCGTCATGCTCGGCTCGATCCTGGCCGGCACGGACGAGTCGCCCGGCGAGGTGCTGCTCGTGCAGGGGGAGCGGTTCAAGGAGTACCGCGGGATGGGGTCGCTCGGCGCGATGAAGGCCCGCTCGTTCTCGAAGGACCGGTACTTCCAGGGCGACGTCGAGGACGTGGAGAAGCTCGTCCCGGAGGGGATCGAGGGCCGCGTCCCGTACAAGGGCCCGCTCGCGCCGATCGTCTACCAGCTGATCGGCGGGCTGCGCCAGGCGATGGGCTACTGCGGCACGCCGACGATCGAGGCGATGAAGACGCAGACCCGCTTCGTGCGGATCACCGGGGCCGGCCTGCGGGAGAGCCACCCGCACGACATCACGATCACGAAGGACTCGCCCAACTACCGCCGTGCCTGAGCCGGCGCCCGTGCTCGAGCCGGCGGGCGGCGAGCACGCCCCCGAGGAGCGGCCGGTGCTCGTGCTCGACTTCGGCGGCCAGTACAGCCAGCTGATCGCCCGGCGCGTGCGCGAGGCGCGCGTCTACTCGGAGCTCGTCAGCCACCGGCTCTCGGCCGAGCAGGTGCGCGCCAGGAACCCGCTCGCGCTGATCCTCTCCGGCGGCCCCGCCTCGGTCTATGCGTCCGGCGCGCCGGAGCTCGATCCCCGCGTCTTCGAGCTCGGGGTGCCGACGCTGGGGATCTGCTACGGCATGCAGCTGATGGCCCGCGACCTGGGCGGCGCCGTCGAGTCGAACGACGTCTCGGAGTACGGCAAGACGGAGCTGGCGCTGGGCGACTCGGCGCTGTTCCACGACCTGCCGCCGGATCAGACCGCCTGGATGAGCCATCGCGACTCGGTCGTCGCGGCGCCGCCGGGCGCGGAGGTGACCGCCAGCTCGCAGTCGACGCCGATCGCCGCTTTCGAGGACCCCGGGCGCGGCCTCTACGCCGTCCAGTTCCACCCGGAGGTCGTCCACACCCCGCACGGTCAGGAGATCCTCAAGAACTTCCTCTACGACGTCGTCGGGGCGCCGCCCGCGTGGACCCCCGCGGCCGTGATCGAGGAGCAGGTCGAGCGGATCCGGGCGCAGGTCGGCAGGGAGCGGGTGATCTGCGGCCTGTCGGGGGGCGTCGACTCCGCCGTGGCGGCGCTGCTGGTGCACAAGGCGGTCGGCGACCGGCTCACCTGCGTCTTCGTCGACCACGGCCTGCTGCGGGAGAACGAGGCCGAGCAGGTCGTGGAGACGTTCGGCGGGCACTTCCAGGTGCCGCTGGTGCACGTCCAGGCGCAGCAGCGCTTCCTGACGCGGCTCGCCGGCGTCGTCGACCCCGAGGAGAAGCGCAAGCTCGTCGGCGAGGAGTTCATCCGCGTCTTCGAGGAGGAGGCGCGGCGGCTCGGAGACGCCCGTTTCCTCGTGCAGGGAACGCTCTACTCGGACGTGATCGAGTCGGGCGGGGCGGACGACGGGGTCGCCGCCACGATCAAGTCGCACCACAACGTCGGCGGGCTCCCCGCGGACATGCGGATGGAGCTCGTCGAGCCCCTGCGGCTGCTCTTCAAGGACGAGGTGCGGCGCGTCGGCGAGGAGCTCGGGCTGCCGGAGCGGATGGTCTGGCGGCAGCCGTTCCCGGGGCCCGGCCTCGCGATCCGCATCATCGGCGAGGTCACCGTCGAGCGGCTCGCGATCCTGCGCGCGGCGGACGCGGTGCTCCAGGAGGAGGTCCGCCGGGCCGGCCTCTACCGCGAGCTGTGGCAGAGCTTCGCGGTGCTGCCGGCGATCCGCTCGGTCGGCGTCCAGGGGGACGAGCGCACCTATGCCTACCCGGTCGTGATCCGGGCCGTCACGTCGGAGGACGCGATGACCGCCGACTGGGCGCGCCTGCCGTACGACGTGCTCGAGGCGATCTCGAGCCGGATCATCAACGAGATCCCCGGCGTCAACCGCGTCGCCCTCGACATCTCCTCGAAGCCGCCCGCGACGATCGAGTGGGAGTAGACCTCGTGCGCCCTCTCCGAACCGTGCACCGGAAACCCCGTAGGGGCCGGACCTGTCCGGCCCGCTAGTGCGGCGCCCCCGCGCACGGAGGCACGCTCGTCTCGGCTCCCGCCGGGCATGGCCCGGCTCCGCCGGCAGCCCGCCGCTGGTTTGAGCCGCCGCCGGACGGGGAAACGAGCCGACCGTGGGACGCCTGCCCCTGATGCTTTCCGCGGCCGCAGCGGGAGCGCTCGGCGGCTTCCTGGTCGGCCGGCGCGAGGTGCTCCGCGGGAGGACCGAGCGACGGCAAGGTCAGACCGCCGGGGCGGGGGTGCCCCGACCCTCCCGGGTGGGCGTCCCGACCCGCTTCGTTGCCATGGCCGAGCGTGAGCGGGCGGAACGGCGGCGGCTCGCCGCGGCGCTGAGAGCGCACCCGCCCGCGCCCGCGCCGGCCGAGGACGTCGTGCCCCCGGCCCGTTGGGTGACCGTGCAGGCACCCGACGAGCACCTGTATCCCCAGAGCCTTTAGAGCTCGTTTCGAAACGAAGCCTTGTGCCGTCGGGGCGCGCTCGGCCGCGCGCTGCTTCGTCCTCGGTCGCCCGATATGTCACATATCGGGGCTCCCTGCGTCCTCGCATCGGACTCGCCAGCGCGTCCCGCCGGCGAAGCGTCATTCCGAAACGAGCTCTTAGGCGATCTCGAAGCCGACGATCCCCTCGGGATCCTCGGCGGCGACGTCCACCCGCTCGACGCTCGCGCCGCGCGGGCCTCGCTCGCAGAAGGCGACGAGCCGCTCGACCGCCTCGGCTTCGCCTTCGAAGACGGCCTCGACGGTTCCGTCGGGCCTGTTTCGTACCCAGCCGGCCACGCCCGTCGAGACCGCGCGCCGCCGGATCGTCTCCCGGAAGTAGACGCCCTGGACGAGGCCGCTGACACGCACGCGCCGGCGGATCATGGGTTCCCCACGTCTAGCCTGCCTCCGGCGCGGCGTCGATCTCGAAAACCCCGGCCGGGTCGATCTCGACGGCGACGCGGTCGCCGCGCCGTGGGTGCTCCAGCGCGGTGGTGACGGCGTCGAGCTCGTCGCCGCCGTCGAGGCGGACCCGGAGCCTGACGACGGGACCGCGGCGCTCGGCCAACAGCACGACCGCTCCCTCGCCCCGCTCGACCCGCACCGCCTCGGGGCGGATCACGACCGTTCTTCCCTCGCGCTCCCGCACGTTCCGGATCCCGAGGAAGCGCGCCGTCCAGGCGTCGACCGGGCGCGCCCACAGCTCGTCGGGCTGCGCCGCCTGGACGACGCGCCCGTCGCGGAAGACGGCCACACGGTCGCCGATCGCGAACGCCTCGCCGACATCGTGCGTGACGAGGACGACGGTCAGCCGCAGCCGCTCGAACAGCGCCTCGAGATCGCGGAGCAGCCGCTCGCGCAAGGGGCCGTCGAGCGAGCCGAGCGGCTCGTCGAGCAG
The DNA here is from genome assembly GCA_036555085.1 of Gaiellaceae bacterium. Taxonomy (GTDB): domain Bacteria; phylum Actinomycetota; class Thermoleophilia; order Gaiellales; family Gaiellaceae; genus Gaiella. The sequence continues at coordinate 19,480 of DATBMD010000023.1, forward strand.
CAGCACGCGCGGCTCGGGCGCGAGCGCCCGCGCGAGCGCGACGCGTTGCCGTTCGCCGCCCGAGAGGTTCGTCGTCGAGCGGCGCTCGAAGCCGGACAGGCCGACGAGCTCGAGCACCCGGGCAACCCGGCCGGCCCGCTCGCCGCGCGGCATGCCCTGCATGCGCAGGCCGAACGCCACGTTTCCCTCGACGTTCCGGTGCGGGAAGAGCACGCCGTCCTGGAACATCAGGCCGATCCCGCGCTCGTGCGTCGGCACCCCGGCGAGATCCCGACCGTCGAGGACGACGCGACCGGCGTCCGGCCGCTGCAGCCCGGCGATGGCGCGCAGGAGCGTCGACTTGCCGCTCCCGCTCGGGCCGAGCACGGCCAGCCGCTCGCCGGCGGCGACCTCGAGCTCCACGCCAGCGAGCGCGGGGCTGCCGTCGAACGAGACGGCGAGCTGCTCGACCGCCAGGCTCACAGGCTGCCGCGCCGCACGGTGACACGGTCGGCGGCGAGCACCACCACCGTCGTCAGCGCCATCAGGACGACGGACAGCGCCGCTGCCTGACCGGCGTTGACGGCGCCCGGCCGGCCGAGGAAGCTGAAGATCGCGACGGGGACGGTCGGCCAGTCGGCCCGGGCGACGAAGACGGTGGCGCCGAACTCTCCCAGCGAGATCGCGAACGCGAACCCGGCCGCGACGCCGACCGCGCGGAGCACGAGCGGCAGGTCGACCTCGCGCCAGACGCGGGCGGGGGAGGCGCCGAGCACCGCGGCAGCCTCGCGCAGCGCCTCGTCGATCGAGCGCAGCGACGGCGCGACGATCCGGACGACGAACGGCGCCGCCACGAGGGCCTGCACGACGGGCACCAGCCACGCGGAGCCACGCAGGTCGAGCGGCGGGTCGTCGAAGGCGATCACGAACCCGAAGCCCAGCATGACCGCCGACGCCCCGAGCGGGAGCATCACGAGCGCGTCGAGCCACGGCGCGCCGCGCGTGGCGATCGCCGCCGCCGCGAGCCCCCCGACCGCCAGCGCCACGGCCGTCGCCGCGCACGCGAAGAGGACCGAGTTGAGCACCGCGTGCCACGGCGGCACGAGCAGCGACGCCGTCTCGTCGCCGAGGGCGCGGTAGAAGCCGAGCCCGTAGCCGCGGGGCCCGTCCAGCGAGCGATCGACGAGCGCCGCGAGCGGGAGCCCGAGCAGGAGCGCCGAGACGCCGAGCACGCCGGCGACGGCGACGCGCTCGGCGCCGCGCGGCCGGCGCAGGGCATCCTGCTCCGGCGCGAGCGGGACGGCGCCGCCGAGCCGCCGTTCGGTCGCCGCCGAGACCACGAGGACGAGCGCGACGGCGGCGAGCTGGAGCAGCGAGAGCGCGGCCGCCGCACGCAGGTCGAACGCGCGCGCCGCCTGGTTGTAGATCTCCGTCTCGAGCGTCGCCCGCCCCGGGCCGCCGAGGATCAGGATCACCCCGAACGACGTGAAGCAGAACAGGAATGTGAGCGCCGCGGCGGCCGTCAGCGGCGGCGCCAGCACGGGCAGGGTCACCTCGCGCAGCCGGCGGGCCGGGCCGGCGCCGAGCGACGCGGCGGCGTGCCACAGCCGCGGGTCGAGGCGCGACCAGTAGGACGACACGATGCGGACGACGACCGCCGTGTTGAAGAAGACGTGGGCGGCGAGAATCGGGAGCAGGCCCCGCTCGGAGCCCGCGGGCAGCACGGCGAGGAACGCCGTCGCGACGACCACGGTGGGGAGGACGAAGGGGACGAGGACGAGCGCCCGCACGAGCGAGCGGCCGGGGAAGGAGAAGCGCGACACCACCCAGGCGAGCGGCAGGCCGAAGGCCAGGGTCGCAAGCGTCGAGGCCGCCGCCTGCCAGGTCGTGAACCAGAGCAGCTCGAGCGTCGAGTGGGCGCCGAGCACGTCCCACGGCAGCTCGAAGCCGCCGTCCTCGGTCAGCCCGCGCTCCAGGATCGCCGCGAGGGGATACGCGAAGAAGAGGGCGACGAACGCGGCCGGCAGCGCCGCGGCGGCGATCAGCGCAGCACGACGTCCGTCCACTCGCGGATCCAGCGTTCGCGGTTCTCGCCGATCTCCTCGGGCGGCAGCTCCAGCGGCGCATCGGGCACGACGGCCCAGCGCTCGAACGCCGGCGGCAGCTCGACGCCCTCGCGGACGGGGAAGACGAACATCGAGGTCGGCACGTCCTGCTGGAACGCCGGCGAGAGCATGAAGTCGATCAGCTGCCGGGCGCCGTCCTCGTTCGCCGCGCCGCGCAGGACGCCGGCGAGCTCGACCTGCCGGAAGCAGGTCGACTCGACGACCGCCGTCGGCGCCTCGTCGAGCGGCTTGCCGGCGAAGATCACCTCTGCGGGCGGGCTCGACGCGTACGAGACCACGATCGGCCGCGGCCCCTTGCCCGACGAGCCCGAGAAGCGCACGGTGTACGCGTCCTCCCAGCCGTCGACGACGAGCACGCCGTTCTCGCGCAGCCGCCGCCAGTAGTCCTGCCAGCCGTCGCCGAACCGGGCGATCGTGGCGAGCATGAACGCAAGCCCGGGCGTCGAGGTGGCCGGGTTCTCGACCACCAGCAGGTCGCGGTACCGGGGCAGCGCCAGCTGCTCGAGCGTCTCCGGCGGCGCCAGCCCGCGCGAGCGGAACCAGCCCTTGTCGACGTTGAGGCAGACCTCGCCGTGATCGATCGGCGTCACGCGGTGCTCCTCGTCGAGCACGTAGCGCGGATCGACCTGGTCGAGCTCCGACGAGCTGTACGAATCGAAGAGGTCTTCCCCGAGGGCGCGGGAGAGCAGGTTGTTGTCGACGCCGAAGAAGACGTCGCCCTCCGGGTCGCCGGCGGTCAGCAGCGCGCGGTTCAGCGCCACGCCGGCGTCGCCGGTCTTCAGGATCCGCAGGCGCAGGCCCGTCTCGTCCTCGAACGCGCGCTGCACGGGCTTCGAGATCGCGAACGAGTCGTGCGTCACCAGGACGACCTCCTCGGGGGCGCCCTCGTCCCCGCCGCCGCACCCGGCGGCGGCGAGCCCGACCGCCACCGCGAGCGCGACCACCACGGCCTTGTAACTGATCGTCACAAGGCCTCCTCGGACTGGCGGCCGGGGCGGATCGCGAGCAGGACGCCGCGCTCGACCGTCACGATCGCCTCGCGGCCCGAGAAGACGTTCGAGACGCCCCTGCTCGAGCCCGCCGCGAGCGTCTCCCCGCGCAGGGGGTACTTCAGCCCGGCGGTGGCGACCCCTTCTGCGGGACCGTTCACCGCGAGCAGGGAGAGGAGCTCGCCGGGCTCGCCCTGCAGGCGCCGCGAACCGCGGACGACGTGCACCGTCGCGGCCCCGAGCAGCGCGTCGAGCTCGATCGCGGCATAGCGCTCCGCGCTGGCTCCCAGCATGCCGGCGACGAGGTGGTCGAGGCGCCCGCCGTCGCTGCCGAGCACGACGATCCGGGCGGCGCCGAGCGCGGCCGCCGCGTCGAGCGCCAGCTCGAGGTCGGTCGCGTCCTTCTCCGGCGGGTGGCGCTCGATGCGGACGCCGGCGGCCTCGGCGGCCTCGACCGCGGCGGGGGACGCCGAGTCGAAGTCGCCGACCGCCACGTCGACGCGCAGCCCGAGCGCCACCGCGTGCTCGAGCCCCTGGTCGGCGGCGACGACGCGCGCGCCGTCCGGCAGCTCGGGCGGCACCCGCGGATCCGGAGGCCCGCCCCCGGCGACGACGATCACGGTTTCCTCCTGCACGCGCTTCCTCCGCTGGCATTACCCAGATCAGGTTCTGCGGGTCGGCGGCGCGCTAGCCGCCCTCTCAGCCCGGTCACCCGAGCTCCCCGTCTCGCTGCGCCGATCGTAGCGCGTGCCAGACTCCGCGTGTGGAGGAGCTCGTCGAAGAGCTGGCGCGGGCGCGGATCGGGCGGACGTTCAACCAGTACCGCCGGTCGCCGCTGCGCCGGGAGCGGCTGGCGGCGTACCTCCGCCGCCGTGCCGACGCGCCGCTGCTGCTGGTCGGGGAGGCGGCGGGCTATCGCGGCGCGCGCGTCTCCGGAATCCCGTTCACCTCCGAGCGGCAGCTGACAGGCGCGGGCCCGGCCGAGGCCAGCGCGACGATCGTCCACCGCGTCCTGCGCGAGCTCGGGCTCGAGGACGAGGCACTGCTGTGGAACGTCGTGCCGACCCATCCCGGGACTGCGACCTCGAATCGCAGGCCGAGCCGCGCGGAGATCGGCGCCGGCCTGCGCTTGCTCCCGCGCCTGTCGAGCGGCAGGCGCGTGATCGCGGTCGGCCGCGTCGCCGAGGCGGCGCTCGGCGCGCCCTACGTCCGTCACCCGTCGCGCGGCGGCGCGGAGGCGTTCCGGCGGGGCCTGGCGGCCGCGCTCGGGGCCTGAGCAGCCTGGCCGAGGCGATGCGGGGCACCACTGGCTGGAGAGGGTTCCGGGCGTCAGCGGGCCCCGCCCCGAAAGTGTGCCTGGCGGGCGCGCTCCTGTGCCGGCGCGCTGCTACACTCCGCCGTCGGCGGTCGTGCGACCGCCCTCTTTCTGCGAGATGAAGACCTACACCGCCAAGCCGGGCGAGATCCAGCGCGACTGGTACGTCGTCGACGCCGAGGGACAGACCCTCGGCCGCCTCGCGACGCGCATCGCCGAGACGCTTCGCGGCAAGCACAAGCCCGTCTACACGCCGCACGTGGACACCGGCGACTTCGTGATCGTCGTCAACGCCGAGAAGATCCACGTCACCGGCCAGAAGCTCGACCAGAAGCTCGTCTACCGCCACTCCGGCTATCCGGGCGGGCTGAGGTCCCGCACGCTGCGCGAGCAGCTCGAGCGGCGCCCGACGGAGGTGATCCGGAAGGCGGTCAAGGGGATGCTGCCCCGGAACAAGCTCGCCGCCGCGCAGCTGCGCAAGCTCAAGGTGTACGCCGGCCCCGAGCATCCGCACGCCGCCCAGTCGCCCAAGACCATGGAGCTCCCGTAGATGACAGAGATCGCGCAGTATCTCGGAACCGGCAAGCGCAAGACGTCCGTCGCCCGCGTGATCCTGCGCCCCGGCGACGGGAAGACGTGGATCAACGGCCGGACGCTCGAGGAGTACTTCCCGCGCGCGTCCCATCGCGCCGCGGCGCTCTCGCCGCTCAGGACAGCCGGTGCGGAGGGCACCTACGACCTCCGCGTCCGCGTCCACGGCGGCGGCGTCAGCGGACAGGCGGGCGCGGTGCGGCACGGGATCGCGCGCGCGCTCGTCGAGGCCGACCCGGAGCTGCGCGTGCCGCTCAAGCGCGAGGGCTTCCTGACGCGGGACGCCCGCCAGGTGGAGCGCAAGAAGGCCGGGCTCCACAAGGCGCGCAAGGCGCCGCAGTTCTCCAAGCGTTAGCGAGGGGGAACCACATGGTTCCCCCTCGGGCCCCCTCCTTCACCGCAGCGCGGAGGACGGCTCGCAGCTGGCCACCCGGCCGGCAAAGCCGGCCTCCGGCCGCAACTGCGGATCCACAGGAGCGAGGCCTCCTACACCGCGCGTCTCCAGAGCCCCGCGGCGTTCGTGCCGGACAGGTCCGGCAGCTACGCCTTCGCGCGCCGCCAGCGGCCGAAGACGAGGCCGCCGAGCGTGAAGCCGAGCCCGAAGGTGCCGAGCGCGAACGCGCCGATCGCGAGCGACTTCCGCCAGACGGAGAGGCGCTGCCAGCGGCCGATCGCCTCTTCCTCCTCGACGGTCAGCTCCTCGCCGCGGCGCTGCTTCCGGATCGCCCCGCCCGCGCGGAGCCCGAGGTAGAGGTCGTCGAAGATCTCGGGTGACTCGCTCATTCCTGCAACGAGTGTATAGCCTCGTCCGGCGCGTGCTGAACCGCGTCCTCCACGTCTCGGACCTGCATCGCGGCAAGCGCGAGTCGCCGGCTGTCGATGCAGCGCTGCGCGTGCTGGCCGCTGAGCTGGAGCCGGTGCTCGTGGTCGCGAGCGGCGACCTCGCGAACCGGGGGCGGGCCGGCGAGCTCGAGCGCGCCCGCTCGCTCCTGGCGAGCCTCGGCGCCGAGGTGCTGGCCGTGCCCGGCAACCACGACATTCCGTACACGTTCCCGGCGCGCTTCACGCGTCCCTGGCAGGAGTTCGAGCGCGTGCTCGGGCCCGCCGAGCCCGTCCATCGCAGCGAACGCCTCGTGGCGGTCGGGCTGTGCTCCGTGCGACCGTGGCGGCAGCAGGGCGGCCGGCTGCGGCCGGAGCAGCTCCGCCGCGCGGCAGAGCTGCTGCGCGATCCGCCGCCGCAGGCCCTGCGGCTCGTGGTCTTCCACCACCACCTCGCGTGGGCGCCCTGGCGCGGCGTCAACAAGCTGCCGCTGAAGCGGCGAGACGAGGTGCTCGCGACGCTCGCGGCCGCCGGCGCGGAGCTCGTGGCAGCCGGGCACATCCACCAGTCGACGACCGTCGAGCGGCGGGACGTGCTCGCGCTCGAGGCACCCGCCGGCAGCTCGCTCGTGCTGGCCACGGCGCCCGGCCTCGGACGTCCCCGGCCGCGCCGAGCGGGCGAGGCCCACGGCCTCCACGTCTACGAGTGGGACGAGCG
>DATBMD010000031.1:0-2117 GCA_036555085.1 Gaiellaceae bacterium
CCTGACGCTGCCGCCGCGGATGCTCCGCCGCCACGAGCAGGCGGGCGAACTCGTCCTCGGTCAGCCAGTCGGCCTCCTGCCGCGGCTTCGGCGGCGGCTCGAGCTCGAGGAACGGGTCGGGCAGGCCGTTGCGGCGGCTCACCCACCGGACGAAGCGGCGCAGCAGACCGAAGCGGCGATAGTAGGTCGCGGGCGCCGGCTGGGCGCGTCGCTGGTAGCCGGTGAGGTAGTCGACGATCGTCGCTTCCTCGAACACGTTGCGCGCGTGGTCGCTGCTCCAGTCGAGCAGATCGTCGATCGCGATCCGGTAGGCGGTCATGGCGCTCTGGCTACGCCGAGCGGCCTGCAGCCTTCGCAGCCAGTCGTCGCGCGCCTGACGGAGCTCGGCCTCGCTCGGCACGCACACCGCTGGCGCGACCGCCGCCAGATCGGTGAGGTAGCCGGCCAGCAGGGCGAGCGGATCGTTCCCGTTGCCGCCCGCCCTGCCGGACGACTCGTCATGATTCGCGACGACCTCGGTGGCCGCCGGCAGAGGCGGCCGCGCTTCGAGTTGCTCGACCGGCCCTTCGCCGACGTCGAGCTCGAAGAGCGAGAGCTGGCCGGTGAGAGGCCTCACTCCAGCTGGTCGGGCGGTCATGAGCGGTTCTCCATCGGGCTTCAGTCCCGGGCGTCTCTGAGCTTGAGGGCCTACTGTAGCATTAATGGGTCAGACTGTGCTAACGCTTCTGACCGATAGACTTTCGACATGCGTGGCGGCGAGCTGATCCGGGAGGCACGAACGCGGGCAGGCCTCACGCAGGCCGAGCTTTCGGAGCGGACCGGCCGCGACCGCTCGGTGATCGCCCGCTGGGAGCAGGGCCTCATCTCGCCGCCGGTGGAGAGCCTGCTCGCCTGCGTGCATGCCTGCGGCTACGACCTGCCGCTCGTCCTCGTGCCGCTCGACGAGAGCGCAGACAGGGAGCTGCACGACTCGCTGATGGCGACGCCGAGCGAGCGCGTCGCGCGCATGCTCGAGCAACTCGGGCAAAGCCGGGCGCGGAAGGGGCGCTGAGGGGAGGATCGTGGCCGACCGGGCTCCCTCGCTCGACCCGTACGAGCTCCTCCGCGCGCTCCAGGCCAACTACGTCAGCTTCGTCGTGATCGGCGCCTTCGCCCGCGTCATCCAGGGAACCGGCGAGGTCACCGACGGACTCGACATCACGCCCTCCTTCCGGGGCGACAACCTGGCGCGGCTCGAGAAGGCACTCGGCGAGCTCGATGCCAGTCGCCGCGACGGCAAGCCGCTCGACCTCGCAGGCGCCCGCGAGCCGCTGATCGAGCTGGAGACGCGCGCCGGCGAGCTCAAGCTCGTGCCCGAGCCGGCCGGCAGCCAGGGCTACGACGACCTCCGCCGCCACGCAAGCCGCGAGCCGCTCGGCCAAGGCCTACGCCCACAGGTCGCCTCCCCGGGCGACCTCGCCCGCATGCTCGGCGCGCTCCAGCGCGAGGACGACATCCCCACCCTCCTCCGCCTCCGCCGCCTCATCGAGCTCGAACGCGAACTGAGCCGCAGCCGCGGACTCGACCTCGGCCTCTAGAGTCAGCCCACCCGCAACCCGTCCGCAGGCAGGACTACCTAGCTCAACAGCCAGGAGGGCACATATGCATCCTTCGATGCATCGGCGTCTCGCCTTGAATGGGTTTGTACGGAAAGCTGCGGGCTGACCTCCATCTGGGGTCTCACTACCGGACGGGTACGACGTCGCAGCTGGACCGAATAGAGGGGGGCCGGACAGCAGGTAACGCTGTCGTCGTAGCCGCATGACCAGGTGATGCGCCGGCACCGAGACCAGCGACCACGAGCGCCGAGACGAGGAGTACGAGTCGGACCCGACAGCGCCGGAGTGGTGCCGCTAGCCAGCGCAAGCCTCCTCCGGTAGCCAGGCCGGAAGTCAACTCAAGGCGGCGGCGGAGCGTCATCCGGACGCAGGGGAGTAACCACTCCCCAGTGGCGGATCACGACGTCGCCTGGATCGATCTCCGATGGGGCGTCGGTCGTGCTGCCGCGCACCGTACACACGTACACGTGGACAGCTTCGGTGACAGGAACGGTCAGTGGATGACCCTCATGGCGCGGG
>DATBMD010000052.1:0-3392 GCA_036555085.1 Gaiellaceae bacterium
GCTCGGCCAGGGACTCGGGCGTCGCGCTTCGTCCGAGGATGGAGCGTGCCGCGTCACCGGGGAGTGCCTGCGTGGCGGCGAAGATCATCAGCGACACGATCCACAGCGTCAGGAGGCCGAGGAGGAGCCGGCGCACGATGAAGCCCGTCAAGCCATGCATTGGCGTCAGGCGGGTGCCGGGCTCGCGCCCGGCACCCGCGGTCGTTCAGACGAAGTAGATGGTCCGGAAGCCGTTGCCGTACTTGTTCAGGTTGAGTGTCGCGCCCCTCTGGGGCTTGTAGCCGCCGACCTTGGCGGAGTACGCATCCGTGAGGTTCTTGAAGCCCCAGATGATGTGCCCGCCGTCGTCGTACTCCATCCGCTGCATCTCGCGGATCATCGCACCCCGCTTCTTCGCGGCGACCGTGCCGACGGCCTGATCGTAGAGCGACTTGAAGCGGGAGTACTTCTCGTACGTTTCCCAGTGCGTCTCGTTGAACGCCGCGCCCTTGAGGCTGCCGAACGCGACCTGCGGCAGGTAGTTCCTCGTCCCCCAGTAGTCGGTCGCGAGCGTCCACTTCAGGTACTGGTCCCCGTAGAACGTCCCCCCGTCGACGTTCTTCACGTTGACCGTCACGCCGCCGGCCTTCGCGTTCTCGGCGAAGATCGTCGCCCCCTCGACCATGCCCGTGTCGGCGGGGGTCGTGTAGATGTCGATGTTGAGGTTCTGCTGTCCGGCGGTGCGTAGGAGCGCCCGCGCCCGGTCGGGCTCGTACTCCCGCTGGGGGAAGTTGTCCCCGAAGTAGAACTGGTCGAAGGGCGAGTAGATGTCGTTCGCGACCCGACCGTAGCCGGACAGGCCCTGCGCGACCATCTGGGGGCGGTTCGCCAGCAGGCGGAATGCTCGCCGCACCAGGACGTTGTCGAACGGCGGCTGGTCGATCGCCATCGTGATGGGCGTCCAGGCGCCGGTCTGGGAGATGTAGACCTTCAGGTTGCTGCGCTTCTTCACCACGGGGACCTGCGCGAACGGGATGTCGGTCATCGCGTCGATCTGGCCCGAGAGAAGCGCGTTCACCTTCGACGAGTCGTCGGGGAAGTTGGTCAGCACGACCTGGTCGAAGTACGGCTGGCCGCTCCGCCAGTAGTTCTCGTTGCGGACGTGGACGCTCTGGCGCCCCGGCGTGAAGCTCTGGAGCTTGAACGGGCCGGTGCCGATCGTGTGCAGCGGTCCGCTCCGGAAGCTCTTCGGCGCATAGCCGTTCGGCACGACACCCTGGAAGTACTGGGCGAACGACTCGATCAGCGTCACGTCGGGCCGCTTCAGGAAGAGCCGGACCGTCCGGTTGTCGAGCTTCTTGATGCGCTTCAGGTCGATCACCTGGAACGCCCCGTTGCCGAAGAGGCCCAGCTTCGGGTTCGCCGTCCGCTTGACCGAGTAGATGACGTCGTCGGCGTCCAGCGTCTTGCCGTTGTGGAACTCGATCCCATCCCGGACACGGATCAGGTACTGGTTCGCCTTCTCGATCTTCAGCTCCTCCGCGAGGCTGAGCTGGATCTTCAGGTTCTCGTCGAAGTACGCGAGCGTGTCCCAGCCCGCTACCAGCCGGGCGATGTCGGATTTGGCGACGATGTGCTGGCCGTCGATGAAGTCCTTGGAGCCCCCCGAGACGGCGAGACGGAACGTGCCGCCGCGCTTCGCGTTCACCCGCGAGAACGCGGCCTCGGTCAGCGGCCCGAACGACGCCGCCGTGGCGACCAGGCCGAGCGCTGCCGCCCTGCGGAGCAGCTGCTCACGGGTCATGCCGCGCTGAACCTCGCGGCTCAGCACTAGGTCGACATCTGTCATGCGCGCCCTCCTCGTGCTCGCGACCCCGTTTGAGATCCGAGGCCGTACGACTCAGCGATTCAACTCCAGCGCAGGACGAAAGACAAGCGTCGCGCTCGCTCTCCTCGGGAGCGGGCGACTGCCGTCGTCGTCCCGCGTTGTCCGGCGATTCTCCCAGATGTATGGTTGTCGGTCAATCCGACATTTTCCGATGAGCGAGAGCTGGCTTCTACCCACCGTCGAGCGCACTTCCACGATCGAGCAAGTGCATCGCACGCTGCGCGATGCCATCATCGAGGGTCGCATCCCCGAGGGGACGCGACTGGGCGAGGTGCGCCTGGCGCGCATGCTCGGCACGGGTCGCGGCACGGTCCGGGAGGCGATCCGCCATCTCGTCCAGGAGGGGCTCGCGGAGTCGAAGCTCCACCGCGGCGCCTTCGTCGCGGCGCTGTCGCTCGGCGACCGGCTGGACGTCTACGTCGCACGCGAGGCGATCGAGGTCTGGGCAGCGGGCTGGGTCATCCAGCACGGCGCCGACGCCGACCTGCGCCCGCTCGAGGAGGCGATCGACGAGCTCAGGGCGGCGGCCACCGGCGAGGAGCGGCCGAGCGAGCGGATGATCGCCGCCGACATCAGCTTCCACGAGCGGCTCGTCGAGCTGCCCGGGAGCGCGCGCCTCTCCCGCGCCTACGAGACGCTGGCGGCAGAGGCACGGATGCTGCTGCGACACCATCCCGCCTATCCGTGGCGCACGTACGTCAGGGACCACGAGCTCGTCTTCGAGGCGCTCGAGCAGCGCGACCCGCGCGCGCCCGACCTCGTCGCGGCGCACCTCCGCCGCAGCGCCGAGCTGATCGGCGACGAGATCGCCGCCTCGGCCTAGGCCGTCGGCAGCGGCATGGTCAGCTCCTCGCGCAGCACCACGAGGCCCGGCGGCGGCGCGGTCGCAGGTGCGTGCAGCACGTCGAACGGCGCCTCGACGTAGGTCGAGCCCTGAGGCGGCGCTGCGGCGCGGCTCGGCGCGACGCCTCGGCGAGCACCTCGGGGATCTCGTCGGGGTCGCCGGCCCGCGCCCGCTCCACGATCCGGGTTCCGGCACGGGCGCCGAGCACCGGCGGAACCCAGCAGCGGGCCCGCGGGCGGCGTCCTGTGGAGACCTCGTCACACTTTCGACACGGATCGGCCATGGCTGTTCAGGCCGTGTCCGGGGTCAGACCCTGGACACGGCCCGCGCGCCGCCGCGGCAGCGACCGCGGTCGCCTTCGTCGAGTTACACCGCAATTTCCAGCGATTTCTCGGCAGGCACGCGACTCGACACGGCCTCCGGCAGTTGGTAAGCGGCGACTTACGAGAGCGGGACAACGGCCGGCGAGGGTGGCGGAAGGCTTGCCGTAGTGTTCGAGCGTGGTCGACTGGTACGCCGAGCACGCCAACGCCGACTTCCGCGACGACGTCGCCCGCGCTGTCGGGGCGACTCCGGAGCGCGTCGTGCCCGGCCTCGCCACGCCGGCGCTGATCGGCGCGGTCGCCGCCGCCTTCGTCCGGTCGGGCGACACGGTGTTCGTGCCCGAGGTCACGGATGGCC
>DATBMD010000066.1:0-22879 GCA_036555085.1 Gaiellaceae bacterium
CCGTCGTCGTCCGCGAGCGCGCGCTCCAGCGCGGCGCCCGGGCCGAGGCCTTCGCCCAGGAGCTCCAGCATCTGCGGCCCGTAGGCGGCGATCCCCGCAGCCTGTGTCGCGACCGCTCCCACGCCGGCGCGAGCCCACGGCACGACCGCGCCGACGGCGAAGTACTTCGACTGAACCGCGACGCCGACCTCGCCGGTCGCTGGGTCCGCCGCGCAGATCGAGAACGTGCCGCTCGTGGCAGCCACCTCGGGGAATGTAACCGGGAGGCGCTAGGCTCGGACGATGGACGCGATCGTGGTCGACGGGCTCGAGAAGACCTACGGGAAGGACGTCCGCGCGCTCGACGGGATCCGCTTCTCCGTCCGCGAGGGCGAGGTTTTCGGGCTGCTCGGCCCGAACGGCGCCGGCAAGTCGACCACCGTGCGGTGCCTCGTGACGCTGACCAAGCCCGACGCCGGCGGGGCGCGCGTGGCGGGCCACGACGTCCTCCGGGAGCCCGCGAGCGTGCGCCGGTCGATCGGCTACGTGCCGCAGGCATCCGGCGTCGACCGAGAGGCGACCGGGCGCGAGAACCTGCTCCTGCAGGGCCGCCTGCAGGGCATGTCCGGCCGTGTGCTGGACGACCGGGTGGGCGCCCTGCTCGAGCTGTTCGGGCTTCCGGAGAAGGCCGACGCGCTCGTCAAGACGTACTCGGGCGGCCAGAAGCGGCGCCTCGACGTCGCGATGGGCCTCGTGCACCGGCCGCAGGTGCTCTTCCTCGACGAGCCGACGACCGGGCTCGACCCGGAGGCGCGCGCGGCGATGTGGGACGAGCTGTCCCGCCTCGCCGCCGCCGAGACGCTCACGATCCTGCTGACCACGCACTACCTCGAGGAGGCAGACCGGCTCGCCGAGCGCGTGGCGATCGTCAGCCGCGGCCGGATCGTCGTGGAAGGACGGCCGGACGACCTCAAGCGGGAGCTCCGCGGCGAGTCGGTCACCGTCGACCTCGGCCGCGCCAACGGGGACGCAGCAGCGGCCGTCGAGCGGCTTCCGGGCGTCCACGAGGTGCTGGTCGACGGCCACCGGATCCACGCCCGGGTCGAGCGCGGGGCCGAGGCGGCGCCGGCCGTCCTGGCGGCGCTCGAGGCCGCCGGCGCGCCCGCGCGCGCAGTGACGATCGCGCGGCCCTCGCTCGACGACGTGTACCTCCACTACACCGGCCGCGACTTCCACGCCGACGACGAGGCCGGCGCCGCGTGACGACCCTGCGCCAGACCCTCTACCTCACTGCCAGGGTGCTCCGCAACCTCGCGCGGCAACCGATCTGGATCGTGGTGATGATCGTGCAGCCGATGTTCTGGCTGCTGCTCTACAGCCAGTTGTTCCGGCGCATCACCGACCTGCCCGGCTTCGGAACGACGTCGTACATCGACTACCTGACGCCCGGCGTCGCGGTGATGACGGCGTTCTTCTCCGGCTCCTGGGCGGGGATGGGGATGATCGAGGACCTCGACCGCGGCGTCGTGGAGCGGTTCCTGACCACCCCGGCGCGCCGAAGCGCGATCGTCTTCGGACGCATCTTCGAGTCGGCGATCGTCGCGACGCTGCAGGCCGTGCTGATCCTGCTCACCGGGCTCGTGCTGGGAGCCACGAACGGCGGCCCCGCGGGCTGGCTCGTGATCCTGCTCGCCTCCTTCCTGATCGCGGCCGGGTTCGCGGGGCTGTCGCACGGCATCGCGCTGCTCACCCGGCAGGAGGCGTCGATGATCGCGATCGCCCAGTTCATCGGGCTGCCGCTGCTCTTCTTCTCGTCGCTCCTGATCGCCCGGGACCTGATTCCCGGCTGGATGCGCGACCTCTCCCTGCTCAACCCGGTCGAATGGGCGGTGCGTGCCGCCCGCGGCGAGGCGCTGCCCGGCACGGACTGGGGCGAGATGGGCGCGTTCCTGCTGCTGCTCGTCGCCTTTGCCGCGGCCGCCGGCACGTTCGCGACCTGGTGCTTTCGCTCGTACCGTCGCGCCCTCTAGCGGGGCTCAGGCGAGCGCGCGCTCGAGCGCGCCGCGCGCGTCGTCCGCGATCGCGTCGCCGTGGGTCAGCAGCAGCAGCTCGAGCGGAAGCTCCAGCAGCGGCTGCAGGGCACGGCGCACGTCGTCGGTCGTGCGAGCGCCGCCCAGCCACGACTCGGGGCAGATGCGCGCCGCCCCGGCCCCGGCTCCCAGGAGCACGTCCCCGGCGACGAGCGCCTTGTGGGACGGCAGCCAGAAGAGCACCTCGCGCGCGCGAGTGGCGTCGTGGGCGACGACTCCGCCGGGCAGCGGATCGCCGAGCCCGAACGTGTCGGTGACGGGCGTCCGCTCCCGGACCAGGTCGGCCGCTTCGTCGTATGCCCAGACCGTGGCGGCCGGGTAGCGCTCGAGCACCTCCCTGGCGCTGCGCGCATGCCAGAAGATCGTCACGAGCACGGCCGGCGGGCCGTGGTGCCCGACGTCGTCGTCCAGCGCGCGCCAGAAGCGCTCGGCCTCGGCGCTGCCCAGCGGCGGAGCGAGCGGGTCGATCAGCAGGAGCCGGTCGTCGGCGAGCGCGGCGTACGAGGCGACGGTCTCCTCCCAGCCGTCGTCCTCGGCCTCTTCGGGCCCCCAGTCTGGATGTGGCAGCTCCCAGCGCCAGAGATGCTTGCGAACCTCCGTGAACACCGGGCGATCGTAACGGCGGCCGACTCCAGGCCGCGACTCAGGGCAGCCGGTCGGCGAGCGCCCGCTCGAGCCACGGGCTGACACCGAGCGCGTCGACGAACTCGCGGTACTCGCGGGCGAGCGCCGCCCGGTCGCGCTGCGGCTTGCGGACGGCCCGGATCAGCACGTTCTTCGGCGTGTGCTCGAGCGGGACGAACTCGACGAGCTGCGTCTCGTAGCCGACGAGGCGTAGCAGCTGCGCGCGCGCGGCATCCGTCACCTCGGCGGCGAAGCGCTCCTTGAGGACGCCGTGCCGGAGCAGCGGCGCGAGCGGCGCGGACGCGAGCTGCGGCAGCAGCTCGTGCTGGCAGCAGGGAACCGCGAGGATCACGGCCGCGCCCCAGCGCACCGCGCGCTCCAGCGCGGCGTCGGTGGCGGTGTCGCAGGCGTGCAGGCTGACGACCAGGTCGACGCCGCCCGGAGCGTCGTAGCCTGCGATGTCACCGACCTCGAACCGCAGGCCGGACGCGTCCAGCGCCCGCGCGAGGCGCTCGCACCGCTCGACGACGTCCTCCTTCAGGTCGAGCCCCACGAGCTCGACGCGACGACCGTGCAGCTCGGTGAGCAGGTGGTGCAGCGCGAACGTGAGGTACGACCCGCCCGAGCCGAAGTCGACGATGCGCAGCGGGCCGTCCGGCAGCGCCGGCAACGCGTCCTCCACGAGCTCGAGGAAGCGGTTCACCTGGCGGAACTTGGCGTGCCGGCGCGGCACGACCGCGCCGTCGCGGGTCATCACGCCGAGCTCGACCAGGAACGGGACCGGCGTCCCCTCCGGGAGCACGCGGCGCTTCGCGCGGTCGTGGCCGAGCCTGGCCGTCGGCCTGGTCGGCGGCCGGCGGAGGATCGTGGCGCCGCGACCGCCGGCGAGCACCTGGTAGTCGGCGTCGTCGGCGTGCAGCAGCCCCTGGCGGAACTCGCCGCCCAGCAGATGCGTCAGCCGGCGCTCGGTCTCCTCGGCCGGGAGGTTCTCGTCGATCGTGCGGTCCCGGTAGTGGTAGCGCCAGCGGTAGCGCAGCTCGCCCTGCACGAGCAGCGGCCCGATCGTCACGCGCACGTAGCGGCCCGGGTCGCTCCGGCGCGGGCGCGAGAGCGTCGCACCGGTGAGAGCCTCGCGCCCGAGCAGGTCGGCGACGAGCTCAGCCAGGTCGCTCACGGGCTCATTCGCGGCCGACGACGCAGATCAGCTGGCCGTTGACGACCTGCTCGCCCGGGGCGACCGAGAGCTCGCGCACAACACCGTCGCGGGTCGAGGTGATCTCGTTCTCCATCTTCATCGCCTCGACGACGCAGATCACTTGGCCGGCGCTCACCTCCTCGCCCTCGCCGACCTCGACCTTGAGGACGACCCCCTGCATGGGGCTCGTGATCGCCCCGTCGCCGGTGACGCCCGAGCCTGCGCCCCGGGCGCGCCGGCGGCGGGCGAGCTCGGCCCAGGGCGGCTCCGGCAGCAGCAGCCTGACGTCGAAGCTACGGCCGTCGAGCTCCACTGCGAGCTGACGCTCCCGCAGCCGTCCGTCCGCCGGGCTCGCTACGCTCGTCGTCAGATGAGACAACGAATCGGTCAGCGCATTCGACAGCTCGGTCGCCTTCTGGGCAAGCTCGTCGGACTCCACGATTCCCGCGCAGGTTCCGCCGGCGACGAAGCACGGCTCGCGCAGGAGCGCCCGGTGGAACCCCAGCAGCGTGGGGACTCCCTCGATCACGAACTCGTCGAGCGCCCGCAGCATCCGGAGCCGGGCGCGCTCGCGGTCCGTGTCGTGCACGATCAGCTTCGCGATCATCGGGTCGTAGAGGCCAGAGATCTCGTCACCCGCGCGGACGCCCGAGTCGACCCGCACACCCGGCCCGGCCGGCTCGCGGTAGGCGGTGACTGCCCCCGGGGCCGGCAGGAAGCCGCTCGTCACGTCCTCGGCGTTGATCCGGCACTCGATCGCGTGCCCTCGCAGGACGACGTCGCTCTGCGTGAAGGAGAGCGGCTCGCCGGCGGCGATCGACACCTGCTCGCGAACGAGGTCCAGGCCCGTGACCAGCTCGGTGACCGTGTGCTCCACCTGGATCCGCGTGTTCATCTCCATGAAGAAGTAGTCGCCCTCGGCCGTCAGCAGGCCCTCGATCGTCCCGGCGGACCGGTAGCCGGCGGCGCGGGCCGCGTCGACGGCGATCGCGCCGATCCGTTCCCGCAGCGCCTCGTCCACGCTCGGGGACGGAGTCTCCTCGACGAGCTTCTGATGACGCCGCTGGATCGTGCAGTCGCGCTCCCCGAGGTGGACGACGTTGCCGTGCGCGTCGGCGAGCACCTGCACCTCGACATGTCGCGGGTCGACCAGGTACCGCTCGACGTAGACGGCCTCGTCGGCGAAGTACTTGAGGCCCTCGCGCCGGGCCGAGTCGACGGCGCGCTCCGCCTCGGCGGGCCCTTCGACCAGCTTCATCCCCTTGCCGCCGCCGCCGGCCGTCGCCTTGACGATCAGCGGATACCCGACCTCGTCGCCGAGGCGGAGCACCTCGTCCACGGAACCGACCGGCTGCGTCGACCCCGGCACGATGGGGACCCCGGCCGCGCGCATCGTCGTCCGCGCGACGGTCTTGTTCCCCATCAGCGCGATGGCGGCCGGCGGGGGGCCGATCCAGACGAGACCGGCCTGCTCGACCAGCTCCGCGAAGCCCGCGTTCTCGGCCAGGAACCCGTAGCCGGGGTGCACGGCCTCGGCGCCGGCCCGCAGCGCGGTCTCGACCAGGATGTCGCCGCGCAGGTAGCTCTCGGCGGCGGCGCCCGGGCCGATCCGGTAGGCCTCGTCCGCCGCGACGACGTGCAGCCGCCCGCGATCCGCGTCGGAGTAGACCGCCACGGTCCCGATTCCCAGCTCCTTCAGCGTCCTGAAGATCCGGACCGCGATCTCGCCCCGGTTGGCCACGAGCACCTTCGAGAAGAGAGGCATCGGGCGCGTATTCTCCCGGAGCGTGACCCTGCCCGACCAGCTCACCGTCGCCCGCGCGCTGTCGGTCCCGCTCGTGGTCGTTCTCTACGTGTGGGACTTCCCGAACAACGAGTACTGGGCGACGGCCGTCTTCCTCGCGGCGATGTCGACCGACTGGCTCGACGGGCGGATCGCGCGAGCGCGCGGCGTCACCTCGCCGCTCGGGTCGCTGCTCGATCCGATCGCCGACAAGATCCTCGTCATGTCAGTGCTGATCGTCCTGATCGACGACGGCGTCTGGCCGGGCTGGCTGGTGGCGGCGATCGTCGCCCGCGAGTTCCTCGTCTCCGGGCTCCGCCTGGCCGCGCTCGAGCGCCGCGTCGTGATGCCGGCGCGCGACCTCGGCAAGCTGAAGACCTGGGTGCAGGCGGTCGCCGCGGCGCTCGGAGGCTTCGCGGCCGCCGGCGCCTGGGACGACGCCGTCGCGTTCTGGGCGCTGCTGGTCGCGGCGGTGCTGACCTGGGTGTCCGGGCTCGACTATGCGCGCGTCGCGCCGCGACTGCTGCGCGGCGAGGGCGCATAGCCAGGCTCGGGCTCGTCCCGTTCGACCGCCTCCGCCAGCCCGCGGCGGCGCCAGCAGCTCACGTAGGGGCTGCGGCCCGTGTCGAGATCGCCCCGAACGGCCCTGAGCGCTGCCGCCACGGCTGCCTGCTGCACCGGCTCGGCGGCGGGGACGAGCTCGATCTCCACCGCGCGAGCCTAGCGGCCGACCGGTTCCCTGAACCGCCTACGATCGGGCGATGGACGTGGAACGCCTCGACGACCCGGCCGCGTTCGGGTTGCGGGCGCGGCCGCTGCTGCTGGCGGACGAAGCCCGGCACAACCTCGTTCTCGGCCTGCTGACGACGATCGCGGAGCAGCCGGGCTACTACCCGGAGCACCGATTCTGGCTGGCCCGCGACGGCGCGGCTGTCGCCGGCGCGGCGATGCGGACGCCGCCGCACAACCTGGTCGTCGCGCGCCCCCGGGACGAAGGAGCCGTCGAGGCGCTCGTCGCGGCGATCGACGAGGATATTCCGGGCGTCACCGGGGCGCGGCCCGAGGCCGACCTCTTCGCCCGGCTGTGGGCGGCTCGCACGGGCCGACAGCTTCGGGTCGAGTTCGAGCAGCGGATCTACGCGCTCCGCGAGGTCCGCCCGCACCGGGCCACGCCGGGGCGCGCCCGACCGGCGCGACGGTCGGAGCGCTCCCTCATCCTCGGCTGGTACCGGGAGTTCAGCCTGGAGGCGCTGCACGACCCGGCACCCGACGAGGGCAGGCTCGCGCGCAACGTCGATGCCCGCCTGGGAGGCACGGGCATGGGGCTCCTGATCTGGGACGACGACGGACCGGTCTCCCTGGCCGGCTGGGGCGGTCGGACGCCGAACGGGATCCGGATCGGCCCGGTCTACACCCCGCCGGCGTTCCGCGGCCGCGGCTATGCGGGCGCGCTGGTCGCCGCTCTCTCGTCCAGATGCCTCGCCGAGGGCAGCCGCTTCTGCTTCCTCTACACCAACCTCGCGAACCCGACCTCGAACCGCCTCTACGTCGAGCTGGGCTACGAGCCGGTCTGCGACTCGGTGCAGTACGCGTTCGACGCCTGACCCGGCGTCAGAGCGGGATGTTCCCGTGCTTGCGCTTGGGCACCGGAGCCCGCTTGGTCAGCATGAGCTCGAGCGCGTCGGCGAGGACGGGCCGGGTCCGCCGCGGCTCGATCACGTCGTCGACGTACCCGCGCTCGGCGGCCGTGTACGGGTTCGCGAAGCGCTCCTTGTAGTCGGCGATCAGCTCGGCGCGTCTGGCCTCCGGGTCGTCCGCACGCTCGAGCTCCTGGCGGAAGACGATGTTGACGGCGCCTTCCGGTCCCATCACGGCCACCTCGGCGGTCGGCCACGCGACGTTGAAATCCGCCCGGATGTGCTTCGAGCTCATGACGTCGTACGCGCCCCCGTAGGCCTTCCGCGTGATCACGGTCAGCTTGGGGACGGTGGCCTCGGCGTACGCGTAGAGCAGCTTGGCGCCGTGGCGGATGATCCCACCCCACTCCTGTGCCGTCCCCGGCAGGAAGCCGGGAACGTCCACGAACGTCACGAGCGGGACGTTGAACGCGTCGCAGGTCCGGACGAACCGAGCGGCCTTTACCGACGCGTCGATGTCCAGCACGCCGGCGAGCGCGTTCGGCTGGTTGCCGACGACGCCGACGGCGTGCCCACCGAGCCGCGCGAAGCCGCAGACGATGTTCGCCGCCCAGGCGGGCTGGATCTCGAGGAAGTCGCCGTCGTCGACGACCCTCGCGATCACCGCCTTCATGTCGTACGGCTTGTTGGGGCTGTCGGGGACGATCGTGTCGAGCGACGGATCCTCGCGCTCGACCGGGTCCGACGGCGGTGCGTACGGCGGCGACTCGAGGTTGTTCTGCGGCAGGAACGAGAGCAGGTAGCGCGCGTCCTCGAGGCACGTCTCCTCATCGGCCGCGGTCAGGTGCGCGACGCCGGACCGGCTTGCGTGAGTCGCTGCGCCGCCGAGATCCTCGAAGGAGACGTCCTCGCCGGTCACGGTCTTCACGACGTCGGGGCCCGTGATGAACATGTACGAGGTCCCCTCGACCATCAGCGTGAAGTCGGTGATCGCGGGCGAGTAGACAGCGCCGCCGGCGCAGGGGCCCATCACGAGGCTGAGCTGCGGCACGACGCCCGAGGCCTGCACGTTGCGCCAGAAGATCTCGGCATAGCCGGCGAGCGAGACGACGCCCTCCTGGATCCGCGCGCCGCCGGAGTCGTTGATCCCGACGATCGGGCAGCCGTGCAGGAGCGCCATGTCCATCACCTTGCAGACCTTCTCGGCGAACACCTCCGAGAGCGAGCCCCCGAAGACCGTGAAGTCCTGCGAGAAGACGAACACGCGCCGGCCGAGCATCGAGCCGTACCCGGTGACCACGGCGTCGCCGAGCGGCCGGTTCTCGCGCATGCCGAACTCGGCCTCCCGGTGGCGGACGTAACGGTCGAGCTCCACGAAGGTGCCCGGATCGAGCAGTCTCTCGATCCGCTCGCGGGCGAGCAGCTTGCCCCGCCCGTGCTGTCGCTCGCGCGCGCGCTCGTTGCCGGCGAGCGCCTCGTCGCGAAGCTCCGCCAGCCACTCGAGCTTCGCGGCCGTGGTGTCGTGCGTCGTCGGGCGCTCCTCCGCCTTGGCCATCGGCGCTGAGCGTATCGCGCCGCCCGCGGGCGAGCCCCGCTGCGCTTCATCCACAGCGCGAGCGGCCGGAAGGGACATGTCCGAACGAGCCCCGTCCCCGGGCCACCGACCTCCTCCCCACGGCTCGAGCCTAACGCGGAACCCTGCACGGATGGGAGACGTCTTCGTGCCGGATGTGTGACGACGGTGCGCAACGGCCGCGTCGCCGGCGGCGCTAGCGTACGCGCGTGGCGATCCCGCTCGACCGCTCGACCAGCTGGCCGTACCGGGAGGGCGAGCCCGGCCGCTACTCGTACGCCCGCGCCGACCACCCGACCGGGGTCGCCGCGGAGGACGCCCTGGGCGAGCTCGACGGAGGGCGCGCGCTCCTGTTCCCGTCCGGGATGGCGGCGGTCACGACCGTCGTGCTGACGATGACCAGGCCCGGTGACCTGATCGCCCTCGCCGGCGGCGCCTACTACGGAACGACCGTGCTCTTCGAGCATCTCGCCCCGTGGGGCGTTCGCTACGTCGAGTTCGACCAGACCGGCGCGCCGCCGCCCGAGGCGGCGCTGGTGTGGGTCGAGGCGCCCGCCAACCCGCTGCTGACCATGCCCGACCTCGACGCCGCGGCGGCGCATCCCGCGCCCGTCGTCTGCGACGCGACGGTCGCGACGCCGCTCCGCCTCCGACCGCTCGAGCACGGCTGCGACGTCGCGCTCCACAGCGCCACGAAGTACCTGGCCGGCCACGACGACGTGCTCGCCGGCGCGGTCGTCGTGGCGGACGGCGGCCTCCACGAGCGGTTGCACACGACCCGCCGCCTGACGGGCATGGTGGCCTCGGCCGACTCCGCGTGGCTGCTGCTGCGGGGGCTGAAGACGCTCGCCGTCCGGGTCGAGCGCCAGACCGCGACCGCCCGCGAGCTCGCCGAGCGGCTTCGCGCGCATCCCGCCGTCGCGACCGTCCGCTACCCCGGGCTCGGCGGGCTGCTCTCCTTCGACGTGGCCGACGCGGATGCGGCGCACGTGGTCGAGACGAGCACGCGCGCGATCGAGAACGCGACCAGCCTCGGCGGTACCGCCTCGAAGCTCGAGGCACGCTACCGCTGGGAGGGTGACCGCATCCCCGCCGGCCTGATCCGGCTCTCGGTCGGGCTCGAGAGCCCCGCGGTGCTCTGGGACGACCTCGAGCAGGCGCTGGCGCGCGTCTGAGAGACGGGGCCGCAGCTACCGTATACGCATGATCCTGCTGCGGAAGTCGGTCGAGCTGCCGACGCCTGAGACTGCGCTCCCCGGCCGCGAGGCCCCGATCCGCACGGGCGGCACGCACCTCGTGCTCGGCACGCCGATCACGCCGCCGTTCCCCGACGGGCATGAGCAGCTCGTCGTCGGGATGGGCTGCTTCTGGGGCGCGGAGCGCCTCTTCTGGCAGGCGCCCGGCGTCTACACGACGGCCGTCGGCTACGCGGGCGGTATCACGCCGAACCCGACCTACGAGGAGGTCTGCTCGGGGCGCACCGGGCACACGGAGGTCGTGCTCGCCGTCTTCGACCCGCAGCGCGTCGCGCTCGACGAGCTGCTCCGGATCTTCTGGGAGGGCCACGACCCGACCCAGGGGATGCGGCAGGGAAACGACGTCGGCACCCAGTATCGCTCGGCGATCTACTGGCACGGCGACGCCCAGCGCGACGCCGCGCTCGCGTCGCGCGACGGCTTCCAGCGCGCGCTCGCCGCGGCCGGCCACGGGGCGATCACGACCGAGCTCGCAGCGGCCGGCCCGTTCTACTACGCCGAGGACTACCACCAGCAGTACCTCGCGCGGAACCCGAACGGCTACTGCGGGCTGGGCGGCACCGGCGTCGCCTGCCCGGTCGGGCTGGTCGCCGGAACCTAGGGCTCCTTTCGAGCCGTCAGTCGGCGGCCGCGAGCGCCTCCTCCAGCAGCCCGAGACCCTCCGCGAGGTCCGGCTCCGCGATCGTCAGCGGCGGGAGCAGCCGGATCACGTTGCCGTAGAGGCCGCAGGAGAGGAGCAGGAGCCCGCGCTCGAACCCCGCCGCGACGACGGACTGCGCACGGTCGGGCGTGAGCTCCTCGAGCTCGATCGCCAGCATCGGACCGAGCCCGCGCACCTCGCCGATCCAGGCATGGCGTCCCGCGAGGTCGTCCAGTCGCGCACGCAGCGTCTCGCCGAGCCGGACGGCGCCGGCGAGGAAATCCGGCTCCGCGACCGCGTCGAGGACGGCCGCCGCGGCGGCGCAGGAGAGCGGGTTGCCGCCGAAGGTGCCGCCCAGGCCGCCGGTCGGCACCGCGTCCAGCAGCTCCGCACGGCCGGTGACGCCGGCGAGCGGGAGCCCGCCGCCCAGCGACTTGCCGCTCACGAGCAGGTCCGGCTCGGCGTCGTCGTAGTGCTCGAGCGCCCACAGCTTCCCCGTCCGCCCGACGCCGGACTGCACCTCGTCGTCCACGTAGACGATCCCGTGCGCGGCGCACAGCTCTCGCAGCCGGCGCGGGAAGTCGGGCGGCATCGGGACGAACCCGCCCTCGCCCTGCACCGGCTCGAGCACGACGCACGCCACCGTCGCGGGGTCGACGTCGCCCTTGAACAGGTGCTCGATCGCGGCGATCGCGTCGTCGGAGGAGATGCCGCGGTACGGGTACGGCGCGGGCGTGCGGTACACCTCGGGCGCGAAGGGCCCGAAACCGGCCTTGTACGGCTTGACCTTGCTGGTCATCGTCATCGTCAACAGCGTCCGTCCGTGGAAGGCGTTGTCGAAGACGACGACTGCGGGGCGGCCGGTGGCGGCGCGGGCGATCTTGACGGCGTTCTCGATCGCCTCGGCGCCCGAGTTGACCAGGACGGACTTCTGCTCGGCGCCCGCGCAGGGAGACAGCTCTGCGAGCCGCCTGCACACGTCGACGTACGGCTCGTAGACCCCGACCATGAAGCACTGATGCAGGTAGCGGTCTGCCTGCTCGTGGATCGCCTCGACCACCGGCGCGAAGCGGTGGCCCGTGTTCTGGCAGCCGATGCCGCCGGCGAAGTCGACGAAGGTCCGCCCGTCCACGTCCGTCACGCGGGCGCCGTCGGCGTGGGCGACGACCAGCTTCGGCGTCGAGACGCCCGACGACACGTAGCGGGCGCGTTGCGAGAGAATCCGCTCGTGCGCTGTGAGCTCCGTCTGCTGTGTCATCGCGCGATTATCGTCCCTTCCGGGGTCGATCCGCGAACTTGGCTGGCGGGGCGGCGACCGCGCAAGAGTGTGGTCACCCGTACCTCGGCCTCGAGCGACGTCTGACACGATCCCTGCATGCCACCCACCGTCCTGATCGTCGACGACCACCCGAGCTTCCGCGCCTCGGCGCGCGCGATCCTCGAAGCGGAGGGATTCGTGGTCATCGGAGAGGCGATCGACGGAGCCGGCGCGATTCTCGCCGCCGGCGAGCTGCACCCCGACGTGCTCCTGCTCGACGTCCAGCTCCCGGACATGACCGGGTTCGACGTCTGCGAGGCGGTCTGCCGGATGAACGGCACGGCGCCCGCGGTCGTGCTCGTGTCCAGCCGCGAGGCCGCCGACTACGGTGACCTGATCGACGGCTCCGGCGCGTGCGGATTCGTCGCGAAGCACGAGCTCTCGGGCGAGGCAGTGGCCGCGTTGCTTCCGTGAGCCGGGCGAGCCTCGTCCTCCTCGCCGCGGTCGGGGCCTTCCTCTACGCGGGCGCCGTCGCAGTGATCCTGACGGGCGACGCCGAAGCGGCCGGGCCGCTCCTACTGGTGGCGATCTTCGCGGGAATCTGCTTCGTCGTGACGGGGGTCATCGCCACCGCCCGGCGCCCGGAGAACCGCACCGGCCCGCTGATGCTCGCCGTCGGGTACCTGTGGTCGCTCGGCGCGCTGCAGGAGTCCGACTCCTCGCTCTGGTTCACCCTCGGCATCGTCCTCGGCCAGCTCGCCTTCGGCCCGTTCGCGCATCTCCTGCTCAGCTTCCCGACCGGGTTCCTCGAGCGCCGCTCCGACCGGCTCCTGGTGATCGCGACGTGGCTGCTCGTCTCGCTGGGCCCGCTGGCGATCGTGCTGGTCACGCCGGAGCCTGTCTCGGGCTGCGACGACTGCCCCGAGAACGCGTTCCTGGTCTGGGAGAACGAGTCGCTCGGCTCGGCGATCGAGCTCGTCTTCGCCGCGCTCGCGATCGCGATCGCCGCGACGGCGGCCGTGGTGCTCGCCCGCCGCTATCGCGCCGCCAGCCCGCCCCAGCGGCGCGTCCTGGCGCCGGTCGTTGGCACGAGCGTCGTCGCCCTGCTCCTGCTCGTGGTTGCGAACGTGGCCGACTCGGTCTCGGAGAGCGGCGGCGTCGTTTTCGGGCTGCTGGCCATCCTCGCAATCGGGCTGATCCCCGTCGCGTTCCTGCTCGGCCTGCTGCGGACGCGGCTCGCGCGCGGCGCGGTGGCGAACGTCGTCGTCGCCATCGGCCGGGGCACGCCCCTGCGCGACGCGCTCGCGGACGCGCTCGGCGACCCGTCGCTCTCGCTCGCATACTGGTCCGAGCGCCAGGGCTCGTGGGTGGACGACGACGGCCGTCCGCTTGCCGACCCGATCGCCGACGGCAGACGGCAGGCGGCCTTCGTCGAGCACGAGGGCAACCGCGTCGCCGCCCTGATCCACGACGCCTCGCTCGCCGACCAGCCGGGTCTGATCGAGGGGGTCTCGGCCGCCGTGTCCCTGCAGCTCCACGGCGAACACGTGCGGGCGGAGCTTCGCAGCCAGCTGAACCTGCTCGACACGGCCGTCAACACGGCGCCGAGCCTGCTCTCCGTCGTCGACCCGGAGGGCCGCATCCGCAACTTCAACCGCGCCGTCGAGCTGGCAACGGGGCTGGACGACCCGGAGCAGATCCGCGGCGAGTACTTCTGGAACGTGTTCATCGACCCGTCCGAGCGTGAGGACATGCGCGCGCGCTTCGGCGCCGCGGCTCCCGAGTTCGCGCCGGCCGTCTACGAGAACCTGTTCACGAACGCCCGGGGCGAGCAGCTCGTGATCCAGTGGTCGAGCGCCCCGCTCGTCGAGGACGGCCGAGTCGTCGCCATCGTCGCCGGCGGGCTCGACGTGACGGAGCGCAAGCGTCGCGAGGAGGAGCTGCAGCGCGAGCGAGACTCGACGGACACGCTCGTGCAGACCATCCCCACGCTGATCGTCGTCACCGACGACAGCGGCGTGATCCTCCTGCACGAGGGGCGGGCGGGAGTCAACCGCGCGTTCCGGGACACGCTCGGCTGGACGGACGAGGACGTCGGGCGACGGCCGGTCGCCGAGCTCGTCGCCCCCGAGGACGCCGCCGCGATGCGCGAAGCCGTCCGGTCGGCAGGCGCCGGCCGCTCGTCACACGAGCTCGAGTCGCGCTGGCGACACGCCGACGGCAGGCTGCTGCTGATCGCCTGGAGCGCCACCCGGATCCCCGACCCCAGCGACGCCCACCGGACGCTCGTGCTGCTCTCCGGCACGGACGTGACGGACCGCAAGCGGCGGGAGCAGGAGCTGCAATGGGAGCGCGACTTCGCGAACACACTGGCCGAGATCGTCCCCAGCCTGCTCGTCGTCGTCGAGGAAGACGCGACCATCACTCACGACGGCGTCAACCGCGCCTTCGAGGACACGCTCGGGCTGCCCGAGCCGCGGACTGCGGGCATGTCCTTCCTCGACCTCCTCGATCCCGAGGACGAGTACCTGGCGCGGATGGCGATCGGCTCGGCGGCGAACGGCGTGCCGGCGTCCGAGCGCGAGTCGCGCTGGCGGCGGCCGAACGGCGAGCCCGTGTTCGTCGCATGGACAGCGACCCCCATCCCCGGCCTGCGAGGGAAGCCGCTGGTCCTGATCTCGGGCGTCGACGTCACCATGCGACGGCGCCAGGAGGAGGAGATCCGCGCCTCCCGCGCCCGCATCGTGCAAGCGGCAGACGACGCCCGGCGCCGCCTCGAGCGCAACCTGCACGACGGCGCCCAGCAGCGCCTCGTGTCGCTGTCGTTGTCGCTGCGGCTGGCGGAGGCCAAGCTCCCCAGCGACCCCGAGCAGGCGGCGGCGATCCTGCTTGCGGCCCGCGAGGAGCTCACGCACGCGCTCGACGAGCTGCGCGAGCTGGCGCGCGGGATCCATCCCGCCGTCCTGACTGAGCGCGGCCTCGCGGCAGCGCTCGAGGGGGTCGTCGCGCGGACGCCGCTGCCGGTCGAGCTGGAGCTGCCGGAGCACCGGCTCTCGGGCCCGGTCGAGGCGGCCGCCTACTACGTCGTCTCGGAGGCGCTCACGAACGTCGCCAAGTACGCGGGCGCCTCCTCGGCACACGTCCGCGTCCGCCAGGACGACGAGCTCGGGCTCGTCACGGTCGACGTGATCGACGACGGCTCGGGCGGGGCCGATCCCCGGGGCGGCAGCGGCCTGCGGGGCCTGGCCGACCGGATCGCGGCGCTCGACGGCACGCTCGACGTCGACAGCCCGCCCGGCGAGGGCACGCGCGTCCGGGCCACGATCCCGGTTCGCCACGCGGTGCCCTCCCTGTAGCGCGGGGTAGGGAAAACCGAACGTCAGGACACCTGCCGGCCGGACTGTCGGCGGACCGGTCGCCTGACAGGGTGCGGTGCACAACGACGCAAATGCCCAGGAGGCCCCGAAAATGTCCGCCACCGTCATCCAGTTCCCCGTTCGCCGCGAGCTCGCCCACCGCCGTGCCAACGGCATCGAGGTGACGCTCTGGTGGAACCCTGCCGACGACGCCCTGGCCGTCACCGTCCTCGACGAGAACGGCGACTCCTTCGAGCTCGTCGTCGACGCGCACGAGGCGATCGACGTGTTCGAGCATCCCTACGCCCATGCAGCCTTCCGCGGAGTCCACACGACGCTCGATGTCGCTGCGTGACACCCGCACCCTCGCCGCCCACACGGCGGCACCCGACCTGCACGTCCCCGACGATGCCATCCTCCATCGCGAGCCGGGGACGACGGCCGCAGACCACTTGACCGGCGCCGGCGCCCCCCTTGCCGTACTTGCCGTCGCTGCGACCGTCCTCCCCCGGCTCCGTGCAGGCACCTCACCGTAGTGCCCGGACGAGCCGGTCTCTCGCTCATCGGGCGGACACGACGGCGCCTCCGCCCTAGACTTGCGCGCATGCCGGAGCTGCCTGCGGGCACCGTCACCTTCATGCTCGCCGACGTCGAGGGCTCGACGGCGATCGTCCAGTCCGCCGGCGGCCACTACGGAGCGATCATCGCCAGCGTGCGGAGGATCATCCGCGAGGCGCTCAGCGCGCACGGCGGCCACGAGGTCGACGCGACCGGCGACGAGCTCTTCGCCGTCTTCGCGGAGGCGGGCCCCGCCGCCGACGCGGCCCTGCAGGCGCAGCGCAGCCTTCGCGACGCGGAGTGGCCGGCCGGCGAGCGTGTTCGCGTCCGGATCGGGCTCCATACCGGCACACCAGTGCTCGGGGACGAGGGCTACACGGGCATCGACGTCGTCCGGGCACACCGGATCGCCTCGGCGGGCCACGGCGGCCAGGTCGTGATCTCGGCCGCGACGTTGGCGTACATCCCCGACATCGCCCATCGCGATCTCGGCGTCCACCGCATCCAGGCTCTGCCCGAGCCGGAGCACGTCCACCAGCTCCTCACCGACGACCTGCCGCGGGACTTCCCGCCGCTCCGGAACACCGTCGCCACCCTGGGCGACGCGATCCGCGTCGTGATCGCCGACGACTCGGTGCTGTTGCGCGAGGGTGTTGTACGGCTCCTCGTGGAGTCCGGCTTCGACGTCGTCGCGCAGTCGGGCACGGCCGACGACCTGCTGCGTCACGTCGCGATGCACAAGCCCGACGTCGCGGTCGTCGACATCCGGATGCCGCCGACGCACACCGACGAGGGGCTGCGCGCAGCCCGCGAGATCCGCGAGAGCCACCCGGAGACGGGCGTGCTCGTGCTCTCGCAGTACGTCGAGGCCGGGTACGCGCTCGACCTGCTGGCCGAGAGCGCGGAAGGCGTCGGCTATCTGCTGAAGGACCGGGTCTCGGACCTCGACCAGTTCGCCTCGTCCGTCCGCCGGGTCGCGGAGGGAGGCTCCGCGCTCGATCCCGCCGTCGTCAGCCAGCTCGTGGGCCGGCGCCGCCAGCAGGACCCGCTCGACGAGCTGACCGCACGCGAGCGCGAGGTGCTCGAGCTGATGGCCGAGGGCCGCTCGAACCAGGCGATCGCAGAGCGCCTGTTCGTGACGCTACGCGCGGTCGAGAAGCACGTGACCAGCATCTTCACGAAGCTCGGGCTGCCCGCGAGCTCCGACGACCACCGGCGCGTGCTCGCGGTCCTCACCTACCTGCGAGATTGATCGTGGGGGTGCGTCACGGCGCGGGGGACGCGTCTTCGGGTGTTCGTGTGGGTGCGAGCGCAGCGCAGCACGTCGTCGAGCCAGTCGAACGTCCGCTGGTGATAGAGGCTTCTCGCCATGCTCTGGCAGTGTCCGCCGGCGCCCTCGCGGGTCCTGAAGCGGATCAGCGTCTTCTTGCCGCTCAGCGCGTCGAACAGTTGTGGTGCGCCGCGGGCGATCGGGTCGTCGTCCGCCATCGTCACCACGGTCGGACAGGCGATCTTCGCGGCAACCGGCGAGATCTCGTAGGCGAGCATCGCGGCGAAGTACTCGAACAGCGAAGCGCATCCGTGCACCCAGAGCCCGCGCTGGAGTAGCCGCCAGCGCAGCAGCGGGTCGGCCTCCTTGCGCAGCCACTGCTCCATCGGGTCGAGCGCGCTCGGGTCGATGTTCGGGAAGCGCGCCTTCTGGTCGTCGGGGAGCGGCAGGGCAGGGATGATCGCGTCGCGCTGGTCCCACTGTCCGGGATCGGCGACGAGGGCCGCGATGCGGTGCTCGAACGCAGCGGCGCGCGGAGCGAGGAAGCCGCCCATGCTCCAGCCGACGAGCACGATCCGGTCGGGATCGACCTGCGGCAGCTCGAGCACATGGTCGATCACGGGGGTGACGACGTGCTCCCAGTCGGGCCGCAGCCTTTGGCCGTCGCGGATCAGGTTGCGGCCCTGCCCGGGGCCGTCGAACCCGATCCAGTTGTAGCCGCGTCGCAGCGCCGCCGGCGCGTTCGAGAAGAACATCTCGTGGACGTTGGCGTCGTAGCCGTTGGTCTGAACGACGGTGGGCCGCTGCTCGTCCGAGTCGTCGGGGCGGGCGAGGTAGCCCGGCATCGAGCCGCCGTCCCAGGCGATCTCGATCGGCTCGATCGGGTACGGCGCCAGCTCCGCGGCGCGCCGGAAGCAGCGCGTGTCGTGTTCGAACGATGCCTTGAGGCGCGGGTCGACGGGCTCGCCGAAGAGCGGGAAGTAGGCGACACGGTGGTAGCTCGAGGCACGCAGGAACGCCTCGTGTGCACTCGTGGCATGGCCCCGCTCGGCGCTCTCGCGCGCGGCGTCGGCGACGCGCGCCGCGGTAGCGGTCCACTCCCTGTGCCAGTCGTCCGGGCCGCCCGCGTCGCCGACAGCCTGCAGCGTTGCATGGCATTCGCCGAAGTCGGCGCCGCCGTAGCCCGTGTAGAGCAGGGCGCGCTGCCCGAACGCCTCCCAGGTCGGGTTGGTGCTGAGCCATGGCATCCAAGTGCTCCCTTCCGTCGGTCCGGCGGCTCGAGCCGATCCGGTGAAGCCGCCGACGGCCAATCCCGCCACGACACCGTGCTGCAGGAACGTGCGCCGCGAAGAGCGCTTGCTCGAGAGACCCATCGCCTCCTCCTCGGTTCGGCGTGATCGGAGGACAATGGCGTGGGAAGGGGTGAGCCGCCATCAGCCCTCGCGAAGTTCATCCGGGCTGATCTACGATTGCCGGCGGTCGCCATGGTGGCCGAGCGAGACCCGGACATCCTGATCACGAAGCTGCTCGTCCCCGCGATCGGCTCGGGGGTCCGCCGCGAGCGAGTTCGTGAATGCCTCGAACGAGGCGAGCGGGCCCGCCTGACACTGCTCGTGGCGCCGACGGGCTGGGGCAAGACGTTCGCGCTCGCGGGCTGGGCGGCCGGGCGATCGGCAGCGTGGCTCTCGCTCGATGCGGCCGACGACGATCCGGCGCGCTTCTGGGGGCACCTCGTCGCGGCGGTCGAGCGAGCTCAGCCGGGCTTCGACGGGTCGCACGCACGGCAGCTGCTACGGGCCGGCGGCAGCGGGCTCCAGCACGAGATCGCCCACCTGCTCTGCAACGAGCTCGCAGAGCTGGAGCCACTGGCGATCGTTCTGGACGACTTCCAGGCGCTTTCCTCCGAACGACTGTTCGAGAGCATCGCGCGACTCGTGGAGCGCGCGCCCGCCCAGCTCCGGTTCGCCATCTCGTCCCAGACCATGCCGCCGCTGCCGCTTGGACGGCTGCGCGCGCTCGGTCAACTCGTGGAGATCGGCGTCGACCAGCTTCGCTTCGACATCGACGACGCCGCGACACTGATGTGGAGCATCGCCGGTCGCACGCTCGAGCCCGCCGAGCTGTCCGTCGCCGTGGAGCGGACCGAGGGCTGGGCGGCGGGCTTGCAGCTCGCCGCGCTCGGGCTGCGCGATCGCAAGCCCGGCTCTCCCGGCAGTGTCCTCCCTTTCGATTACCGCCACCTCGTTGCCTATCTGTGGGACGAGCTCGTCGCCACGCAGCCGGTCGAGATCCAGGAGTTTCTGCTCGAGACGGCAGTGCTCGAACGACTGTGCGTCTCGCTTTGCGACGCCCTGCGCGCCGCGTCCGATTCCGGTGAGCTGCTCGAGGCGATCGCGGCTCGCAACCTGTTCCTCGTACGACTCGACGAGACCGGCGAATGGTTCCGATACCACGACCTGTTTCGTGAGCTTCTGCGACGCGAGCTTGCTCGGCGCCGGACGTCGACGGAAGTCGCCCAGCTGCACGAGCGTGCAGGGGCCTGGCACGCCTCGCGCGGTGAGATCGTCGAAGCCGTCGAGCACACCCTCACGGCCGGCGACGTCGACGCGGCGCGCGCGCTGATCGCCGCGCACTGGATGACGCTCTACGGGCGCGGTCGCGGTGAAACCGTCGCCGCCTGGCTCGAGCGACTGCCGGTCGACGTGCTGCGCCGTGACCCGCTGCTCTGTCTCGTCCGCGCGGGCCTGAACACCACGCTCGGACGACGCCTCGACGACGTAGAGCCGTGGCTGGCGGCGGCGGAGGCTGCCGAGCCAGCGGGGCCGATCCCGGGCTTCGGAAGCTCCGCGAGCTCGAGCGTGGCGATCGTCCGCACCCGTTTCCGCCTCCACCTCGGGGACGTCGACGGCGCACTCGCCTCCGCGCGGCAGGCTGCCGCGCTCGAGGTCGACCCGGACGCGGCCGTCGAGGCGTTGATCCAGCTCACGCTCGGCGAGGCGGAGCTGTGGGCCGGCGAGACAGTCGCTGCGCGGCGCCGGCTGGCCGACGCGATTCCGATGTTTCGCGCAGTGGGCGAGGAACCGCGAGCGTGTCCCGCCGCAGCCCTGTACGCGCTCACCGCACAGACGCCCGACGAGGCACAACGCGACGGAGCACGCGCGCTCGAGGCCGCCCGGGCGACGGGCCTGCTCGAGAACGGGTACACAGCGGCGGCGCACATCGCGCTCGCGTCAGGGCTGCGGCGCCGTGTTCCCCCGGAGGCGGACGAGCATCTGCGGCGCGCGGTGACGCTCGCGCGCCGTCATCGATTCCCCCTCCTGGAGGGTCTGGCGCTGCTCGAGCTGGCCGCGCTGGCGGGCGACCTCAAACGGCGGGGCGAGCTCGGCGCCCTGTTCGACGAGGCGAGCGCCGCAGTCGATCTGCGGGCGTCGCCGATCCTCGCCGGACGCGCTGCCGCGCTGCGCGGCGCGAGCGTCCGACACGTTTCCCGGGCCGCAACGGCAGAACCGCTGTCGCCCAGCGAGCTGCGCGTGCTACGGCTCTACCCGACCAACCTCAGCTACCGAGAGATGGCGCTGACACTCCACCTCTCGCTTAGCACCGTGCGCACGCACTCGCGCCACATCCGGCGGAAGCTGGGCGCTTCGACCAGGGGCGAGGCGCTCGAGCGCGCGCGCGAACAGCACCTCGTCTGACGGTGCGTCATGCGAGGCGCCGTGCACTGACGGCGACTGCCTACGGCCGACTCGCCGTCCATTCGACCGCACGGCGCTTGTGCAGGCTTGTCGCTACCTGTGCAGGTCCCGCAGCTGCACGACGCCCTCCGCGACGCCCCGCATCGCGACGTAGGGCTGCAGCAGCGGGTTGACGAAGCGGTAGCGCGGAGCGTTCGCCTGGCCGTGCTTGTGGAGGATGCTGCCGCGCGACTCCGCTGACAGCTCGTCCAGGTGCTGCGCGAAGGCGGCCGTCCGGGGCGGCTTGCCGAGGATCTTGCCGAGCGGCGCGCGCACGTCCGACGGCGTGAAGAAGCCGAAGTCGTCCTCCTCCGCGAGGGCGCAGGCGAGGAGGACCTGCGGGTAGATCGTGCGGCGGCCGCCCTCGGTCGCGTCGCGATACGCCTCGACGATGCTCTCCTGGGCGCGCTCGATCGCCCGCCCCACGGCGACGTCGACGTCGCGTGCGTTGACGTCCGGGCGGCGCCGGTCGAGCGCCGCCAGCGCCGAGAGCTGGGTCAGGAGCTGCGTGTAGTGCGGCAAGCCCTGCGAGAGCGCAGTGATCTTCTTGACGGCGGCGCCGCTGATCTCCATCTGCGCGGAGGCCACCCCCTTCGTCGCGATCTCCGCCAGCTCGGCGTTGGCCATCCGCGGCATGTGGATCTGGACGAGCGCGCGCTCGATCGAGAGGTGCTCGCGGATCAGCTCGCCGACGCTGTCGGCGACGCCGATCAGGACGACGGTGACGCGCACCAGCCGGTCGGACAGGGCCTTGATGGTGTCGGCGAACAGCGTGCGCGCCTCGGGGTCGCGAAGCCGGTCGAACTCGTCGACGAAGACCGCGAGCTCGCGCTGCCGGGTCACCTGCTCGAGGGCGCGCCGAACGTCGTTCGGGGTCGCCGCGCCGGTCCCGAGCAGCCCGGCGGCGGACTCGCTCGTCTGCTCGACCCGCTCGGAGAACCCGGGCGCGCGCGTCGTGGAATGGAACGCGATCTCCTCGAGCGTCTTGCGCCAGACGCTCGTGAAGTCGTCGCTGGCGTCGCAGGTCGCCCGCGCGGTCAGCACGTTCGCCCCGTTCAGCATCTCGGCCGCGACGGCCGTCAGCGAGGTCTTGCCGACGCCGCGCTCGCCGTAGACGACGGCGTGCTGGCCGGGCTGTGCGACCACCGCGAAGATCTCCGCGATCTGTTCGGCGCGGCCTGAGAAGAGGCTGCGGCGGTCGATCGGCGCGGCCGGACGGAAGGCCTGGGCGACGAGCGCCATCCGATCGAGCAGGCCCGCCTCGTCGATCCTGGTCTCCGACGCCACTGCCGCAAGTCTCGTGCCGCCGCGGCCCGCCTGCAAGCGCCCTCCGGGCCGCCGCTGCGGGTGCGGCAAACCGCACTGTGCAGACACCAGGGCGCCCCACTGTGCCGGGACCCCTCGTCTTCGATCCTACGCCTACCCCGGAGAACGAGCACAAGGAGAACCCAAGTTGTCACCCCTGAAGCGCAGTCACAACATCGCGGCCCGGATGGGTCGCTGGAGCGCGAGGCATCGCAAGACAGCCATCTTCGGCTGGCTCGCGCTCGTCATCGCGGCCGTTGCCCTCGGCAGCGTCATCGGCACCAAGCAACTCGGCGACAACGACACCCTGCCCGGCGAGTCCGGCAAGATGCAGCGGATCCTCGACGAGGGCTTCGAGCAGCCCGCGGGCGAGATCGTGCTGATCCAGAGCGAGACCAGCACCGCGACGAGCCCGGAGTTCCGCGCCGCGATCCAGGACGTCGTCCGGCGCGTCTCGGCGCTCGGCGTCGTCCAGAACGTCGACAGCCCGCTCGCGGCCGGCAACGAGACGCAGATCTCGGCCGACCGTCATTCGGCCATCGTCGAGTTCGAGATTCGCGGTGACGACGAGAAGGCCGTCGACAAGATCGACCCGGTCATCGAGGCCGTCGACGCGGCCGC
>DATBMD010000136.1:0-11285 GCA_036555085.1 Gaiellaceae bacterium
TGGGCGGTACTGGGCTCGAACCAGTGACCCCCAGCTTGTCGAGCTGGTGCTCTCCCAACTGAGCTAACCGCCCTGGGCCGCAGGAGCCGCATTCTAGCCGACCTCCCGGGGCCGTCGCAGGCGCGCACCCCAGCTCCCGCAGCGGCGTGTTCACTCCCGGTTGACCCCCTCGTTCACCGTCGGTTAGCATCGCCGGGCCACGGATCCCGGCTCGAGCGGCTGAACGAGCCGTGGCCGGACGGCACCGGTCGACGCGCCGCGAGGTCGTCCCCGAGCCCCTGACCGACGTCGTGTTCGTGCCCGCTGAGCCACCGGACGAGGAGAGCAGATGACCACCAAGATCGTGGACACCATCCTTCCGACCACGATGGTCGGGTCGTACCCGCGGCCGCACTGGTTCACCTACCAGCTGCTCGGCAAGGACGTCCGGGTCGCGTTCAAGCACCACGACCACGAGGAGGCCTACCGGGACGCGACCGCCGCGGTGATCCGCGACCAGGAGGAGGCGGGCCTCGACATCCTCACCGACGGGCAGATGTCCTACGACGACTACGTCGGCGCGATCGGCTCGTTCTGCTGGTACATGTACGAGCGCATCCCCGGGTTCGATCACGCCCGGGAGGAGCATCCGAGCATCACCGAGGAGTCGGGCTCGGACAAGACGACCGTGCTGCTCCACGATTGGGGCGGCGTCGTCAACAGCGGCCCCGTCGAGCGCGGCCCGATCCGCCTGCGCGACCTCTACGAGCTCGCGAAGGAGTACACGGACAGGCCGATGAAGGTGTCGGTCGGCGCCGGGCCCGTCAACCTCGCCTGGCACGTCTACTTCAAGCACTACAAGGACCCCAAGGAGCTGTGCTACGCGCTCGCGCCGATCTTCAACGCCGAGATGAAGGACCTGGTCGACGCCGGCGCCACCTACCTCCAGATCGAGGACCTCGGCGCGTGGCTGCCGCTGTTCACCGGCGACGAGGCCGACTACGAGTGGATCCGCGACGTGATCGGCAAGTGCTGCGAGGGCGTCGACGCCAAGATCGGCTGGCACTTCTGCTTCGGGAACGCGTGGGGGAACGACATCCTCAGCTCGAACTTCCCCGAGGGCTACCAGACCGTCCTCCCCCACTTTTTCGACACGCCCGGCATCGACCAGTTCGTGCTCGACTACGCGAACCGTGACATGGCCGGGATCGAGTTCCTGGCCAACCTCCCGAAGGACAAGGAGGTCCAGGTCGGCGTCGTCGACATCCGCTCGATGATGATCGAGTCGCCGGAGCAGATCGCGGGCCGCGTCCGGCAGGTGCTGGAGCACGTGCCGGCCGAGAAGGTCACCCTGTCCACGGACTGCGGCATGAAGCCGCTGTCGCGGACGGTGGCGAAGATGAAGCTCAAGGCGCTGGCCGACGCGGCCGAGATCGTCCGCGGCGAGCTCTGACGTGAACGTCGCCGAGTGGGTCGCGTCGTACCGGCGCGCCTGGGAGGACCGCGACGCCGACGCGGCCGTCGCGCTCTTCACCGAGGACGCCGAGTACCGCTCGAACCCGTTCCAGGAGCCCGACCGGCGGAGCGAGGGCGTCCGTGACTACTGGACGCGGGTGACCGCCACCCAGGGCGACGTCGAGGTGCGCATGGGCACGCCGTTCGTCGACGGCAACCGGGTCGCAGTCGAGTTCTGGACGACGATGCTGAACGACGGCGCCGAGGTGACGCTGACGGGCTGCATGCTGCTCACCCTCGCGCCCGACGGCCGCTGCGAGAAGCTCCGGGAGTACTGGCACTACGAGCCGGGCAACCGGACGCCGCCCCACGACGGGTGGGGCGCGTAGACGCCCGAACGATCTGACCCATACGCCTGATCCGGGAGGAGAGATGGCCACCGAGGTTGGCTACGGCTACGACCTGGACACCAGCTTCCTGCAGAAGCCGCACCACGCCGACCCGCGCCGGGTCTACTCCACGACCTCGACCGACTGGCAGCAGCGGGTCGACTTCGAGCGGATGCGCCGCGAGCGGCTGGCCCGCGCAAAGGCGCAGCTCGTCGAGAAGGACCTCGGCGCCGTCGTCCTGTTCACGGGCGAGAACGTCCGCTACGTGACCGGCAGCTTCCAGGGCAACTGGAAGCACAACATCTTCATCCGCTACGCCGTCCTCCCCCGCGACGGCGAGCCGGTGCTGTTCGAGACCGTCGGCTCCGACCTCGAGTGCGCCAAGATCGACCTGCCGTGGCTGGAGGACCGGATCCGGCCGGCGATGACCTGGCGCTGGGCCGAGGGGGGCGAGCAGATGATGGTCCGCAAGATGGCGGACTCGGTCTGGGACGTCCTCCAGGAGGCCGGCGTCGAGGGCGAGCGGATCGGGATCGACGTGATGGACATGCTCGCCTTCGAGGCGCTGAAGGAGAAGGGCATCGAGCTGGTGAGCGCGTGGCCCGCGATGTCCGCGGCCCGGGTGGTCAAGACACGCGACGAGATCGAGTGCGCCAAGATCTCGGCCACGCTCGGCGACTGCGCGATGTGGCTGATCCAGAACGAGTGGCTGAAGCCGGGGGTCAAGGAGAGCGCGATCACGGCGAAGGTGAACGAGTTCCTCTACGAGAACGGCTCCGACTTCGTCTACGACATTATCGTCGCCTCCGGCGGCAACACGAGCCCGTACCGCCGCTGGCACACCGACAAGATCATCCGCCAGGGCGACCTCGTGATCGTCGACATCAACCAGGTGGGCCCGGGCGGCTACTTCAACGACTTCGTCCGCACGTTCCTCGTCGACGCCGAGCCGAGCGACGAGATCAAGCGGCTCTACCGGGAGTGCTACGAGTCGATGTACGCCGGCCTCGAGCAGCTGCGGCCCGGGAACACGACCGCCGACGTCGCGCGCGAGTTCCCGGAGTACGACGACGACCGCTACGGCTCGGTCTCGCTGCAGCAGTTCGCCCACTCGATCGGGCTCTCGCTCTACGAGGGGTACTGGGTCTCGCGGGCCTACTCGCTCGACTTCCCCGCCGAGATCAAGGAGAACATGTACTTCGCGATCGAGACCTTCGCCGGCCATCCCGGCCTGCAGCAGACCGTGCGGCTCGAGGAGGACGTGCTGGTGACGGCGGACGGCCCGGTCGTGTTCACGCTCCACCCGCACGACCGGCGCATGTTCGAGTAGCGGGGCTCAGTGCTCGAGGACGACCTTCAGGGCTCCCGCGGCCGAGCGCTCGAGCGCCTCGCCCGCGGCGGCGAGCGGTAGCCGGTCGCTGACCAGCGGCGCGAGGCGCACCGCGCCCGTCGCCGCGAGCTCGATCGCCACGGGCAGGTCGTGCGGCAGGCTGGCGCGCGAGTGCAGGAGCCGCACCTCCTTGCGGTAGAGCCGGTACAGGCTCAGCTCGGGGCCCGCGTGCGTCTGGATGCCGTAGGCGAGCACCGTGCCGCCGGG
The DNA here is from genome assembly GCA_036555085.1 of Gaiellaceae bacterium. Classification (GTDB taxonomy): domain Bacteria; phylum Actinomycetota; class Thermoleophilia; order Gaiellales; family Gaiellaceae; genus Gaiella. The sequence goes on from DATBMD010000136.1 coordinate 3,421, forward strand.
GCGCACGAGCCGCACCGCCAGATCGAGCGCGTCGGGCGTGCCGGCGGCCTCGACCACCAGCTCGGCCCCGCCGAGCGGCGCCAGCTCGCGCGCGAGCGGCTCGGCCTCGTCGGGCGCCGCCGTCCACTCGCAGGCGAGCTCCGCGGCCAGGCGGCGCTTGGCCTCGCCGCGCGTGACGCCGAGCACGCGCCCTCCCCGGTGGGCGAGCAGCTGGGCGTGCAGCTGGCCCGCGCAGCCGAGGCCGACGACCGCGCACAGGCGGCCCGGCGAGGGCTCGACCGCCGACTGCGCGTGGACGACGGTCGCGAGCACCTGCAAGAGCGGCGCATCCGCCAGCGGCACCGCATCCGGCAGCGGGTGGAGGTTCGGCGCCGGCACGTTCGCCTCGTCCGCGAAGAGGCCGTCGAGCTCGCGTCCGAGCAGGCCGCCGTTCGGGCAGAGGTTCGGCAGCCCATCACGGCAGACGGCGCACCCGCCGCAGGCGATCGCCGGGTCGACGACGACGGGCGCCCCCGGCTCGAGCGACGACCCGGGCGGCACCAGCTCGACGACGCCCGCGCCCTCGTGGCCGAGCACCCGTCCGGCGGGTACCTCGACGCCGCCGCGGTAGATCTCCACGTCGGTGCCGCAGATGCCGCTCGCCAGCACCCGGACGACGGCGTCGCCCGGCCCCGCCGGTGGTCGCTGCCACGGCTCGACCGCGATCGTTCCCGCTAACAGGAGCCTCGCTCCGCGCGTCATCGCTTCGCTGACCACGGCGGCAGTCTGCAGCGGCAGGGCGCGAAACGCTACCGCTCACCCCCCGCATACGAACGTTAAGCAAAGGTTGACACTCGTACCGTGCGTTGCTCAGAATGGACGCCGGTGCGCGACTCGTGAACGACGGTGGTCACGTGCAGCCTCTCGCGTCTTCGGGGTCGAAGTGGTACGCCCCGCTGGCCGCGAGAGCCGTCATTGCGGCCCGGTTCCTGCCGATCTGGATCGCCACCGTCGCGCTCCTGATCATTGCCGCCGCGATCGCGCCCAACGCGCTTCAGCGCCCGTCGTGGGCCTACGTCCTCCCCTACATGACGATCCTCGCGGTTGCGGCGCTCGGCCAGATGCTCGTGATCATGCACGCGGGGATCGACCTGTCGACCCCCGGGGTGATGTTCCTCGGCGGCTACCTCGTCGTCGGCATCGGCGCCCAGCAGGACGACCGGCTCGCCGTCGCGATCCTCGCGTGCATCGGCGTCGGAGCGCTCGTGGGCCTCGTGAACGGCGTCCTGATCGGGATCCTGCGGTTGAACCCGCTGATCGTCACGCTCGCCGTCGGGCAGATCACGCTTGCCGTAGGCCTCAAGTACGCGCGGGGGGTCACGGAGGACTCGAGCGTGCCGGCCGCGCTCTCGGACTTCGCCGCGAAGAAGATCCTCGACATCAGCGCGGTCTTCTGGCTGGGAGTCGGGCTGACGTTGGCGGTCGCGCTCGTGCTGCGCTCCACGGCGATCGGTCGCCGCTTCCAGGCGGTGGGCGCCAACCCGCGAGCGGCCTGGATGGCGGGCATCCACGTCCGCGCCCACGTCGTGTTCGCGTACACCGCGGCGGGCATGTTCTACGCAGTCGCCGCGGTCCTGCTGGCGGGCGTCCGCTTCAGCGTCGACCCGGCGTTCGGCGCCGCCTACCTGCTCGCGCCGATCGCGGCGGTCGTCATCGCCGGCGCGTCGCTGTCGGGCGGGCTGGCGAGCGCGACCTCGACCTGGGTGGCCGCGCTCGCGCTGACGCTGCTCTGGCAGATGCTGCGCATCCTCGGGCTGTCGACAGCGATGTGGTACGTCGTCTCCGGTGTCGCGATCATCCTCGGAATGCTGGTCTCGGGGGATCGGGTGGCAGCGTTGCTCGGCCGGCTGCTGCGGCCGCGGGAGCAGCTGCCTGCGGGCCGCCCCGAGACCGTCCAAACCACCACCTAATCCAGGACGTCCAAAGCCACGAAGTGAATCGAGAAAGCCACGAAAGAAGGAGGAGGGCAATGCAGGTACCGAGGAAGGCAGGGCTAGGGGCCGCGCTCGTGCTCCTCGCCGTGCTCGTGCTCGCGCTCAGCACGACGAGCCAGGGCGCCGCGCCCGCCGGCGGCTTCGGCGAGGTGTATCGGGCGAAGCCGTCGACCCTCAAGAAGACGCTCTTCGAAGCCAGGCTCCTGCCGGCCAACAAGATGGCGCGCAACATCGCGCTGGCGGCGTTCGGTCGCTCCGAGCACAAGGTCAACCAGGCCCTGGCGCTCAGGTGCTGGAAGCGCAACGGCTGCAAGACCGGCACCAACGGCAAGCTCACGGTCGCGTACGTCGAGGGGTTCGGCGAGAACGTCTACCGCAACATCTCGAAGATGGAGTTCATCCTCCAGGCGCTCACGTACCCCGAGATCGGCGAGATCATCTATACGAGCGCCAAGTCGAACCCGCAGCAGGCCCTGACCGACTTCCGGGCGGCAATCGCGAAGGGCGTCGACGTCATCGTCACGTACCCGGATTTCGGCGACGCGATGCTGCCGGTATTCAAGGAGGCCACCGCCAAGGGGATCCCGGTCGCGACCTACGCCTGGGGCTACGTGAGCAACCCCGGCAAGGACTACCTGACAGTCGTCGGCGAGGACACCTGCGCGCTCGGCAAGGCCTACGCGACGGTGATGAACGCACAGGTCCGCTCGGGCAAGATCGCCTTCCTCGGCGGCTTCCCCGGCAACCCGCTGTCCCTCGGCTGGCAGAACTGCGAGAAGCCGGCGCTCAGCCAGAACATCGACGTCGTCGCCAACGAGGCGACGAACTGGGATCCGTCCAAGGTGCAGGAGGTCGTGGCGGGCATCCTCGCGAGCCATCCCGACATCAAGGGCTGGAGCTACGAGTACGGCCTCGGCATGGCGCAGGGCGCCTTCGCCGCGTACAAGGCGGCGGGCATCCCGTTCAACGCCATCCTCACGCTTCGCACCGACGACGTCGGCATGGGCTGCGCCGTGAGGGAGCTCGACAACCCCAACCTCAAGGTCTGGTACTACACCGGCGGGAACTCGCAGATCCGGGTCGCATTGACCGCGGCGATGATGAAGCTCAAGGGCGCGAAGATCCCGGCGAAGATCGTGTTCCCGATCAAGCTGCAGAACGAGGCGGTACGAAGCTCCTGCATCAGGGGCTACCCGATGGAGGCATCGGGGACGTCGCTCGTGCCGCTGCCGCTGATCAACAAGATGTACCCCTAGGAGGCAGACCAGCATCACATCCTGAGTCACGGAGAACGATGTCGAATCCCGGGCCCGCGAGCCCGCTCGTGTTGTGCCTGCGCGACGTCTCGAAAGCGTTCGGAGCCGTGCAGGCGCTCCGGGACGTCACCGTCGACTGCCGCGCCGGCGAGGTGCACGCGCTCGTCGGGGAGAACGGGTCCGGGAAATCGACACTCCTCGGAATCGCCGGCGGCTCCCTCGCCCCCGATCAGGGCACGGTCGAGATCGGGGGCGAGGAGCGCCGGCGCGTCACGCCCGCCGAGGCCCGGAAGCTGGGCGTCGGCATCGCGTATCAGACGTCGTCGCTCGTCCCCGACCTCTCGGTGGCCGAGAACCTCTATCTCTCGGTGCCGCGCGACCGGCAGCCGTCGTACGGGCGCATGGGCGAGTGGGCGACGGCGCAGCTGCAGGAGCTCTCGCTCGACGTCCCGGTAGGCGCAGCCGTCAGGAGGCTCTCGCTCGCGCAGCGCCAGCTCCTCGAGGTGGCCAAGGCCCTGCTCCCGAGGCCGAAGGTGCTCCTCCTCGACGAGCCGACGACGGCGCTCGGCCCCGACGAGGTCGCACAGCTCCATGCGCTCGTGCTCGAGCGCAGCGGGGCCGGCGTCGGGATCGTGTACGTCAGCCACCGGCTGCCGGAGGTGCTGGGGATCGCGGATCGGATCACCGTGCTGCGGGACGGCGTCAGCCAGGGCACCTACGAGGCCGCCGCCATGTCGGAGGAGGCGCTGGTCGAGCTGATGATCGGCCGGCCGCTGGTGCACGCCTTCCCCGAGCGCGGGGACGGCACGGGCAGCGCAGATGTGCTCCTCGACGTCGCGGGTCTCCAGGGGGAGCGGTTCGGCCCGATCGACCTCCAGGTCGGCAGAGGCGAGATCGTCGGGATCGCCGGCGCCGAGGGAAACGGCCAGGCGCAGTTCCTCCGGGCGCTGGCGGGCGTCGAGCGCCCGGTCGGCAGAGCCTCCTGCGACGGAACCGAGCTGAGCACGAGGTCGCCGCTCGACGCTCTGCGGTCCGGCGTCGTGCTGCTGAGCGGCGATCGGACCAGCGAGTCGCTCTTCCCGGTGCTCAGCGTCCGGGCGAACTCCACCATCCAGATCCTCCGCCGCCTGTCCCGTTTCGGCGTCATCGGCGCCCGTCGCGAGCGGCGCACGGTCGACGGCCTGCGGCGGCGCCTAGGCATCCGGATGGCGTCGATGGAGCAGCCGGTGCAGTCGCTCTCCGGCGGCAACCAGCAGAAGGTGTCGCTGACACGGCCGTTCCTGCGCGGCGACGTCAAGGTGATCCTGGCCGACGAGCCGACGCAGGGCGTGGACGTCGGCGCGCGCTTCGACATCTACGGCGCGCTGCGCGAGAAGGCCGACGAGGGCGTCGCGGTGATCGTCAAGTCGAGCGACCCGCTCGAGCTCGCGGGCCTCTGCGACCGCGTCCTGGTGATGTCGCGTGGGCAGATCGTGGCCGAGATCCCCCGCGAGGAGCTCGGCGAGCGCCGGATCGTCGAGGCGATCGTCGGAGCGAAGGCCGCATCGGGGCGAACCGCGAGCGCGGAAGGCCCGCCGGCGTGAAGCTCGCGGGGAAGCGAGGGGCGCCGGGCAAGGTGCGCGGCTGGTTGCCGCTCGCGCTCCTGACGCTGCTGATCGTGGCGGTCGGCGCCTTCACGACCGTCAAGCAGGACGCGTTCCTCACCGAGTACAACCTCCAGAACCTCCTCCTGACGACGATGCCGCTGGCCCTCGTCGCGATCGGCCAGACGAACGCGCTGCTCGTCGGCGGCTTCGACGTGTCCGTCGCGGCGCTGATCACGTTCTGCGTGGTCGCCGCGTCCTTCACGATGACGCCCGAGGACTCCGGGCTCGCGCTGGCCCTGGGCGCGGCCGCGATCGTCGGCATCGGCCTCGGCACCGGCGTCTTCAACGCGACGCTGATCCGGGTCTTCCGCCTGCCGTCGATCATCGCCACGCTCGGGACCTGGTGGATCCTCCAGGGCGGGGCGCTGCTGCTGCGCGACCACCCGGAAGGCCCGATCAACAGCGACGTCATCGAGGCGCTCACGACGACGATCGGCTGGGTGCCGGTTGCCTTCGTCGCCGTCGTCGCGCTCGCCGTGCTCGGCGACCTGTGGCTCTACCGCTCGCGCACCGGCCTCGCGATGCGGGCGACCGGCATCGACGAGACGTCGGCACGACGGCTCGGCATGCCCACCGCCCTGACGGTGTTCCTCGCCTTCGTCGCCTGCTCCGTCTTCGCCTCGCTCGCCGCCTTCTACTCGGCGGCCCAGGTGCAGATCGGCTCGCCGATCCTGGGGAGCTACGCGCTCGACAGCATCGCGGCGGCCGTGCTGGGCGGCGCCAGCCTCGCCGGCGGCAGGGGATCGTTCGTCGGCGCGGTGCTCGCCGCTCTCTTCCTGACGCTGATCAGCAACATCCTCCCGCTCTTCCAGTGGCCGACCGAGTACGGCCAGATCGCGATCGGCGTCCTGATCCTGCTCGCCCTCGTCCTCTACGAGGGCCCGGAGCTCCTGCGGCGCCTCCGCTCGACCCGGCAGCGCGTCGGCCGGCTTCGCGAGCCCACCGCGGAGACGCCGGCCGCGTAGCGCGGCGACGGTGTTCACCGACGCTTGACGGCGGGGCGCGGACGGCCTGGCGATGCCGGTTTTCGGCTACTGTCAGACTCGTGATCGAGCTCGACCCGAGCTCCGCGGAGGCCGGCCCGGCCGCGGGCCTACGGCCCTCGCTGCGCGCGTTCGAGGCCGTCGCCCACGAGCTGGCCGTGCTCGTCCGGGCCGGGCATTTCGTCCCCGGCGACCGGCTGCCGTCGGAGCGGCAGCTCGCCGCCCGGTTCGGCGTCAGCCGCCCGACGATCCGCGTCGCGCTGGGCGCGCTCGAGTCGATGGGGCTCGTCGAGACACGGCCGGGGAGCGGCACCTTCGTCGCGAAACGCGAGCGCACGGCCGCCGACGGGACGTTCCCCTCGACCGACGAGAACCCCGCCGAGCTGATGGAGGCGCGCATCGCGCTGGAGGTGGCCGTCGCCCGGCTCGCCGCGCGCCGCGTCCCCGCCAATCCCGAGGCGCTCGAGGAGGTCCGGCTGACCGTCGAGGCGCTCGAGCGGGTCGCCAGCCCGCAGGACGTACCGGACGAGATCGACCGCGACTTCCACCGCGCCGTCGCCCGGCTCACCGGCAACACCTACGTCGTGGCGCTGCTGGAGCCGGTGTGGGAGTCGATGAGCAAGCCGCTCTTCACCGCGCTGCTCCGGCGCTCGTGGTCGGCGGAGCTGACCGAGCGAACGGCCGCCGAGCACCGGTCGATCCTGGAGGCGCTCCGCGCGCGCGACCCGGAGCTCGCAGCGTTCGCCATGGAGCGCCACCTCCGCGCCCTCGTCGCGGCGATCTTCGACGAGGACGCCTTCGAGGGCCCGCCGCCCCGCTTCTTCGCCTGATGTTCACGGCCACCGACGGCGTGCTCCTGCCCACCACGGTGACGGGCTCCTGGCCCCGGCCGGCGTGGTACACGAGCGGCCTGAACGGGCAGTCGCTGTCGGACGCGATGCGCGACACGCGCTATCGCGAGGAGTTCACCGACGCCATCGCGGTGGTCGTCTCGGACCAGGAGCGCGCCGGCCTGGACATCCTCACAAACGGCGACTACCACCTCGACGCCGACCTGGGCGGGCTGTCGTGGATGTCGTACCCCGTCGAGCGGATGCCCGGCGTGGCGGCCGACCAGACGCTGCAGATCGGCGACGAGTCGCCGGACGCGCCGGGGACGATCCTGGCCGAGATCCACGCCGGCTGGCGCCTGCCGGCGGTGGTCGGCTCGGTCGAGCCGGGCGGGGCCGCCGAGTTCGACAAGCTCTGGCGGATCGCGCAGTCGAAGACCGACCGCCCGGTCAAGTTCGGCACCGTCTCCACCCAGTTCGTCGCGAGCATGCTCGAGCTCAGGACCGACCGCTACGGCGAGAGCAGGCGGGAGCTGATGTGGGACATGGCGACGACCATGAACCGCGAGCTGCGCAAGGTCGCCGACGCCGGCTGCAAGGTGATCCAGATCGAGGAGCCGCTGATGCACTTCGTGGCGGCCTCGTCCGGCGACGAGCGGTACCTCGACTTCCTGATCGAGTGCTTCAACCACGAGATCTCCGGGCTCGACGACGTCGAGGTCTGGATCCACACGTGCTGGGGGAACGCCAACATGCAGCGCTCCGTCCACAAGTCGTCGTACGCCGAGGCGATCGAGATCTTCCTCGACCGCCTCCGCGGCGACGTGTGGACGGTGGAGATGAAGGCCCGCGAGTACGCCGACCTGGAGCTGTTCCGCCCCCATCGGGACCGGATGACGAAGAAGATCGCCCTCGGCGTCGTCAGCCACCGGTCGCTGCAGGTCGAGACCCCCGAGGAGGTCGCCGACGACATCCGCTACGCGCTCAACTACCTGAGCCCGGAGCAGCTCGTGCTGACCTCGGACTGCGGGTTCGGGCGCGGCGGGCCCAACCGCCTGGTCGCGTTCTACAAGGCGACCTCGATCGCGCAGGGCGCGAACATCGTGCGGCGCGAGCTCGGCGTCGAGCCCACCCGCGTCCGGGCGGCCGACCCCGGCGTCCAGATCGACGTCCCGCC
>DATBMD010000178.1:0-7959 GCA_036555085.1 Gaiellaceae bacterium
CCGCCGGGGAGCCCGTCGCGCTCGCGCACGAGCTCGACGGGGAGATCGGCCTCGCGCGCCGCCACGTACGCCTGCAGCAGGTCGAGGCCGATGTCGCTGCGATAGGCCTCGTGCGTGAACGGCAGCACGCGCTCGAAGTGCTCCGGCACGACGAGCGCCGCGTCGCCCGCGACCCGCTCCCAACCGCCGGCGTGGAGCTCGCGCACGAGAGCGGCGAACTCCGCGAGCGCGTGCAGCTGCTGCTTCGGCCGCCCGGCGCGGTCCGTGAGCCCGAAGTGCAGCTCGAAGACGTGGTGGCGGTAGGGGTCCTCGTTGCGGAGGTCGTCGTAGTCGCAGTTGTTCCACGCGATCCAGCCGCGCGCTCCCGCCAGCAGGGACGTGTACAGGACCTGCCGGTAGTACTGGGCGGCGTGCTCGTCCGACGCGAAGTCGGAGCTGACGCCGAACTCCTCGAGCACGACCGGCCGGTCGAAGCTCCCCGCCAGCTCGCACGCGAGCGCGGGGGCGAGCGACTGCCGGACGACGTCGTCCTGCATCGGATACGAGTGCGGCCCGAAGAAGTCGACGACGGGCGCGAGGGCCCGGAGCGAGTAGCCGTTGTCCCGACCCGAGACCTCCACACCCCAGGCGCCGTCGCCGGTCGAGATCGGCTGCACGGCGCCGGTCGAGCGGACGCCCTGGACCAGGGCGCGGGCCCACGCGGTGATCTCCTCCGTCGAGGCGGGGCCGCCGTAGAGTGGCATCTCGTTCGACAGCAGCCAGCCCACGACGGCCGGGTGCTCGCCGTACCGCGCGGCGATCTGGCTCGCGAACCACGCCTGCTGCGAGACGAGCCACGGGTCGCGGTAGAGGTCACGGCCGCCGCGCCAGGCGGGATCCCAGTTCTCCCCCGACATGTGGCCGACGACGAAGGTGGGGATCGTGCCCAGGCCGGTCTCGAGGTGGGCGTCGAGGAAGTCGGTGAACCGGGCAAGCACGTCCTCGTCGAGCCGCTCGACCTCGGGCACGAAGTCCGGCCAGAAGCAGAACGAGCGCGTGACGGTGCAGCCGTGCCCGGCCAGCACGGCCAGCTCTTCCCGCACAATCGCCGCGTTGTAGCGGCTCCACATGCGCGGGCCACCGCTCCTCGACCAGAAGTTGGCGCCGATCCAGGGGAGCTCGGTGGGTCGCGTCACGGGGTCGTGCCCTTTCGCCCGGTGCGTCGTTGGAAGGGAACGCGCACAGTTGATCACTTATCCGGTTAAGTGTCAACTGCACCGATGCGTGTCCGGCACCCGCGCCGGCGGCCGGCCGTTACTGCCGGTGGGCGACGGGGCCGGTGCTGCCGCGGGGCGTCAGCTCGCCGCGGGCTGTCTCGAGGTCGCCCGCCTCGCCCTCGATCACCGCCAGCAGATGCCGTGTCGCCGCGACGCCGTACGCCTCGATGTCGCGGGTGACGGCGGTCAGGGGCGGATGCACGACCTGGCTGATCAGGGAGTCGTCCCAGCTCACGATCGAGATGTCGTCGGGCACCGAGAAGCCCATCTGCCGCGCGACGCCGAGACCCGTCACGGCCAGCAGGTCGCTGTCGAAGACGATCGCGGTCGGGGCGTGCGGCGCGGACAGCAGCTTGCGGGTCGCCCGCGCTCCCCGCTCGGGCGTGTAGTCCGTGGCGACCGTCTCCCCCGTGATGCCGAGCTCGCGCAGGGCCGCATGGAAAGCCTCGCCGCGCGCGACGGTGTGGACGAACTCGCTGACGCCGGCGACGTGCGCGATCCGGGTGTGCCCGAGCGCGGCCAGATAGCGCACCGCCTCCTCCACGGCGGACGGCTCGTCGTGCCAAACGGCCGGAAGCAAGCCGTTTTCGACCGGCCCGCCGACGACCACGGCCGGCAGGCCGAGCGCCGTGATCGCCTCGACCCGCGGGTCGCCGACGCGCAGGTCGATGACGAGGACGCCGTCGACGCGCCGCTCGCCCCACCAGCGCCGGTAGACGGCGATCTCGTCCTCGACGCTCTCGACGAGCTGGATCGTGAGCGCCACCGAGCGGGAGGAAAGCTCGGACTCGACGCCCGCGATGAACTCCATGAAGAACGGCTCGAGGGCGAGCGTCCTCGCCGGCCGGGCGAGCAGCAGCCCGCACGCATCGGCGCGCGCCGCCGACAGCGCACGCGCCGCGCGGTTGGGATACCAGCCGAGCCGGTCGGCGATCGCGAGGATCCGGTCCCGCGTCTCGTCGGAGACGCCCGGCCGGCCGTTGAGCGCGTACGAGACCGCCCCTTTCGAGACGCCGGCGAGGCGGGCGATGTCGCTGATCGTTGCCCTCCGGCTCGCGTCTGGCGGTGATGCCACCTGCTGTTTCCTTTCTACTCGCGGACGGGCGTGCTCGTTGATTGACCGGTTCAGTATCCTACCCGGCCCGGCGGCCCCGGGTGGGCGGGGTCGCAGGGGCCGCCGAGCGCCCGGGCGGCGCCCGGGATTTGACTTGGCGGTCAGACCACGGGTTCAATGGCGGCCCGAGGTGATGCCGCACCCAAAGGACCGAACCGGCCTCACGCGTCGCCAGCTGCTGGGCGGAGCGGCCGGTGCCGCGCTCGGCGCCGGCGCGCTCGGGGCGCTCGCGGGCTGCCAGAACACGACGACGCCGATCGGCGCCTGCGACGACGGCGGCGGCTCGAACCTCGTCGAGGCGAAGCCGACCGGCCCCGGCGGCCTGCCGCTGCCGCGGCCGGACAACAGCGTCACCTGGGCGATCACCGACGACAACCAGCCGATCGCGGACGGGCTGCCGCCCGAGGGCGCCGTGCTGAACCTCTTCAACTACCCGGACTACATCCTCCCGGGCCTGCTGCGGAAGTTCGAGCAGCAGTTCGACACGAAGGTCAAGGTGGCGACCTACAACTCCGCCGACGAGGCGGTCGCGAAGCTCGCGTCCGGCCAGGTCACCTTCGACGTCATCCTCGGGCTCTCCGGCTCGAACATCGTCAACCTGATCGCCCAGCAGCTGCTGCAGCCGCTCAACCATTCGTACCTGCCGAACCTCGCGAAGAACATCTGGCCGGAGCTGCAGGACCCGGTCTACGACCGCGGTAGCCGCTACACGGTGCCCTACGTCGTCTGGTCGGACGGGATCGGCTGGCGCAACGACCTCGTGCAAGAGGACATCGCGGGCATGGACGTGCCCTGGGACATCATGTGGGAGTCGCAGGCGTACCGCGGCAAGGTCGGGATGCTCGACGACAAGCGGGACGGCCTCGCGATGCCGATGCTGCGCGACGCGATGCGGGCGGGCGCCAGGGCAGACGTCAACACCGAGGACCCGGAGCTGGTGGCCAAGGCGGGCGAGGACCTCGGCCAGCTGCGGGACATCGCCAACATCAAGGTCACGATCACGCAGTACCAGACGCTGCCGGAAGGCAGGTCCTGGCTGCACCAGTGCTGGTCCGGCGACCTGCTGTCTGCCGTGATCTACTACCTGCCGGAGGACGTCCCCGCCGACGCGCTCTCGTTCTGGGCGCCCGAGCGCGACGGCGTCGTCCAGAACGACTTCCTCTGCATCGGCCGCACCTCGAAGGTGCCGGCGCTGGCGCACGCGTTCGTCAACTTCATGCTCGACGAGAAGAATGCGTACGACAACTTCGTCAACCAGAACGGCTACGTGCCGCCGCAGAATGGCATCGACGCCGAACGGTTGATCGGCGAGGGGCTGATTCCGAAGACGCTCGCCGGGGCCGTCACGCGGCCGGACCAGTTCGCCTTCAACCAGGCGCTGCTCCAGCTGAGCGTCGTGGGCGAGCGCGCCTGGGACCAGGCCTGGTCGAAGTTCAGGGCCGGCTGAGTGGGCTCCCGCTGGACCTGGCGGCTGCTCGCGCTCCCCGGTGTCGCCTGGCTCTCGATCTTCTTCCTGCTCGCGTTCTACGCGGTCGTCTGCGTCGCGATGGGGAACCAGAACACGCTCTCGGAGCCGGTCGCGTTCTGGAACCCGCTCGACTGGAACGTCGGCTACCTGATCGAGGTGCTGGAGAACATCTGGGACGGCGGCCAGTTCCTCACCGTCTTCCTGCGCACGTTCCTCTACGTCGCCGTCGCGCTCGCGCTCGCGCTCCTGATCGGCTACCCGATCGCGTACTACACGGCTCGCCATGCCGGGCGCTGGAAGTGGCTGATCCTGCTCCTGCTGGTGGTGCCGTTCTGGATCAACTACCTGCTACGGATGCTCGCCTGGATCAACCTCCTCTCGCCGGACGGCTGGGGGACGCGCGCGCTGGAGGCGACGGGCATCGAGTGGCTCTTCCTCCAGCTCGGGCTGCTGTCGACGCCCGGCGGCTGGCTCGACGGCCAGCCCTCGAGCGTCATCATCGCGCTCGTCTACGGGTACATCCCGTTCCTGATCCTGCCGCTGTTCGCCTCGCTCGACCGGATCGACCAGCGCCAGATCGAGGCGGCGCGCGACCTGGGCGCGAGCCCGTTCGGCGCCTTCGCCCGCGTGACGCTGCCGCTGTCCGTCCCCGGGATCCTCGCCGGCACGGTGCTGATCGCGCTGCCGATGTTCGGCGACTACTACACGCCGGACCTCGTCTCGGCCTCGACGAAGACGAGCCTGATCGGGAACCAGATCGACCAGCTCACGCGTCAGGGCTCGGAGAAGGTCGTCGGCTCGGCGCTGACCGTGCTGCTCGCCGGCGTGCTGCTCCTGCTGATGCTCTACTACCTGCGGCTCACCCGCCGGGCCGACGAGGAGGCGACGGCGTGAGCTTCTTCCGCAACCAGTGGGGCCGGCCGCGTTTCCTGGTCGTGATCACGGTGGCCTACATCCTCTGGTCGCTGGTCCCGATCGCGATCGCGATCCTGTTCGCGTTCAACGACGGCCGCTCGCGCACGACGTGGCAGGGGTTCTCGACGCGCTGGTTCACCGGTGACACGGGCAGCGTGCTGCACGACCCGTCGCTCCAGGGAGCGCTCACGCACACGCTCTTCCTCGGGTTCCTCTGCGTCTTCGTCGCCACGCCGCTGGGCGTCGCGCTCGCGCTCGGGCTGCAGCGCTGGCGTGGCCCGGGCGGCGGGACCGTCAACACCTTGATGCTGCTGCCGCTCGTCACGCCCGAGATCGTGATGGGCGTCTCGCTGCTGCTGCTCTTCCTGCAGGTCTTCCCCACGCTCGGCCTCGGGACGACGGCGCAGGCGATCGGCCAGGTCACGTTCACGCTCTCCTACGTCGTCGTGATCGTGCGTGGACGGCTCGTCTCGATCGGCCGCGAGTACGAGGAGGCGGCCGCCGACCTCGGCGCGCCTCCGCGCGACCAGCTCCTCAGAGTCCTGCTGCCGCTGCTGGCCCCGGCGATCCTCGCCAGCGCCGCGGTCGTCTTCGCGCTCTCGATCGACGACTTCGTCGTGACGCAGTACCTGGCCGGTGACGCGAGCACGACGACGGTGTCGATGCTGCTCTACGCCACCGCCCGCGGCGCGCCGACCCCGGCCCTCAACGCCCTCGCGACGGTCGCGCTGCTGATCACGCTCGCGACGCTCGCCCTCGCCTACCTCGTCTATCGTCGCTTTGCCGGCCGCGGCGACGCGGCGGCGGTCGCAACGTTGGAGGTCTAGCGCGGTGCAGGGCGAGATCAGGCTCGAGCAGCTGACGAAGGAGTTTCCCGACGCGCTCGCGGTGGACGCGATCGACCTCGAGATGCCGCCCGGCGAGTTCTTCACGATGGTCGGGCCGTCGGGCTGCGGGAAAACGACGACGCTGCGGATGATCGCCGGCTTCGAGCGGCCGACGAGCGGGCGGATCATGCTCGACGGGACAGACGTCGCGCAGGTGCCCCCGCACAAGCGGAACGTCAACACCGTGTTCCAGAGCTACGCGCTCTTCCCCCATCTCGACGTGACCGACAACGTCGCCTTCGGTCTGAAGTACCAGCGGGCGACGAAGGAGGAACGCCGGCGCAAGGTGGCCGAGGTGCTCGAGGTCGTCAAGCTGACGGGCTTCGAGCGACGGAAGCCGAGCCAGCTCTCGGGAGGCCAGCAGCAGCGCGTGGCCCTCGCGCGGGCGCTGGTGCTGACGCCGCGCGTTCTGCTCCTCGACGAGCCGCTCGGCGCGCTCGACGCGCGGCTGCGCAAGGGGCTCCAGGTCGAGCTGAAGACGCTCCAGCAGGAGCTCGGGATCACGTTCGTGTTCGTCACGCACGACCAGGAGGAGGCGCTCACCATGAGCGACCGGCTCGCCGTGATGAACGGCGGCCGGGTCGAGCAGGCGGGCTCGCCGCGCGAGGTGTACGAGGAGCCGACGACGGAGTTCGTCGCCGACTTCCTCGGCGTCTCGAACCTCGTCGAGGCGGTCGCCGTCCCGTCGAACGGCAACGGCTGCAACCTCGAGGTCGGACGGCAGACGCTGCGCGCGGAGCTCGGCGCGACCGACGCGAGCGGCGCCGTCAAGGCAATGATCCGGCCGGAGCGAGTCGGGGTCGAGCCGCACGGGACGACGGGCGAGAACCGGATCCCCGGGATGATCGAGCACGCCGTGTTCCTCGGTAGCTCGACCGAGCTGCACGTCCGCATGCAGGGCGGCGCCCTGTTGAAGGCGACGCTGCCGAACGACGGCGCCCGACCCGACTACGAGGAGGGCACGCCGGTGGCGCTCTGCCTGCCGGCCGACGCGCTCAGGGTGCTGGCGCCCCGCCCGGCCGAGGCCGGCGAAGCGTCGCCGGGCGACGCCTAGTGCGCCCTCTCAAACCCCAGCACCGGGACCCCCGTGGGGGCCGGACCTGTCCGGCCCTTGCACCGGAAACCCCGTAGGGGCCGGACCTGTCCGGCCCGATTGTGCAGCGCGTGGACAGAGTCGTTGGCGATCGAGAAACCGGTGAATCATCATGAGACGGCGTACTAGCCCAGCGCCGCCTCGGCCGCCGCCCGGCCCGTCCGCACCGCCCCCTCCATGTAGCCGGCCACCCACTGGTCGGAGCCGCAGACGTAGAACGGCGGGTCGTGCGTGCCGTGCAACGGGCCGACCCGGAGCACGTCGCCGGGCCACCAGTGGGTCACGTAGCCGCGCGCGAACGGGTCGGTCGCCCAGAGCCGCAGGAACGTCGCCGCGGGCGTCAGCGCCGCGGGGCCGTAGACCCGTTCGAGCTCGGCCCGCAGGACCCGCTCACGATCGTCGTCGGCGACGGCGAGGAGCCAGCCGAGACGCTCGGGCGGGACGAGCGCCGAGAGCACGCCCCGGCGCTGGGGCCACGTCGAGCCGAGCAGGTGCTCGCCCTCCATCAGCCCGCTGGCGCCCGCCTCCTCCCAGAACGAGCGATCGTAGGCGGCGACCCACTTCGCCGCCAGCGCGCTCCGCTGGCGTCGCAGCGACTCGAGGCGCTCCGGGTGGATCCCCTCGAGCCGGACGTCCCGGAGCACGCCGACCGGGAGCGCACAGACCACGGCCTCTGCCCCGAGCACCTCGCCGGTGGCGAGCTCGACCCGGACGCCGGTCGACGACACCGTCACGGATCGTACGACCGCTCCGAGCCGGACCCGTCCCTCGAGCCCGGCGGCGAGCCGCTCGGCCACCGTCGCGCTGCCCTCGACGACCTGGTGGGACTCCCAGAGGTCGTACGAGTAGAAGCCGCGCTCGCCGACGGCGGCGCCCTTCCGGAGCTCCGCGAGCAGCTAGGTGCGCTCGATCGAGCCGTCCGCCAGCGCGAGCGAGCCGACCTGGAGCGCCCGCACCGTGGCCGGGCGCGCGCCGACGGAGCGCAGCCAGCCCGCGACGGACGAGGCGTCGAGCCGGGCCGCGTCGGGATGCGACCAGGGATCGTCGGGGTCGACGGTCGCGATCAGCTCCGCGAACAGCTGCTCGACGCGTTCGTAGTCGGCGCGGTCGGCCGGATCGTCGAAGGGGAAGCCGTCACCCGACAGCCTGACGCCCTCGACGAGGTCGAACGACTCGGCGCCCGCAGCGGCGAGGTAGCTCGGCTCCACCCTCAGCCCGAGCTCCGC
>DATBMD010000184.1:0-8868 GCA_036555085.1 Gaiellaceae bacterium
TTTGCGGCACGTGCGCATGCTCTTTTGACACGTTAGCATGTCATCAATTATCATCGGCGTGACATGAGCACGGCGCGGCCTTACGAGAGCCCGCTCCGCGCGGAGCAGCTGGAGCAGACGCGGAGGCGGATTCTCCAAGCGACGGCGGACGTCCTCGCGGATGAGGCGGTCGACGAGGTCACGGTTCCGATCGTCGCGCTGCGCGCCAGGGTCTCGGTCCGCACCGTCTACCGGCACTTCCCCACCAAGGAGGCGCTGTTCGATGCGTTCGGGGAGTGGGCGGAGGACCATCTCCGCCTCGTTCTCCATTCCTATCCGGAGACGCTCGAAGGCGTGCGGGCGGTGGCGCCCGAGCTCTATCGGATGTACGACGAGCGAGAGCCGTTGATCCGCGCACTGCTCTCGAAGCGGGGTCAGGAGATCCGGGCGCGAACGCGGCGGCGGCGTCTGAAGGCCTTCGAGAAGGCGATGGAGGAGCTGACTCGGGAGCTCGAGCCGGCGGAACGGCGACGGGTGGTCGCCGTCGTCTATCTGCTCGTGAGCGCGCCCGCCTGGCAGGCGATGCGCGATCAGTGGGGCCTCGACGGCGCAGAAGCCGGGAGAGCGGCCGCCTGGGCCGTGCGCGTGCTGACGGACGAGCTTCGCCGGAACCCGGCGAGCATCAAGGAGGTTGATGATGACCGTCGTCGCTGAGCAGACCTTCGCCCCGCCCGGGCCGGGGTCCTGGTTCCTCGACCCGACCCACTGGACGCGGCCAGTGACGCGCTTCCAAGCCGAGCTCTTCCCGGACGCGTTCGAGCGCGGCTTCGGTGAGAGCCTCCGCCGCTACGGCTCCCTGCTCGAGTATCTGGAAGCGGGGTTCGTGAACGGATTCCCGTACTACTGCGCCCGCCCGGTGGGAGCGCCGAAGGACGCCGTCGGTCACCCGCCGAAGCACGCCTGGGACGAGCTCGCGCGGACCGATCCCGAGATCAAGCGGCGGCTGGAGACGAGTGCGACCGTCTTCGAGCGCAAGCTCTGGCGAGAGGACCTCGAGCGCTGGGATCGCGAAGTGAAGCCGGCGGCGATCCAAGCTCACCTCGAGCTCCTTGCCGTCGACCCCGACGCGCTCGGTACGAGCGATCAGCTCGCGTACGTCGATCGCTGCCGCGAGAACCAGATCCAGAGCGCGTACGCCCACCACCTGTTCAACGTGCCGGCGCTCCTGCCGGTCGGTGACTTCCTCGTGCACGCGCACGAGTGGACGGGGAGCCCGCCGGCCGAGCTACTTGGCCTCCTGCAGGGCGCGAACCCGGATCCGCTCGGCGCCGACGAGGAGCTCGAGCGCCTCGTCGCCGCGCTCGGACGCGATCCGGGGGCCGGCGAGCTCCTGTCTACTCCCGGCGGTCCTGCAGAGCTGATCGCGGCTCTTCGCTCCTCGCCCGGCGACGTCGGCCCGACCGCGAAGGCGTACATCGATCGGGTCGGCTATCGACCGGTCAACGGCGAGGACGTCGGCGAGCCGTCGGTGCACGAGCTGCCTGAGCTCATCGTCGCGGCGATCCGGTCCGTGGTCGCGGCGGCGGACTCGCCGGCGCTGGAAGAGGTCGCGAGCCGGGCCGACGACGTCCGCGCAAAGGTGCCCGCAAGTTCCCGCGGCGCGTTCGACGCGCTCTTGGCCGAGGCGCGTACCGTCTATCGGCTTCGCGACGAGCGCGGCACCTACGCCGACCTGTGGGCGATCGGGATCACGCGGCGCGCGATCCTGTCCGCCGGCCGCAGGCTTGCCGAAACGGGACGTATCGCCGAGCCCGACCATCTCGTGGAAGCCGACTACGCGGAGCTCCGCAGCCTCGTCGCCTCCGACGAGGGCCCGTCGGCGGAGGAGCTTGCCGCTCGGGCCCGTTACCGCATGCTGGCGCGCTACTCGGACGCGCCGGCGTTCCTGGGCGGCGAGCCGGCGCCTCCACTGCCCGCGGAGTGGCTGCCGCCGGCCGCCGCCCGGCTCGAGCGGGCGCTCGGCGCCGTCGTCAAGGAGATCTTCACCGCCCCCGACCCGCAGAGCGACGAGCGCAAAGTGCGAGGCCTGGGAGTCAGCCCCGGCGTCTACCAGGGCACCGCGCGGGTCATTCGCGCCACGGAGGAGTTCGGCCGGATCGAGCAGGGTGACGTGCTCGTCACGAACTCGACGACGACCGCCTTCAACATCGTGCTTCCGCTCCTTGGCGCGATCGTGACCGACCGGGGCGGTCTGCTCTCGCACGCGGCGATCGTGGCGCGCGAGTACGGGCTGCCGGCGGTGGTCGGCTGTACCGACGCAACGTCGGTGATCCCTGACGGCGCTCGGGTGTCCGTGGACGGGAGCCTGGGCGAGGCGGAGATCCTGGCGTGACGGACGTGGCCGCTGCGCCGCCGCTCACCGCACACCTCGACGAGGCACTCTTCGGCGGCAAGGCCGCCCAGCTCGCCGCCGCGGCACGTGCCGGCCTGCCCGTCCCGCCCGGCATTGCGGTTCCCGTAGCGTTCGTCGACGCCGTCGCCGCCGGCCAACCGGAATCCAGGGCCGAGCTCGCCCGCGCCGCGGGGACGCTCCGCCCGCCGCTCGTCGCGCGTTCGTCCGCAGTCGGCGAAGACTCGGAGCGGGCAAGCTTCGCCGGACAGCACCTGACGCGCCTGAATCTGCGCTCCGTACCGGACCTGGTGGACGCCATCTGCGCGATCTGGAGCTCGGCGCGCGCGTCTACGGCGCTCGCCTACCGGGAACGTCTCGGGTTGCCTCCGGAGCCCAGGATGGGAGTCGTGGTCCAGGAGCTCGTCGACGCGGACACCGCGGGCGTGCTCTTCACGCGGAACCCCGTGAGCGGGGCGGACGAGCTCGTGGTCGAGGCGTCGTGGGGACTGGGCGAGGCGGTCGTGGCCGGTCTCGTGACGCCCGACCGCTTCCGCTTGCAGCGCGACGGCAGCGTCCTCGAGCGAGTCGCGGGTTTGAAGGACGTCGCCCTCCGGACCGACCAGGGTGGCAGCACACGTGAGACGGACGTTCCCCAGGAGCTCTCCCGCACCCTTTGCCTCGACGACGCCGACCTTACCGCCCTGCACGCGCTCGCGATGCGGTGCGACGAGATCTTCGGCGCGGACCACGACGTCGAATGGGCATTCGCCGCCGGGCGTCTCTACCTCCTGCAGCGGCGAGCGCTGACGACGACCGCGCAGCCGATGGAGGCGGGTCCATGACTCACGAGAGCGTGCGCTCGCTGATCGAGCAGATCCGCAGCGCGATCAACCGGCACGACCTGGAGCCATTCCGTGGTCTTGAGGCATTCGCCACCGGAGCCGCCGTGTGTTTTGAGAGCAGACAACACGCCGCGGGTTCGAGACGGGTACATCAGCAAGAGCACGCCCGGTCACGCGCGGGCACTGCCGACACACGATCACTGCTCGTGCGGCCGTCGCAGGTCGGCCAGCCGCCCATCGTGGCCAGCCTGCGCCTGATCGACCAGCCCGAGTACGAGGTCGCCGCCATCGAGCGCGAGCTGCAGGCGCTCGATGCCGACCACCGTTACGTGCCCCTGCTCACCACCGTCGCTGGCAGCGGCTGGGTGCTGCTACACGATCGGTCCCCGCTACCTGCGGCGGACGCTGATCGAAGCGATCACCCACGCGAGCAAGCACCCCGCCAACGCCGCCCGCTAGGTGACGAAGCCGATGTTCCTCGTCAGCGCCACGATTACGCGCGTCTTTGGGCGGAGCCGCTCAATCAGCGGTAACAGCTGCGAGCACGAGGAGCAGGAAGATGCAGTTCACCGCGATGTGGATGGCCATCGACAGCGCCACGCTGCGCTTCCGCCAGACGGTGTAGATCCAGGGGAGCAGCCCGAGGATCCGGCCGATGTTCTGCCACGGCGTCCAGAGGTGGTAGAGCGAGAAGAGAACGGCGTTCAGAACGGGCGCACCTCGGCCGAAGCGGTCGATGCGGGGCAGCAGATGGCCGCGGAAGTAGAGCTCCTCGACCACCGGGCCGATGATGCCGTTGATAGCCACGGCGGCTGCGAAGACGACGAGCACGACCCAGGTCGCGTACGTGCTGTCGCCCTCGAAGGACGCGAACTCACGGATCGACTCGGGATACCAGGAGAAGAGCCCGTCGGCGATCCTCTCGTCGACCACGGCGACGGAGAGGAACAACATCACGATGAACCACGCGACGAGCGGCACCGCCCACAGGGCGATCCGCCGCGCCGGCATCGGCTCGCGATAGTCGACGACCTCCCACACAGACCACCGCCCGGCCCTCTTCTTCCCCTGATAGAGCAGGTAGCCGAGCTCGATCGGAACGATGACGAGCGCGATTCCAAACAGCAGCGCGAGGATGGCCGGCAGGCCCAGCGCGGCCGCGATGAGGACGAACCCGAACAGCGCGGCTCCTGGCAGCACGTGCAGGGTGATCGAACGTGGGAGCGAGTGCTGCTCCGGCGACACGTCTCGAGTTGGGCGCTCATGGAGCTCACTCGATCTCGGGCGGCTCACCGGGACCGTGGCTGTGAGCCCCGGCCCGCTCTTGGTGGTGCGCTCCTTGACAACCGCTGGCACTGTGGGCCTCCCTTCAAGTGATGAAGGGAGTCTCCCGGGGCCACCCGAGCCCGCCATCGGTGCCTCCCCCGAACCGGCAGTGGCGAAGTACGTACCAGTGCGACCCAGGGCGCCCGCTCGCGTAGGCCACCAGGCGGACCGCGGGTCGCCGAAGTACGAAGATGGGGCGATGCGACTGTTTGGCGCCCGCGGCCCGCAGCTGCGACAACCGCAACGCCCAGAGATTCCTCGTAGCCGACTTCTTTAAACGGGGGCCAACCTCGCCTTCGCCGAGCACTTCCGGGTTCTCCTTTCCGCAGGCGGGGCAGGTCGCCACCGGACGAGCCTAGGCCCGAGCTCGCGGCGCTCGTCGCCGAGCGGCTGCGAATCCGCGTCCGCGGGGAGCCACCTTCCAATCGGAGGTAGACAGTGATCGCACGAATCTCGACCGGTGCCGTCCGCAAGGGCGACGGGGACACCTATGCGCAGTACATGCGCGAGACCGCCTGACGATGCATGAAAGCAGGGCCAAGCGGTTATCACATCATCATCGACATCGAACAAGGAGAGACGAATGGCTGACGGCACGATCACCTGCCTGTGGTTCGACCATGGCGAAGCTCGCAAGGCGGCGGAGTTCTACGCCTCCGTCTTTCCGGACAGTGAGGTCGGCGCCGCCCACAAGGCGCCGTCGGACTTCCCCGGCGGCGAGGAAGGCGATGAGCTGACCATCGAGTTCAGCGTGCTCGGCCAGAAGTTCGTCGGCCTCAACGGCGGCCCCGAGTTCACGCCGAACGAAGCGGTCAGCTTCATGGTGGTGACGGAGGATCAGGCCGAGACCGACCGCTACTGGAACGCGATCGTCGACAACGGCGGCGAGGAGAGTGCCTGCGGCTGGTGCAAGGACCGGTGGGGGTTCTCGTGGCAGATCACGCCCCGCGTCCTGCTCGACGCCACCACCAGCCCTGACAACGCAGCGGCCAAGCGCGCCTTCGACGCGATGATGACCATGCGGAAGATCGACGTCGCCGCGATCGAGGCGGCCTTCAGGGGGGCGACCGTCGGCACATGAGCTGACCGGTGTTGCTGCGCGAAAACGCGACTGGATGAACCAGGAGGGTGATGAGCGAATCGATGGGGGCGAGGCAGCGACACCGGTGATCAACGCCCACCTCGCAGCGGATCTCATCGTGGACGGCGAGCAGTGGCCCGTATTCGTCTGGACGATCGACCACTCCGCGGGCCGCGTGCTCGTCGACACCGGCATGATCGACACGAGGCCCGAGGTCGACGATACGAGCCCGACGCCGCACCCCGAGAACATCCCGCGCGACGTCGCCTGCGTCATCAACACCCACTTGCATTTCGACCACTGCGGGGGCAACCGCCTCTTCCCGGGCGTGCCGATCCACGTCCAGGCACGCGAGCTCGCCGACGCGCGTTCGCTCGACGACTACACGATCCGAGAATGGGTCGACTTCGACGGCGCGACGTATGTCGAGCACGAGGGCGAGGCCGAGGTGCTGCCGGGAATCCGCCTGCTGCCGGCGCCCGGGCATACGGACGGGCACCAGGTGGTCGTCGTCGAGACCGACGAGGGCCCAGTCGTCCTCGGAGGCGACGTAGGCACCTCGTTCAGCGAGCTGGGCAGCGGCACGACCGAGGGACAGCGCCGCGTGCTCGCGCTCGGAGCGCCCACGTGGCTCTCCCACGCGCCGGGGCCGAAGATCCCGGAACGTCGCCCGAGTGCGGGAATCGTGAGATGACGCGGTATCTGATCGCGGATAGCGCGACCTGATCTCGCCGGGCGCGGTGGGCCTGTTAGGGGCTCATTTCGTCCATCGGAGACATCGATCCCGTTTCCGGGATCGTCAGCCCCGGAATCACGTTCGGAGCGAACAGCATGAGCACCCCGAGCACGAGCAGAACTGCGGCCGTTCCATATGTCGCGGCGCGGCGGGAGGGGATCAGCTTCTCGAACGCGATGAGGCCGGCGACAAGGGCCATCCACACGACGCTCATGAGACCGAGCGCGAGCAGGGATGCCATCAACGCCCAGCAGCAACCGACACACCATGCGCCGTGCCGAGCCCCCATCTGAGTCGCGCCCGAGAGTCCGTCTCTCCAGCTGCCGAGGAGAAAACCCAGCGGCGAGCGGCACTTACCGAGACATACGTTCTTCAGCGGTGTCAGCTCGTAGACGGCAGCAACGAGGAGCGTCGTGCCGGCGACCCAACGTCCCGCGCGATCCCACGCGAGCACGTCGCCGAAGAGCTCTGCGCCGATTCGTGCGAGTGCGTACGCGACGAGCCCGACGGCACTCCATACGAGCAGGTAGCCGGCGGTGAAGAGGAGTGGCGCACCGAGAGCTCGCGTATGTCTCAACTTCGAGTAAAGCGCGACGGTCGGAGCGACGGACGGGAACATCATCGCGGCCATCATCACGACCCACACCCCGAGAAACCAGGCGGCCGTTCCGAGCTCGGTCCAAGGGCCGCCGTCCATGCCCTGCATCTCGCGTGCAGTCCACCACCACCCGACTGCGGCCAGCGCAAAGAGCAACGCGATGAGTCCGAGACGCGTACGCGCAGCCGCATACGCGGGACCGAGTCCGCCCCGATCCGGGGCTTGCTCGTGCGCCGCAACGGTCATGTTGGGCTAGTGCGGCGTCTCGTAATGATTCACCGGTTTCTCGATCGCCAACGACTCTGTCCACGCGCCGCACTAGCGGGCCGGACAGGTCCGGCCCCTACGGGGTTTCCGGTGCGAGGTTTGGAGATGGCGCACTAGGCGGCCCAGGAGAACGCGGAGGAAAGCCCCGTCTTTCCTTCGTACTCGATCCCGAACGCGCTGATCTGTGATCGTTTGGCTTCCGCGGCAGTCAGCTCGGAGGCGACGGGATGGAAGACTCCGGTTAGCTTCGCGGGCTGGCCAGTCTCCACGCCGAACGGGACGATATCTTCGACCTCGAAGTCGATCGCATCGCCGATGCGGACGCTGTGGCTGAGGCCCTCTTCGACGACCTCGATCTTTGCCCGTTCGACGCCGAGCACCTCGCCGATGAGCGGTGCGAGGCCCGCCATGGGCCCGCCCATCTGGCCGCCGAAGACGCCGGTGAGTTTCTCCATCTGCTCGTCGGACGTGCCATCATCGACGAAGATCCCGACGCGCCAGTTGCCCTCGGTCATGACCTTCGGTGAGTCTGCAATCAGCGCGAGCGTCCGTCCGCTCACGTCCGCCCCCTCGATCTCGCCGGCACGGATGTTGAAGACGAGCGTGACACGGCAGTAGTCGTACGTCGCCCCGTGATCGAACGAGAAGTTGCAGGGGCACATGAGCTCGCAAGAGCATGTCTCGAAGTAGGTTCCCTCGATGCTCCAGGACACACCGTCCTCCTCTCGCGAGTGGCGAAAGGCCGATTCTTCGCCTGCAGAGCCAGCGTGTCAACCGCATGGCCAGCTGAGAGCGACACGGAGCGCCGAGCTGCACAAATGTCCGGTTGAAGCACCCAGACCCGGGGTCGGTGGTCCGAGCCGGCTTGCGTCGCTCAGGCTTTGCAAGCTAGGCCACCACGCTGTGGGCGAGCGTGCTCGCACCGGAGGCGGTCAGGGCGAGACGGCCGACGCTGCGGAGGTCGACCCGCCCGCCGCGTGCGTTCAGCCGGTCAGCGGATTGAAGTTCGCGTGCGACGAGAGCTGCCACTTCGACCCGTCCCAGGTGAATGTGGAGAGTCGAGGCGCGGGGCCCGGCGTGTACTTCTTGCCGTTGGTCATGCCCGTAGCGACCGCCTTGTAGCGGACGACCAGGGCGCCGTTCGCCTCGGTCGCGACTACGTTCTGGATCTTGAAGCTGAGCGTTGCGGGCAGCTTCGCGAGGTAGCTGGTCTTCCCCGAGCCGCTGCCGTCTGCGCGCTGGACCTGGAAGTTCGGCGCCAGGAACGCCTCGAGGCCCGCCCTGTCCTTCTTGACGAGCAGCGTGAAGAAGCGCACCACGAGCGTGCGGCCGGTCGCGTTCGGATTGGCGAGCTCCGGCGCGGGTGCCGCAGTTCCCGCCGCGGGCGCTGCCAGGGCGAGGCAAACCAGGAGGAACAGCAGCGGCAGGCGGATCCTCGCCACCGCGCGATGATACGCCACCCGATGTCGAGCTCACGCCGCCACCGACGACAGCGCGACGACCTGTAACGGACCGCGCTGGCGCGCGAACGACACGTGCGATGATGTTCGCGTGATTCGATTCGGTCGGATCCGCCGCTATTTCGGGAAACGAGCGGTCGTGGTGCTCGCCGAGATCCGCGGCAGTTGACAGCCGGGCCGATGCCTA
>DATBMD010000217.1:0-23192 GCA_036555085.1 Gaiellaceae bacterium
TGCTGGAGGCGCATCGCCGGATCGCCGCGCGGCTCGGTCGGCTCGACGACCCCGCGCTGCCGCCGACGCGGGCCGCGGAGCTCGAGGACGAGCTCGCCGAGGAGATCACGATCCTCTGGCAGACCGACGAGGTCAGCGCCCACCGGCCGCGGGTCGTCGACGAGATCCGCCACGGGCTCTGGTTCTTCGAGCAGAGCCTGTGGGACGCCGTCCCCGAGCTGGCGCGCTCGCTCCGCCGGCTGGGCTCGGACGTGGGGCCGCCTCTCCGCTTCGGCACCTGGATCGGCGGCGACATGGACGGCAACCCCGCCGCCGGAGGCGAGACGATCGCCGACGCGCTCGAGCGCGCCCGGACGCTCGCGCGGGACCTCTACCGGCAGGAGGTCCGCGAGCTCGGGGTCGCCTGGGGCATGTCCACGGAGCTGGTCGGCGACGTGCCCGAGCTCGCCGACGACGGCGACGAGCCGTATCGCGCCGCGCTCGTGCGCATCTGGGGGCGACTCGCGGACGACGCCTACGACGACGCGGCCGCGTTCGCCGCCGACCTCGACGCGCTCGACGCGGCGTTGCGGGCCCACGGCGGCGCGCGCATCGCGAACGGCGCGCTCGCGGACCTGCGCGTCAGGGCCCAGGTGTTCGGGCTCCACCTCGCGACCCTGGACCTCCGCGTCCACGCGAGCGAGGTGCGCTCCTCGTCGGAGCGGCTCGTCGCGGCGCTGCAGGCGGCGGCGCGCAGCCAGCGCCGCCACGGGCCGCGCTCGATCGAGCGCCTGATCGTCTCGATGACCCGAACGGCGGACGACGTCCTCGGCGCCGAGGCGCTCGCCGCGGAGGCCGGGCTCCGGGTCGAGGGGGTGCCGCTGCTCGAGACGATCGCCGATCTCGGAGCCGCCGAGGCCCTGGTGGCCGGCCTGCTCGACCGGCGCCCGCGCCCGGCGCTCGAGGTGATGGTCGGGTACTCGGACTCCGGCAAGGACGGCGGCTACCTGACTGCGGCCTGGGAGATCTACCGGGCGCAGGAACGGCTGGCAGCACTGGCGCGCGAGCGTGGGGTCGAGCTGACGCTCTTCCAGGGGCGCGGCGGGGCGGCAGGGCGAGGCGGCGGTCCCGGGTACGCGGCGATCCTGGCGCAACCGCCGGGGGCGATCGCCGGCCGGTTGAAGCTGACGGAGCAGGGCGAGACGGTCTCGTTCAAGTACGGTCTGCCCGGCCTCGCGGAGCGAAACCTCGAAGCGGCGGTCGCCGCGACGCTGCTGACGTCCTTCCCCCGAGAGGCGGGCCTGTCGGCCTCCGAGACCGCCGACCGCGACACGATGGACGCTCTGTCGGCCACGGCGCAGCACGCCTACCGGAGCCTGGTCTGGGAGGACCCGGGCTTCGCGCCGTTCTTCCGGGCCTTCACGCCGGTCCGCGAGCTGGCGCTGCTCCCCCTCGGCTCCCGCCCGCTGCTGCGCCCGGAGGCGGCCGCCTCGGGCGAGCTGGAGGCGCTGCGTGCGATCCCGTGGGTGTTCGCCTGGACGCAGAACCGGACGCTCCTGCCGGCCTGGTACGGCTGCGGCACGGCCTTCGCCGCGCACGGCCTTGACGGCGCCGAGCTGGCCGAGCTGCGACGTCTTTACCGCTCCTGGCCGTTCTTCCGCGCCCTGCTCGAGAACCTCGAGATGACCCTGGCGAAGTCGAGCCTCGAGATCGCCGGGTCGTACCTGGCGCTCGTCCCGCCGGAGCTGGAGCCCGAGCGCCTCTGGCGGCTCGTCGCGGACGAGCACGTCCGCACGGTCGAGGCGGTGCTCGCGATCGTCGAGGCGCGACGGCTGCTCGACCGGCACCCGCTCGTGCAGCGCTCGGTCGAGCTGCGGAACCCGTACGTCGACCCGATGAACGCGATCCAGGTCGAGCTGCTCGCCGCGCACCGGCGCGGCGACGAGCGCGCGGCGCGTCCGCTGTTGCGGTCGATGGCGGGCATCGCCGCCGCGCTCCGCAACACCGGTTGATGTCGATCCGGGCTCGCCCCGCTCGTCCTAGCAGCGAGCGGAAAGGAGGGCGAGATGGATTCGAGGCGCAGGCCCAACGCCGAGAGCATCAGGATTCGGCGGCCGATCACCCCGGTCGAGCACGCGCAGCGCGTGGCGCACGAGCACACACGGTCGCTGCGTGGCTTCTAACAAAGCTGACAGAACTGTCGATCGAGCGGCAGCCCGTTCGTCAACGTGCTGAAATCACCCTGCCGGAAGGAGGTTCCGTGAAGTACCTCGCATTGATCTACTCGGACGAAGGCGCCTGGGAGGCGCTGTCCGACGACGAGCGGACGCAGTTCTACGCCGACTACCTGGCCTTCTCGGAGGCGGGCCGCAAGGCCGGCGTCGTGCTCGGCGGCGACGAGCTCGAACCGGTCCGGAACGCGACGACCGTTCGCCTCCGCGACCAGCAGACCGTGGTCTCCGACGGGCCGTACGCGGAGACCAAGGAGGCGCTCGGCGGCTACTACCTGCTCGAATGCGCCTCGCTGGAGGAGGCGGTCGAGTGGGCCGCGCGCATCCCGGGAGCCGCCCACGGCGCCGTCGAGGTGCGGCAGGTGCACGTCGACGAGGACGAGGAGCCGGCAGCAGCCGACGAGCGGGTGGAGGTGGCGTCGTGAAGTACGCGCTGATGGTCTACACCGACCAGTCCGCCTGGGAGGGCTACACCGACGAGGAGGCGGCGCGCATCCGGGCCGAGTCGATGCCCGCCTGGATCGCCTGCTTCGAGGAGCTGGGGAAGGCCGATCCCGACATGACCGGGTACGAGCTCGAGGCAGCGGTCGAAGGCAAGGTCGTCCGCGTCCGCAACGGCGAGCGGATCGTCACCGACGGCCCCTTCGCGGAGACGAAGGAGCAGATCGGCGGCGTCTTCCTGACCGAGCTGCCCGATCTCGACGAGGCGATCCGGCTCGCCGCGCTGGTGCCCGCCGCCGCGTACGGCTCGATGGAGATCCGGCCGATCGTCGAGCGCTGAGCGGAGGGCGTCTGCAGGCCGGCGACTCAGGCGGCCGGGCCGAGGACGTCGCCCGCGTCTTCCGCGAGGAGTGGGCGCGGGCGGTCTCGATCCTGATCCGCGTCCTCGGCGACTTCGAGCTCGCCGAGGACGCGGTGCAGGATGCCTTCGCGACGGCTCTGGAGCGCTGGCCGCGGACCGGCTTGCCTTCCAACCCGGGCGCCTGGATCGTCACGACGGCGCGCAACCGGGCGATCGACCGGATCCGCAGAGAGCAGGTCTTCCGGCGCAAGGCCGAGCTGCTCGCCCGGCTCGACGCGCTCCCCGAGGAGGACGACGAGATGACATCGATCCCGGACGACCGGCTGGCGCTCGTGTTCACGTGCTGCCACCCGGCGCTCGCGCCGGAGGCTCAGGTGGCCCTCACGCTGCGGGAGGTGGCCGGGCTGACCACACCGGAGATCGCCCGGGCCTTCCTCGCCACCGAGCCGGCGATGGCGCAGCGGCTCGTGCGCGCGAAGCGGAAGATCCGCTCCGCCGGGATCCCGTTCCGCGTCCCGCCCGACCACCTGCTGCCGGAGCGGCTGCGCTCGGTGCTCGCCGTCCTCTACCTGGTCTTCAACGAGGGCTACGCCGCCACCGCGGGCGAGGACCACGTCCGCCGCGACCTCTGCGACGAGGCGATCCGGCTCGCGAAGCTCCTCTGCGTGCTGATGCCGGACGAGCCCGAGGCGCTCGGGCTGCTCGCGCTGATGCTGCTCCAGGACTCGCGCCGGGACGCACGCGTGACCCGAGACGGCGAGCTCGTGCTGCTGGACGAGCAGGACCGCTCGCTCTGGAACGCGGCACGGATCGAGGAGGGGCTGCGCGTGCTCGACCGCGTGCTCGCCCGTCGGCGTCCCGGCCCGTATCAGCTCCAGGCCGCGATCGCCGCCGGGCACGCCGAGGGGAGCAGCCCGGAGACGATCCTCGCCGTCTACGACCGGCTGGTCGAGCTCCAGCCGACCCCGATCGTCAGGCTCAACCGCGCGGTCGCGGTCGCGCTCGCCGGACGGCCCGAGGACGCGCTGGCCGAGATCGACTCGATCGACGGCCTCGCGGGCTACCACCTCTACCACGCCGCGCGCGCAGACCTGCTGCGGCGGCTCGGGCGTGGCGCCGAGGCGGCGGTCGAGTACCGCCGCGCACGCGAGCTCACCGCCAACGAGGCGGAACGCCGGTTCCTCGAGCGGCGCCTGCGGGAGGTGGAGGGCGCGGGCTGAGGCTGGGACGCAGCCGAAGGGCGACAATGGGACGATGCGGGTCTCGGCGAAGGTCGACTACGCGCTGCGCGCGATGGCCGAGCTCGCGGCGGCGCCGCCCGGCCCCGTCACCAAGGAGCGGCTCGCGCAGGCGCAGGAGATCCCGCCGAAGTTCCTCGAGAGCATCCTCCTCGAGCTCCGGCACGCGGGTCTCGTCGCCAGCCAGCGCGGCGTCGACGGCGGCTACTGGCTCGGACGCCCCGCCGCGGACATCTCCCTCGCAGACGTCATCCGGGCCGTCGAGGGACCGCTCGCGAGCGTCCGGGGCGTGCGCCCCGACCACGTCAGCTACACGGGCGCGGCCGAGTCGCTGCAGGGCGTCTGGCTCGAGCTGCGCTCGGCGATGCGCGGCGTCCTCGAGCAGACGAGCCTCGCCGACCTCGTGGAGCGGTCGCGCGGCGACGGCGGCGACGGCCCTACGTGAACGTCGTGTGGCGCGTCGGCCTGACGTAGACGATCTCGCCGACTGCGACCTCGAGCAGCTCAGCCTGGTCGCGGGTGATCTGCACGGATAGGCGCTCGCCGTCGTCGCGGACGAGGTCCAGCCGGACCTCGAAGCCGAAGTGGACGACGCGGTCGACCATCGCCTCCCGGGTCGAGCCGTTGGGCTCGAGCGTGACCTCGAGGTCGTGCGGCCGCACGAACGCGTCACCGAGGCGATGGGCCCGTCCCACGAAGGTCATCACGAACTCGTTGGCCGGCTGCTCGTACACCTCGCGCGGAGAGCCGACCTGCTCGATCCGCCCTTCGCTCATCACGGCCACCTCGTCGGCGACCTCCATCGCCTCCTCCTGGTCGTGCGTGACGATCACCGTCGTGGTGTGCGTCTCGTCGTGGAGTCGGCGCAGCCACTCCCGCAGCTCCGCTCGAACGCGGGCATCGAGCGCGCCGAACGGCTCGTCGAGGAGGAGCACGGCCGGGTCGATCGCGAGCGCCCGGGCGAGGCCCAGCCGCTGCCGCTGCCCACCCGAGAGCTGCGCCGGGTACCGCTTGGCGAGACCTTCGAGCTGCACGAGCTGCAGCAGCTGGCTCACGCGTGCGGCGATCTCCGCTCTGGGGCGCCTGCGGACCCTGAGGCCGAAGGCGACGTTGTCGTGCACGGTCATGTGCTTGAAGGCGGCGTAGTGCTGGAAGACGAAGCCGACGCCGCGCTCCTGCGGCGCACGACCCGTCACGTCGACGTCGTCGATGAAGACGCTGCCCCGGTCGGCCGTCTCGAGGCCGGCGACGATGCGCAGCAGCGTGGACTTGCCGCTGCCGCTCGGACCGAGGAGCGCCGTCAAGGACCCGGTCGCGACCTCGACCGACACGTCGTCCAGAGCGACGAAGTCGTCGAACCGCTTCGTGATGCGCCGCACGGCGATCGACATTCAGTGCCTGCTCTCTCTCGGTTGGACGAGGATCATCAGGATCAGGATCAGGACCGCCGCCGCCGCCGCCAGCACGAACGAGATGCCGTACGCCGGAGCGAAGTTGCCGTACGCGAACTGGTAGGCGTCCTCGACCCTGAGCGTCGCCGTCTGGGTCTCGCCGACGATGTTGCCGGAGACGATCGCCACCGCCCCGAACTCGCCGATGGCGCGGGCCGCAGTCAGCACGACGCCGTAGACGACCGCCCATCGGATCGACGGGAGCGTGATGCGCCAGAAGACCTGCCAGCCCGACGCGCCGAGCGTCTGGCCTGCCTGCTCCTGCTCGGTGCCGATCTCCCGAAGCGTCGGCACGACTTCCCGGACGACGAACGGGAGCGTGACGAAGATCGTGGCGAGCACGATCGACGGGGTCGCGAAGAGGATCTCGTAGCCGTTGTCCTGGAACCAGGAGAACCACCCGTTGACCCCGTACAGGGCGACCAGGGAGAAGCCGACGATCACCGGCGAGAGGGAGAGCGGCAGGTCGACGAACGCGTTGAGGAAGCCCCTGCCCGGGAGGTTGCTGCGCACGATCACCAGCGCGCAGACGATCCCGAAGATCGTGTTCACGACGACGGCGATCGCCGCGACCATGAGGGTGAGCTTGAACGCCGCGACGGTGTCCGGATCCGTGATCGCCGCCCAGGCGCCGTCGAGATCCTCAGCGGTCCGCCAGACCATCATGAAGAGCGGCCCGACGAGGATCAGGGCGAGATAGCCGAGCGCGGTGAATCGGAGCGAGAGCCTACCCACGGTCGTGCCTCGTGACGTACCAGCGGAGGGCACCGATCCCCATCAGGACGACGAACGAGATCAGGAGGAGCACGACCGCGACCGCGGCGGAGCCTTCGGGATCCTGCTCGATCCGGTAGAAGAGGTGGATCGAGGCGACCTCGGTCTCGAACGGGAGGTTGCCGGCGATCAGGACGATCGCCCCGATCTCGCCGACGGCGCGCGCGAATGCCATCGCGACGCCGGAGAGGATGCCGGGAAGGATGCTCGGGAGCACGATGCGGCGGAAGGTCGCGAAGTTGCCCGCCCCGAGCGACTTCGCCGCCTCCTCGAGCTCCTGGTCGAGCTCGATCAGCACCGGCTGCACCGTGCGGACGACGAAGGGGAGCGTGACGAACAGCAGCGCGACGTAGATCGCGCCGCGCGTGAAGGTGACGTCGGCGTCGAAGTGGAACGAGCCGATGTCGAACCTCAGCGGTGTGCGGGGCCCGTAGAGGGCCATGATCACGAGGCCGGCGACGATCGTCGGCAAGGCGAACGGCAGGTCGATGACGGCGTTGACGACGCTCTTGCCGTAGAACGAGTCGCGCACGAGCACCCACGCGACGATCGTCCCGAACACCGCCGTCGTCAGGACCGCCAGCGTCGAGACGATCAGGGTCAGCTTCAGCGCCGCGACGGCCTGCGGGGACGACGACCGACCAGAAGCCGGACCACCCGTTGCCGGTCGACTTCCATACGACGGCGGCGATCGGGAGCACGACGACAACGAGCAGAAAGGTCGTCACGAGCCCGACTTGCACGGAGAGAGCCGTCGAGGCTCTCTCCGTGCGCCGCGCGGGAGGCGCCGGCAGGCCCGGCGCCTCGGTGACGCTGCTAGCTGCCAGTGGGCACTCCTAGCGAGGCCTCGATCTGCTGCATGATGCTCTTGTTCGGGTCGAACCACTTCTTGTCGACCGCGCGCCAGCCGCCGAGCAGCTTGTGCGTGATGGGCGTCTCGCCGGCGCGCACGGGGAACTTCGTCCGGAACTCGGCGATCGCCCGCTTGTCGACCGGGCGGTAGCCGTTCTGGGCGAGGATCTTCTGCGCCGGATAGGTCTTGAGGAACCGCGAGAACGCGTTCCACTCCGCCTTGTGCCCGCCCTTGTCGATCGCCGCGATGTAGACGTCGATCAGCATCGTCTGGCGCGGGATGACGTACGGGATCTTCCCGTTGATCGCCTCGCTCTCGAACGTGAGCAGGACGTCGCCCTTTCCCGAGAGGAAGGTGTTCGTGGCATTCGAGCCCGACGAGTCCTGGGAGACGACGTTGTTCCTGTAGAACCGCTCGAGGTAGGCGATCGCCTGCTGCTCGGACTTCCCGAGGCGCCGCTGGGCGACGTAGGCGGCGAGGACGTTCCACTTGGCGATCCCGCCGGTGAACGGGTTCACGGTCACGACCTCGACGCCGGGCCTGACGAGGTCGTTCCAGCCCTTGATCTGCTTCGGGTTGCCGTTGCGCAGGCCGAAGACGACGGTCGAGTTCCAGACGACGCCCTTGTAGCTCTGCTTGTCCCAGCTCGGGCTGATGAGCCCCTTGTCGACGAGGTCGTTGATGTCGTTCCCCGTGTTGAGGATGACCCCGTCGGCGGGCAGCCCGTTGGCGACCGCCTGGCCCTGCGCAGAGGACGGGCCGTAGGAGGCCCTGATCGTGATGTCGGCGCCCTGCGGCGTCTTGCGGAACTCGTCGATCAGCCTCGTCAGCACCGGCCGCGGCGTCGAGTACGCGACCAGGTTGAGCGTGACAGCCTGCGACCGTTCCCCGGCCGTCGTCGCCGCACCCGCGACCGCAACCGCCACGAGTGCCGCTGCGAGAGCCGAGACCCACACGATCCCCCCACGTCTCGTCACGCTCCGGCGCATGCTGTTGACCCCTTTCTATTTTTTCTAGTGACTTAGTAGGAATTTGGACTTCTAATACATACGATGAGGCCCTGTCAAGTCGCGACGGCTCAGCGGCGGCGGTCGAGAACGAGCTCCACCGCCTCGAGCGGCGTGGCGGCCCGCTCGACGCCCCCGAGCTGGACGCCGGGCTCCAGCACCACCGTACGGCGCCCCAGCCGCATCGCGAAGGCCAGCTCGGCGATCGTCCCCCAGCTGCCGCCCACGGCGATCACCGCCTCGCCGGTCGCGGCGACCGCGAGGTTGCGGGCGTGGCCGATCCCGGTCACCACGACGTGGTCGGCCGACTCGTCGGCGTCAACGTGGCGCTCTCCCGGGAGGATCGCGATCGTCGTGCCGCCTGCGCGCTTCGCGCCGCGCATGGCCGCCGCCATCACCTCGCCGCCGCCGCCGGTGACGACGACGCAGCCCCGCTCGCCGAGCAGCCGCCCGACCTCCTCGGCGGCCGCGGCGTGCTCCGCGCCGCTCCCGATCACCGCGACCTGCGTCGCCCGCACGCCGTGATGGTAAGACAGCGCCATGGCGATTCGGGAAGCGCGCGGCGGCACGCTCGTGATCGGCGGCGGCTACGCGGGCGGGTACGTCGCGCGGCTGCTCGGACGAGCCGGCGCGACGATCGTCGGGCCGGAGAACTTCATGCTCTTCACGCCGATCCTCCCGGAGGCGGCCTCGGGGACGCTGGAGCCGCGCCATGTGGTCGTGCCCCTGCGCCCGATGTGCCCGCACGCAGAGCTGCTGCTCGGCCGCGTCCGCTCCGTCGACTGGGACGCACGCGTCGCCGACGTCGAGAGCGAGGCGGGCGACCTCCGGCTCCGGTTCCGGCGCGCGGTGGTCGCGCTCGGCTCCACGTCGCGCGTGCTCCCCGTCCCCGGCCTGGCCGAGCACGGGCTCGGCTTCAAGGACCTGGCCGACGCGATCGCGCTCCGCAACCACGTCCTGCGCCGGCTCGAGTCGGCGGTGCTCGCGCCGGATCGCGCCGAGGCCGCGACGCATCTCGCCTTCGTGTTCGTCGGCGCCGGCTACGCGGGCGTCGAGGCGCTCGCCGAGCTGTCCGACCTCGTCGAGGACGCCCTCCGCTTCTATCCGGCGCTGACGGATGTGCCCCGCCGCTGGGTGCTCGTCGACGCGGCCGAGACGATCCTGCCGGAGATCCCCAGCGGGCTCGGCGCGTATGCCGCCCGCGAGCTCGAGCGGCGCGGGGTCGAGATCCGCACCCGCACGACGCTCTCGGCCGCCGAGGAGGGCGCCGTCGTCCTCTCCGACGGGGCCCGCATCCCGACCCGCACGCTCGTCTGGACGGCGGGGGTGCGGCCGCATCCACTCCTCGGGGCGCTCGGGCTCCCGCTCGACGAGCAGGGCCGGGTCGTCGTCGACTCCTATCTCCGCGTCCGCGGGCTCGAGGACGTCTGGGCGCTCGGCGACTGCGCCGCCGTGCCGAACGCGGCGACGCCGGGCGTCGTCGACCCGCCGACGTGCCAGCACGCGCTCCGGCAGGCCCGCGCGCTCGTCCGGAACCTGACGGGCGAGCCGGCGCCGTACTCCTACCGGATGCTCGGACAGGTCGCGACCCTGGGCAGGTACAAGGGAATCGCGGACGTGCTGGGTCTGCGGCTGCACGGCTTCCCCGGCTGGTTCGTGACCCGCACGTACCACCTCCACCAGCTGCCGCTCGTCTCGCGGAAGCTCCGGGTCGTCACCGACTGGACGACGTCGCTCCTGTTCCGCCGCGACGTCGCAGAGCTGTCCATGCTCGGGCACCCGCGCCGGCTCGAGCCGTGACGACCGTCGCCTTGTAACGATCGGTTACTTGGCTCGGGCGGCGGGCAGCGAGCCGACCATTCGCCGGAGCGTCGCGACGGCTTCGGACAGCGGCTCCCAGGCGTGCAGGCCGAGGACGTACTCGGCACCGCCCTGCCGCCACCGGAAGACGAGATGGTTTCCCTGGCTGCCACCGGCGGGGAACGCCGGCGCGAGGGCGAGCTCGCCGTGGCGCCCGTTCCAGGAAGGCCGTCCGAGCAGAAGCGGCTGCGGCCGCTGGCGGCGCAGGAGGCCGTCGCGGGCCCGAACGAGGGGCCCGTCCGGCCAGGGCCACGCCACCGTGGGCCGCAGGCCGCGCGCAAGCTCGACGTGCACGAGCGCCGGGGGCCGGTTCAGCTCCGGCCGCTCGGGTGCCTCGGCGCCCGGTTCGACCCCGAAGACTCCCGGCACGCCGGGCCTCGGATAGACCTGCCAGCGGCGCAGCTCCGGCAAGCGCGTGGGGCACGCCGCCCGGACGAGCGGGTCGCTCCGGCACCGGTCGAGGATCGCCGCCGGCGTCGGGACGAGGCGAATCGGCCGGTACACCCGCGGCAGACGCCGCGTCGCGACGGCGAGCCAGGCGAGCGCCGTTCGCCCCGGGAGAGCGCCCGTCGCAGCGTGATCGGTGTCCCCCGGCGCCAGCCAGACCGTCAACCCCTGCGCAGGCCAGGCCAGGCGGGTCCCGTCCGTGCGGATCGCGACCCCGCCGAGCCGTGCGTAGGTACGGTCGGAGGAACCTCCCGCGCCCGCCGTCGTCCACGCGGTGAACCGGGCTCTTCCGGCCGTGACCACCCAGGCGCTGCCGGTGCAGCCCGCGACGCGGTAGCCGGCCGCGCGCACGGCCTCGTGCAGCCAGGCGGCCTCGGCGGGCCTCACCCACGTCCCGGGCCGTTCGCACGGCGGCTTCCCGCGACCCTCGCCGGCGGCCGCACCCCCCGCACACGCGAGGACGGCCACGGCGAGCAAGGCGAGGGCGCGCATTCGGCACGTACTACGGGCCGGCGCTATGCTCGGGTCCACCACGCTAGCGAAGGCGCTTCAGCGCCTTCGCCAGCGTCTGCTTCGACGAGAGCACCCCGGCGTAGAGGTCGCCGTCGCGGGCCACGCGGTCAAGCACCTCGTCCATCGTGAACGACTCCGGGTCGAGGCCTGCCCGGACCTCGTCCCAGCGCAGCGGCGTCGAGACGGGCGCGCCGGCCCGCGGCCGCACCGAGTAGACCGACGCGATCGTCTTGCCGAAGCCGTTCTGGTTGGCGTCGATCAGGACGCCGCGGCGCTTGCGCTTCGACCACTCGGTCGTCGCCAGGCCCGGGTGCGCGCGCGCGATCGCGCCCGCGACGATCTCGGCGAACGCCCGCGTCTCCTCGTAGGTGTGCCTCCGCGCGACCGGCACGAGCACGTGGATGCCGCGGGAGCCGCTCGTCTTGGCGAAGCTCTCCAGCTCGAGCAGGTCGAGCGCCTGCTTGACGAGCTGCGCCACCTCGATCGTCTCCGCGAAGCCCACGTCCTCGGAGGGATCGAGGTCGAACAGCACCCAGTCGGGCCGCTCGGGCCGGTCGACGCGCGAGTACCAGGCGTTCATGTCGATGCAGCCCATGTTCACGGCCCAGAGCAGCGCGAGCTCGTCGTCGACGAGGATGTAGTCGACGAGCCGCCGCTCGCGGGTGTCGCGCGTCGTCGCCGGAAACGGCACCGTCGCGATCCAGTCGGGCGTGTGGGACGGCGCGTCCTTCTGGAAGAAGTGCTTGCCCTGCCAGCCGTCCGGGTAGCGCTTCATCGTGAACGGGCGACCGCGCAGGTGCGGGACGAGCACGGGCGCGACGTCGCGGTAGTAGGCGAGCAGGTCGCCCTTCGTGATCCCCTCGTCGGGCCAGAACGGCTTGTCCAGGTTCGAGAGCTTCAGCACGCGCCGCCCGCGCCTGACCTCCGGAGCCATCGGCTCGCGCTCGCGGCGGACGTCGTCGGCGGGCCTGTCCTCGCGAAGGCCGAGGTAGACGGGAGCCCGCAGGCGCCCGTCGTGCGTCCACTCTGCGAAGCCGACCTCCGCGACGAGCGTCGGCTCGACCCAGACGACGTCGCCGCGTGCGACGCGCGGCATCTTGGGGGGCGGGTCGAACGGCGACTCGGCGCGCTCCAGCGGCCGGAGCAGGCCGCGCAGGCGGTCGAGCTCGGCGTCGGTGAAGCCGGTGCCGACGTTGCCGACCCAGCGCAGGCGCCCGGCCTCGTGGACGGCGAGCACGAGCGCGCCGAGGGCGTCGCTGCGGCGGCCCTGGCCGCGCGTGTACCCGGCGATCACGAGCTCCTGCCGGTCCGTCACCTTCACCTTGCGCCAGTCGTGTGAGCGGCGCCCCGGCACGTACCGCGAGTCCCCGCGCTTCGCGACGATCCCCTCCAGGCCCTGCTCGCGCGCCGCGGCGAGCAGGGCCGCACCGTCGTCGAACGTCGCCGAGACGAGCACGTGCGGAACGCTCGGGTCGATCGCCTGCTCGAGCCGGCGCCGTCGCTCCGCGAGCGGGAGGTCGAGCAGCGGCTCGCCGTCGAGCTCGAGCACGTCGAAGAGGACGAGCACCAACGTGCCGGTTCCCTGCTGGAGGAGCGAGAAGCTCGAACGGCCGGCGTCGTCCAGGGCGCACACCTCGCCGTCGAGCACCGCCGAGGGCGTGCGCGTCGCCTGCGCGACCGCGCGCGCGACGACCCGGAAGCGCGCGGTGAGGTCGTTGCCGTTCCTGCTCGTCAGCGTCGCCTCGCCGCCCTCGACCCGCACGATCGCGCGGTAGCCGTCCCACTTCGGCTCGAACAGCCAGCCCTCGCCGCGCGGCGGGGATTCCACGGCAGACGCGAGCATGGGCGCGTAGGAGCCGCGCGGCTCCTCCTGGTCGGGATCCTTGCGCAGGAGCAGCCAGTTCTTCTCGTCGCCGTCGAGCCGCGCGGGCACGAGCGTCCAGACGCCGTCGAGCCGCTCCCCGCGTAGCCGGAACGTGAGCCCCCCGTCGCGCTTCTCCTCGAGCAGCTCGTACGTGCCGCGATCCCAGATCTCGACGGTGCCGGCGCCGTACTCGCCGGCGGGGATCACGCCCTCGAAATCGGCGTAGTCGAGCGGATGATCCTCGACGTGGACGGCCAGATGCCGTTCCCCACGCCGCAGCGGCACGCCCTTCGGGACCGCCCAGCTCGCCAGCGCTCCGCCCCGTTCGAGCCGGAGGTCGTAGTGCAGGCGCCGTGCAGCATGCCGCTGGACGACGAACACCGGCTCGGCGTCGCGGCGCTTCCCCGCGAACGGCTCCGGCGTCCGCTTCGGATCGCGCTTGCGCCGGTACTCGTCGAGGGCCATGCGGGAATCACTCCAGGAGGTTCACGTTTCTTAACACAACCGGCGTTTTCCCTGCAGAGAGGGCACGTTCGCACCGGGGATAAGCCTGTGGAACGTGTGGAGAACGTTCGCTTGTCAGGCGAAGACGCCCATCGCTCGGAACTTGTCGCGGCGGGAGCGGCGCAGCGTGTCGGTCGGGATGCCGTCGAGCTCCGAGAACGCCGCGACGACCGACTCGCGCAGCAGCTGGGCGGCCCCGTCGGGGTCGGTGTGCGCGCCGCCCGCCGGCTCCGGGACGATCCCGTCGATGACGCCGAGCTCGAGGCAGTGGGCGGCGTCTGGCTTGAACGCGGAGGCCGCCTTGCGCGCCTCGGACGCGTCGCGCCAGAGGATGGCGGCGCATCCCTCCGGGGAGATGACCGAGTAGATCGCGTTCTCCTGCATCAGGACGCGATCGGCGACGGCGATCGCGACGGCGCCGCCCGACCCTCCCTCGCCGATCACCACCGAGACGGTCGGGACGCCGAGCCTCGCCATCGCGGCCTGCGCGCGTGCGATCGCGCCCCCCTGGCCGTGCTGCTCGGCCGCCACGCCCGGGTACGCGCCGGGCGTGTCGACCAGCGTCAGCAGCGGGAAGCCGTGGCGCTCGGCGAGGTCCATCGCTCGAATCGCCTTGCGGTAGCCCTCCGGATACGCCATCCCGAAGTTGCGGTCGGAGCGCTCCTTGAGGTCCCGGCCCTTCTGGTGCCCGATCAGGGCGACGGTGACCCCGTTGAGCTTGCCGAGACCCGCGACGACCGCGTGATCGTCCAACCGCGTGCGGTCGCCGTGAAGCTCGAAGAAGTCCTCGAGGATCCGCTCGACGTAGTCCATGGTGTACGGGCGCTCCTGGTGGCGTGCGAGCTCGACGGAATGCCAGATTCCCTCGTCGGTCGTGTCCGTCCGCAGCTGCTCGAGCTGGTGCTGGAGACGCTCGAGCTCGCCCGAGAGACGCGTGCCCCGCAGCAGCTTGACGTTGCCGAGCCGGCTGAGCCGGTCGCGCAGCCGGAGCTCCGCCTCCCTGGTCACGTCACGCCTCTCCGAAGAGGTGCAGCAGCCGCGCGAGCGTCGGCCGGAGCTCAGACCGCGGCACGATCGCATCGACGTGCCCGAGCCGGTAGTTCGACTCGGCCCGGCCGAAGTCGTCCGGCAGCTTCTCCCGCGTCGTCTGGGCGACGACCCGCGGGCCGGCGAAGGACATCAGGGCGCCTGGCTCGGCCAGGACGACGTCGCCGAGGCTCGCGAAGCTCGCCAGCACACCGCCGGTCGTCGGATGCGCGAGCACGGAGAGCAGCGACCCGCCCGCGTCGTGGAGGTCGGCGACGGCACAGACGGTCTTGGGCAGCTGCATCAGCGCGAGGATGCCCTCCTGCATGCGCGCGCCGCCGGAGGCGGAGACCGTGACGAGCGGGACGCGATCGGCGGCGGCGCGCTCGCACGCCCGTACGAGCTTCTCCCCGAGCACGCTCCCCATCGAGCCGCCCATAAACGAGAAGTCCATCACCGCGAGCGTGCAGGCCCGACCCTCGATCGTCCCGACCCCGGAGACCAGCGCGTCCCCCAGCCCGGTCTCGAGCTCGGCCTCGGCCAGGCGCTCCGCGTACGGCCGGAGGTCGAAGAAGCCAAGCGGATCGGCCGAGCGCAGCTCGGCATCCGTCTCGACGAAGCTGCCCGCGTCGACGAGCTGCCGGATCCGCTCCGTCGCCCGGACGGGGAAGTGGTGGCCGCACTGGGGGCAGACGCGGAGGTGCGTCGCGAGCTCGTCCTCGCGGTAGTGGGAGTCACAGCCGGGGCAGGTGTTCGGGTGGTCCTTCTGCTGCTCGTCCGGCTGCGCCCGCTTGTGCTCGATCGAGACGTCGATTCGCTCGGTCGCCGACATCTGCGGCATCTTAGACCCGGCGTGTGGATCGTCGGTCACAGGTCGAGCGCGGCGAGGAGACGGATCAGTGGGTCGGGCCGGGCACCTGCGCGCAGGCCCGTCAGCCCCGCTCCGGACAGCGGGCGCAGAGCCGCGATGCCTCGCAGAACGCCCTCCAGCTCGGACACCGTCGGCCCGCCGGGCTCGGGGAAGAACACGTCCACCTCTGTGGGGTCGAGCACGTCGAGATCGAGCGCGACGTAGAGCGCGTCCGTCCCGGCAGCCGCGCGCTCGGCGTCGGCGTCGATGCCCTGCTCGAGCATGTACTCGACCTCCGGTGGATCGAGGTTTCGCGCGCCGACGAGCGCCACGTCCTCGGGGCGCACGACGGCCGCGTCGAGCAGCATCCGCAGCGCCATCCCCCACTCGTTCCCCGAAGGCGAGGTCACGGGTGTGTTCAGGTCGCCGTGGGCGTCGAGCCAGACGACCGCGAGCCTCGGCCCACGCGCGGCGAGCCCCTCTACGACCCCGATGTGCGCGCAGCAGCAACCGCCGAGCACGAGCGGCCGGGCGGGCAGGGACGCCGCGAGTGCCGCGTTCTGCTCGGCGAGCGTGTCGCGCTCGACGACCGCCGCCTCGGGGTACGGAAGCTCGATCGCGGCCGCCTCCGCCATCGCCTCGCCGCCGTGCCCCCAGGCGCGCGGGACGCGCACCAGCCCGGCCGCGAACGTCCGGCCGCAGACGTGGCACTCGTAGCCGAGGTCGACGGCCACCGCGGTCGCAGTGCCGCAGTCGGGGCAGCGTGCGCGCAGCGCGCTCACACGGGCTTCTCCAGCGACACGAAGCGATTGACGACGCGCATGCCCACGCTCTCGTACAACGCCACCGCCCCGGTCGGGCTGTCCGCGTCGACCCCGAGGCCGACACGCTGCTTTCCACGAGCGCGCAGCTCGCGGAACGCGTGCAGGAGCAAGGCACGCCCCAGGCCGCGGCGGCGCCACGGCCGGCGCACCCCGAGCACGCTGACCCAGCCGAGCTCGTCCTCCCCGCCACGGCTCGGAAGACAGAGCGCGACGCCGGCCAGCTCGCCCCCCTCCACAGCGAGGAACCAGAGCGACGCGTCGAGGTCGCCGCCTACGCCCCAGTTGTGGAGAAAGTCGGCATACGGCTCCTCGACGGCGCCCCAGGCGTCGGCGAACGACTCGCGGTACGCGGCGTATACGTCCCCGCTGTCCGCCGGGTCGCCGGCGCGCACGTCGATGCCGTCCGGCCACCGAGGCTCGGCGGGCAGCTGCGCAAGCGATGCCTCCATCCGGAACGAGTAGCGAACCGCCTCGAAGCCCCGCTCGCGGTAGAGCCCGACCGTCCGATCGTCGTTCATGTTCGCGTGCCCGCGGAGAACGCCGCCCTCGGACGCGTGGGAGCGAGCCCGCTGCTCCATCTCGCCGAGAAGGCGGGCGTCGGCGCCGAGGCGGCGCCCGGACTCCGGCACGCGGAGATCGATCCACAGCTGGCTCCCGTCACCGTTCGGGTCCTCGGCGTCGACGTAGCCCACCAGCTCGCGGTCACCGCCGGCGACGAGCGCCTGCCAGTCCAGGTCGAAGTCGGGAGCGGTCCACCACCGTCGCACCTCGTCTGCGGTCACGCGATGGTCGCTCCGCTCCGCCGCGTAGCTGTCGAGGACCGCCACCGTCCGCTCCAGGTCGTCCAGGCTCGGCGCGCGGATCGTCAGCTCAGCCACCCGGCCGCAGCTCCTTCTCGTAGACGACCGCGCGCCAGAAGACGCGCATGCCGACGCGCTCGTAGAGGCGTGTCGCGCCGGTGGGGCTCTGGGCGTCGACCCCGAGGGCGACCCGGCGCTCCCCCCGGCGCCAGAGCTCGCGGAACGAGGATCGCAGCAGCGCCTCCCCGAGCCCGCGTCCGCGCCACGCGCGGCGCACGCCGAGCGCTCCGACCCAGCCCCAGTCGCCCGAGTGCTTCCAGTAGTTGAGCGCGACGCCGGCGACCTCGGCGCCGTCGCGCGCGACCAGCCAGAGGGACGTGTCGGCCCGCGGGTCGCCCAGCCGCTTCTCCTCCCACTCCTCCCACGGCTGCCGGCGGTGCTCCCAGTGGTCGGCGAACGCCTCCTGGTGGGCGGCGTGCACGGCGCGGGCCTCGCGCGCGTCGTAGGGTCCGATCGCCACGCCCGTGGGCGCCGCGACCGCGACGGGCTCCTCCTCGAGGTCGATCACCATGCGCCAGAAGTGCCGGACGGCGACGTAGCCGTTGGCCGCGTAGAGCCTCGGCGTGCAACTCGACTCGTCCTCCAGCAACGTCGCGTTCTGCAGATAGACGCGCTCGCCGGCCCCGATCGCGTCGACCTCGGCCCGCGCTCGTTCCTCGGTGAGCCTGAGCAGCTCCGTCCCGACCCCGCGCCCGCGAAGCTCGGGCTGCACGTAGCCGTCGGCGAGCAGCCGCGGCCCCTTCGCCTCGAACGTGGCGTAGCCGGCCAGCCGGCCTTCGAGCTCGACCAGCCAGGCGTCGCGGTCGAGCTCCAGCTCGCCCCACTCGGCGCGGAGGTCGTCCTCGAGCCAGTCGGACTCGCCGATCACCGCGATGTCGGCAGCCTGCGCGAGCTCGAGCACGGCCGGCAGGTCGTCCCAGGTCGGGCGGCGCACGTTCAGGCCGGCACCAGCTCGGCGAGCGTGCCCGGCAGCGCCTCGAGGTCGGGAAGCTCACGGGTCGGAACCGGGCCGGGCCCTTCGTCGCGGCGGTTGATCCAGACGCTGGCGAGACCGAGCTCGCTCGCGGGCCCGATGTCGTGGAAGAGGCTCTGCGCCACGTGGACGTGCCCCGCCGGGGTGGTGCCGCTGCGCTCCGAGAACACCTGCCAGTGGCGGAGACCCGGCTTGTAGGAGCCGATCTCGGAGGC
Organism: Gaiellaceae bacterium; assembly: GCA_036555085.1. Taxonomy (GTDB): domain Bacteria; phylum Actinomycetota; class Thermoleophilia; order Gaiellales; family Gaiellaceae; genus Gaiella. Next base: position 18,272 of record DATBMD010000217.1, read on the forward strand.
GACCACGTAGAGGTCGAACGGGACGCCGATGGCGGCGATCGACGCCTCGACGAGGTCGGCGTCCGAGTTCGAGAGGATCGCGAGCCGCCAGCCGCAGCGCCGCGCTTCGGCGAGCGAGGCCGCCGCCTCCGGGAACACCGGCCAGGACGGCAGCGAGCGTCCTAGCGCGCCTTCCTCGCCGGCCGGGATCGCCAGCCCGGCCTCACCGGCGACCCGGCGCAGCGTCTCGGCGAGCACGTCGCGATAGCGCAGCGATCCGTCCGCCTGCACGTCCGGCTCGATCGCGTAGTAGCGCTCGAGCAGTGCCGCGGCACGATCGTCGCCGAAGAGTCGCGCGAGCTCGCCCCCGATGCCGGCCCGCCAGTCGACGAGCGTCCCGTAGCAGTCGAACGTCGCCCAGCGCTCCACGCGCGAAGCCTAGTGGCCGGACGGAGGACGGACGCTGCCGCTCGAGCGGTCGCGTCGAGTGAGGGTGTCAGCCGCCGTTCCAGCGCCTGAGCACGACGCAGGCGTTGTGGCCGCCGAACCCGAACGAGTTGGAGACGGCGACGTCGATCTTCTGCTCGCGCGCCTCGTTCGGGACGTAGTCGAGGTCGCACTCGGGGTCGGGCGTCTCGTAGTTGATCGTGGGCGGCAAGACACCGCGGTCGAGCGCCAGGACCGTGAAGATGGCCTCCACCGCGCCGGCGGCGCCCAGACAGTGGCCGGTGGCGCCCTTGGTCGACGAGATCGGGGTCGCGCGCGCCTTCTCCTCGCCCAGGGCCAGCTTGAGGACGCGTGTCTCCGACGTGTCTCCGGCCGGCGTCGAGGTGCCGTGCGCGTTCACGTAGTCGATCTCCGACGGGTCGATTCCCGCATCGGCGAACGCCATGCGCATCGCCCGTGCCGGATTGTCGCCCGTGGGGTCGGGATCGGAGACGTGGGACGCGTCGGACGAGACCCCGTAGCCGAGCAGCTCCGCGTAGATCCTCGCGCCGCGCGCGCGGGCATGCTCGAGCTCCTCGAGCACGACCATCGCGCCGGCCTCCGCCATCACGAACCCGTCCCGCTCCGCGTCGAAGGGCCGCGAGGCGCGCTCCGGGGCGTCGTTCCGGCGCGAGATGGCGCGCATAGCCCCGAACCCGGCGATCCCGATCCGCGTGATCGGCGCCTCCGTGCCGCCGCAGACCATGGCATCCGCGCGACCGAGCCGGATCGCGTCCAGGCCGTCCCCGATCGCCATGTTCGACGCGGCGCAGGCAGTGCACTCCGACAGCAGCGGCCCCCTCGTCCCGAGCTCCATCGACACCCAGCCGGCAGCGAGGTTCGGGATGATCTGGACGATCGAGAACGGGTGCACGCGGTCGGGGCCGCGGCTCTCGAGCTGCTCGACACACGACTCGAACGACTTCAGGCCGCCGATCCCGGTCGCGACGGCGGCGCCGACGCGATGGGGCGCGGCCGCGATGTCGAGCCCGGAGTCGGCCTCGGCCTGCCGCGCCGCGCTCAGCGCGAGATGCGTAAAGCGGTCCATCCGCCGGGCCGCCTTGTAGTCGATCCAGCGTCCGGGGTCGAAGTCTCTCGCCTCGCAGGCGAACGTGGCCGGAAAGTCGGTGGCGTCGAACTGGGTGATCGGGCCGGCGCCCGACTCGCCGGCGAGCAGGCTCGACCAGGACGTCTCCACGTCGTTGCCCAGTGGGCTCACCATGCCGAGCCCGGTGATCACCACGCGCCGTCTGCCGTTCGACTCGCTCACGACGCCGGGAACCTACATGCCGAGGCCGCCGTCGACGAGCACGACCTCCCCCGTGATGAATGCCGCTTCGTCGGAGCAGAGGAACCGCACGGTGCCCGCGACGTCCTCCGGCTCGCCCAGCCGCCCCAGCGGGGTGTTCGCGAGCATCGTCGCGGTCGCCTCCTCGGGCAGCGCGTCGGTCAGCTGCGTCCGCACGTAGCCGGGCGCGACGACGTTGGCGCGCACGTTGCGGCTCCCGAGCTCCTTGGCGAGCGACTTGGTGAAGCCGATGATCCCCGCCTTCGAGGCGGCGTAGTTGGTCTGGCCCCAGTTGCCCCTGACGCCCACGATCGAGGAGACGTTGACGATCGCGCCCGCCCGGCGCTTCATCATCCCGCGCGCCGCCGCCCGGCAGGTGTAGAAGACCGAGGCGAGGTTCGTGTCGATCACCTGGCGCCAGTCGTCGTCCGACATCCGGGCGAGCAGCCCGTCCCTCGTCAGCCCGGCGTTGTTGACGAGGATGTCGAGGTCGCCTGCATCCTCGACCAGCGCGCGGGCCGCGTCCGCATCGGCGACGTCGGCCTGCACGGCACGCCCGCCGACCTCGGCCGCGACCCCCTCCGCCTCGTCCTTGCCGCTGCGGTAACCGACGATCACGCTCGCGCCGGCCCGGCCGAGCTCCAGCGCGATCGCACGGCCGATCCCGCGCGAGCCTCCGGTGACCAGCGCCGTCCTGCCCTCCAGCGAGCAGAACGCGCCGCTCATCCGGCGAGCGCCTCCCGTGCCCGCTCGAGACTGGCGAGGTCGTTGACCGAGAACGCCTTCGCTCCCCGGTCGATCCGCTTGATCAGGCCGGAGAGCACGGTCCCGGGGCCGACCTCGACGAAGGTCGTCACGCCGCCGCGCATCATCTCGCCGGCAGCCTGGGTGAAGCGCACGGGCGCCGTCAGCTGGTCGACGAGCAGGGAGCCGAGCCGCTGCGCGGGCTCGATCTTCGCCGTCACCGTCGACATGAAGGGCGCGATCGGCTCGCTGAACCGCACGCGGTCGAGCGCCGGCTTCAACCGGTCGGCCGCACGCTCCACCAGCGGGCTGTGGAAGGCGCCCGACACCTTCAGCCGGATCGCGCGGCGGGCGCCGAGGCTGGCGGCGTCCGCGCAGCACTCCTCGACCGCGGCGCTGTCGCCGGACACGACGACCTGCCCCGGGCAGTTGTAGTTGGCGGGCCAGATGCCGTGCTCGCGGCACAGGCTCTCGACCGCCGCGTCGTCCAGCCCCAGGATCGCGGCCATCATCCCCGGGCGCGACCGGACCGCCTCCGCCATCGCGAGGCCCCGCTCCCGGACGAGCGCGATCGCCTCGCCCGTCTCGAGCGCGCCGACCGAGGCGAGCGCGGCGAACTCCCCGACCGAATGGCCGACGACCATGTCGGGCGCGACCTCGTGCTCGCGCAGCGCGGCGAGGATCGCCAGGCTCGTCGCGACGAGCGCCGGCTGCTGCAGCTCCGTGTCGACGAGGTCCGCGAGCTTCGTGTCGAAGCAGAGCCGCTTCAGGTCGAGGCCGGTCGCGTCGCTCCCGATCTCGTAGACGCGCATGGCCGCGGGCACGGCCTCTGCGATCTCGCGCCCCATCCCGGCCTCGAGCGAGCCCTGGCCGGGGAAGCAGAACGCGACCTTGCTCACGACGGGCCGCCGTTGTCGTCGAGGCACCATTCGACCAGCGCCGAGCCCCAGGTGAGGCCGGCGCCCATCCCCGTCATCAGCACCAGCGACCCGTCGCGCAGCCGCCCCTCGGCGCGGGCGTCCGCGAGCGCGAGCGGGATCGAGCCTGACGATGTGTTGCCGTAGCGGTCGACGTTCACGATGGTCTTCTCCGGTGCGATACCGAGCTTAGCGACCGCATGGTCGATGATCCGCTTGTTTGCCTGGTGTGGCACGTAGACGTCGACCTCATCCACCTCTCTTCCACACCGCTCGAGCACTGCCTGCGCGGACGAGACGAGCACTCTCGTCGCGAACTTGAAGACCTCGCGCCCGTTCATCTTGACCAGCCCGTCCGGCTCGTCGAACCGCCGCGACCCGCTGCCGGGCAGCCACAAGTGCTCGCCGCCGCCGCCGTCGGCGCCGAGCTCGAAGCCGAGGAAGCCGCCCCGCTCCACCGGCTCCATCACCACGGCGCCGGCGCCGTCCCCGAAGAGCACGAGCGTCGAGCGGTCGGTCCAGTCCAGGATCTTCGAGAGCACGTCGCCGCCGATCACGAGCGCGCGGCGCGAGAGGCCGGCGGCGAGCATGCCGTAGGCCTGGGCGATCGCGTACATGAAGCCCGTGCAACCGGCGAGGAGGTCGTAGGCCGCAGCGTCGCGCGCCCCGAGCGTGTCCGCCAGTAGCGCGGACGAGGTCGGGAACATCATGTCCGGCGTCACGGTCGCGCAGATGACGAGGTCGACGTCCGCGGCGTCGATGCCCGCCTCCGCGAGCGCCTCGCGGGCGGCCGGGAGCGCGATGTCGGTCAGCGCCTCGTCGTCCGCGGCGATCCGCCGTTCCCGGATCCCCGTCCGCTCGAGGATCCACTCGTCGGACGTCGCGACGAGACCTTCCAGCTCCTCGTTCGTGAGCACGCGCGCGGGCACGTGCGTGCCCAGGCCGGTGATCCCGACGCGCTGGCCGGCGGCGCCGATCACCTCACCGCTCCACGGCGAACGTCAGCGTCCCGCGGGCAGCGAGCTGCTCGCCGACGTACGCGGTCGCCTTGCCCCGCCCGATGGGGCCGCGGATCTGGTCGATCTCGCATGTCAGCGTGAGCGTGTCGCCGGGCTCGACGATGCGCTTGAACCGGCAGTCGTCGATGCCGGCGAAGAACGCGATGCGGCCGCGATTGCCCTCCTCGAGCAGCACCGCCACGGCCCCGGTCTGCGCCATCGCCTCGACGATCAGCACGCCCGGCATGACCGGCCGGGCCGGGAAGTGCCCCGCGAACCACCAGTCGTCGGCCCGGATCTCGCGTCTCGCGACGACGCGGCGGCCGGGCTCCAGCTCGAGCACCTCGTCGATCAGGAGGAACGGCTCTCGGTGCGGCAGGATCCGCTCGATCTCCTCGCGGCCGAACGGCACCGAGGGCGTCGCCAGCCGGTCGGGATCGGACGATTCCACCGGAGGAGTCTACTGCGCCGCTGCGCCGGTTCTAAGAACTCGTTTCGGAATGACGCTT
>DATBMD010000245.1:0-9452 GCA_036555085.1 Gaiellaceae bacterium
AGGGCAGCGCTACGTGGACGGGATCGCCTCGCTGACGCCCGCCGAGCGGGCTGCGACCTTCGGCGGGCCGGCATCGCTGCTCGACGGCATCGGCCTGAGCCCGCAGCAGAAGGCGTACGTGCAGGGCATCACCTCCCGCACGCAGGTCGAGCGTGGCGCGGCCTTCGGCGGCCAGGGGACGGCGTTCGAGCAGTTCGTGGAGGGCATCACCGCGATGGCGAAGGCGCAGCAGGAAGCGGCGGCCCGCCCGTAGGGGCCGGACCTGTCCGGCCCTACGGACCTGTCCGGCCCTACGGACCTGTCCGGCCCTACGGACCTGTCCGGCCCTACGGACCTGTCCGGCCCTACGGACCTGTCCGGCCCTACGGGGCCTGTGCGGCCCCTCGGACGTCGAACACCCGCTCGCCGACGGTCGGGCTACGGGACGAGCACTGCCCGCCCGGTGACCTCGCCCTCGCGCAGCCGGTCGAGGACGTCGTTCACGTCGTCGAGCGGGTGCGACTCCGAGCGCAGCGTCACCGCGCCGCGCCCGTGCAGCTGCATGAGCTCCCAGAGGTCGATCCAGTTGCCGACGAGGTTCCCGGCGATCGCCGTCCCCCCGGACACGAACCCGACCGACGGGTGGGTCACGGTGCCGCCGTAGCCGACGATCGAGAAGAGGCCGCGCCGCGCGAGCACCTCGAGCCCCAATGCGTGGGTCGCGTCCGTGCCAACGAAGTCGAACACGACGTCCGCGCCGGCCCCGTCCGTGAGCTCCCGCACGGCGCCTGCGACGTCGGCCTCCTCACCGAGTACCTCGTCCGCGCCGAGCTCCCGCGCGAGCCGGCGACGTCGCTCGTCCGTGTCGACGCCGACAACCCTCCCGGCGCCGAGCACGCGCACGAGCTGAAGACCGATGTGGCCGACTCCGCCGACGCCGATCACGACGGTCATGCTACCCGGGTCGAACCGGGGCACGAGCTTCTTCACGGCGTGGTAGGCCGTGATGCCCGCGTCCGCATGCGGCGCGACCTCCGCCGGCTCGACGCCCTCCGGCAGCCGCAGCAGCGACCGCTCGTCGACGACGACGTAGTCCGCGAAGCCGCCGTCCTGCGTCAGGCCGGTGAACTGGTGACGCTCGCAGAAGACCTCGGCGCCTCGACGACAGGGCACGCATAGCCCACAGCTGAACGGCGGGTAGAGGAGAACCGGATCTCCCACGGCAGCCGCGGTGACGTCGTCGCCGACGGCGTGCACCCAGCCCGCGTTCTCGTGCCCGAGCACGAGCGGCAGCCGCACGCCTGCCGGCTCCATGTGCCCGTCGATCGTGTGCAGGTCGGTCTGGCAGACACCGGCGGCGGCGATCTTCACGACCACGCTTCGCGGCCCCGCCGGCTCGGGATCGGGCCTCTCGATCAGCTCGAGCGGGCGGTGGTACTCGCTGAGCAGCGCGGCCCTCACGCAGCGACGCCCACGCCTTCGGCCTTCGCGCCGAGGTAGCCCTTCGCGTCGGCGTCGAGGTGGTCGGCCAGCCGAGTCGCCAGCGCCATGATCGTCAGCGACGGGTTCACCGACAGCGTCCGCGGGACGAGCGACGCGTCGCCGACGAAGAGCCGCTTCACGTCGTGGGACTCGCCGTTCCGGTCGACGACGGAGCGGGCGGGGTCGTCGCCCATCCGGCAGCTGCCCTGCACGTGGGTCGAGACGAGACCGGTCCAGCAGACCTGCTTCGCCCCCGCCGCCTCGAGCACCTGCCGGCTGAAGCGGAGCCCGGCCTCGATGCGCTCGCGCTCCGCCGGCTGGAAGTCGACGTCGATCTGCTCGCCGCCGTCGTCGCCCACGGTCACGGCCGAGTTGTTGTCGTCGTTCGCCATCGCGAGGAAGCCGATCCAGTGGCGGAACAGGCGCAGCGCCTCGACCAGGCGCGGCCCCCAGAACGGCCCGCTCTCGTCGCCCAGCGTGGTCGCGAAGGAGATCGGGTCCTGGATCGTGGTGGCCTCGATCACGAACCCGCCGTCCTCGTCGTGCTGGTGCTTCACGCAGTGCGCCGTGATCGGATAGACCATGTGCGCGTCCTGCGGCTCGTCGAAGAGGCCGTACACGAGACGGACCGGGTGGAGGCCCAGATGCCTCCCAACCGACGCGTTCGCGAGGCCCGAGCGGATCAGGAGCTGCGGCGTGTTGAGCGCGCCCGCGGCGACGACCACGGCACCCGCGTTGACGGTGTGCCGCGCGCCGGCGCCGTCCACGTACTCGACACCCGTCGCCTCGGCGCCGTCGATCAGCACCCGCTCCACCGAGGCATTCGCGCGCAGCTCCAGGACGCCGCGCGCGACGGCGTCCGCGATGTAGGTGTTCATCGTCGACTTGCCGGCGTTCGACGGGCAGCCCTGGATGCAGGAGCCGCAGCTCGTGCAGTTCGCATCGGTGTAGGCGTTGACGGCCTCGAGCTCGGCGCCGAGCGCGCGGAAGCCGGGCTCCACCGTGTACACGCTCTTCTCCCAGTCGGCCCGCTCGCGCACCCCGAGCACGCGCTCCACGCGGTCGTAGTACGGCTCGAGGTCGGCGACGGAGAGCGGCGTGCTCCCGTCGCTCGTCAGGCCGGTCGCCGGGTGCCACTTCGCGACGTCGCGCTCGTGGGCGCGGAAGGCGACCTTCGTGTTGATCGTCGTCGTCCCGCCGACGCAGCGCCCGGCGACGAACGTGACGACCTCGCCGGTCGGCAGCGGCGCGAAGCGGAGCGGCCAGAAGAGGTCGTGTGCGGCTTTCGCCTCCCAGCGCATGAAGTCGGGTGCGCGGTAGTGAGACCCGATCTCGAGCAGCAGCACGTCGCGCCCGCGCTGCGCGAGCTCGCCCGCGACCACGCCGCCTCCGGCCCCCGATCCGACGACGACGACGTCGAACTCGCTCCTCATGCGATCCCCAGGTACGACCAGTCCTTGTCCAGCCGGGTCGCCAGCGGCGAGTTGAAGTCGATCTCGGCCCACGCGCCCGGCCCTTCGCTCCCCGGCGCGACGAAGTCGCTGTAGTACGCCTCGATCGCGAGCGCGCGGACGAAGCCGAACGCCGGCGTCAGCGCGTGCTCGGCGAGCGCGTCGGCACCCCGGGCGGCGGCGGGAGCGAGCGCGTCGATCGCGCCCAGCGCGTGCTCGCGCACGGGCGGCGGCATCCCGGCCACCAGCGCGTCGACGTAGACGACGGGGCCGACCCGGCTGGAGCCGGGCACGATCAGCTCGCAGAGCCGCTCGACGGCTTCGGCGCGATCCGCGTCGAGAATCCGAAGCGCCATCAGCTGCCTTCCACCCCGGCAACGGCACGCGTCATCTCGGCAAGAATGACGCATCCCGGGCACGAGTGCCGCGGGAATCGAATCGAGAAAGGACGCTCATGACGGTTGCCGTGACCGGCGCCTCCGGCCACCTGGGCCGCAAGGTCGCCGACCTTCTGCTCGACCGCCTCGACCCGGGCGAGGTCGTCCTGCTCACCCGGACGCCGGACGCGATCGCCGAGTACGCGGAGCGCGGCGCCGATGTGCGCCAGGCCGACTACGACGCGCCCGCGGGGCTCGTCAAGGCGTTCGAGGGCGTCGACCGTGCGCTGCTGATCAGCGCGCTCGACCTCGAGCGCCGGGCCGGCCAGCACCGGGCCGCCATCGACGCCGCTGCGGCGGCGGGCGTGCGGCACCTGCTCTACACGTCGATCCCGAGCCCCGAGGGCAACCCGGCGGCGGTCGCGCCGTCGCATCTCGCGACCGAGCAGGCCATGCGCGACAGTGGGCTCGCCTGGACGTTCCTGCGCAACAGCCTCTACGCCGAGTACCAGGTCCCGGGCGTCGACCGGGCGATCGCGAGCGGGCAGGTCGTGTCGAGCGCCGGGGACGGGCGCATCGCGTACGTCTCCCGGGACGACTGCGCCGCTGCCGCGGCGGCCGTGCTCGTCCAGGACGGTCACGAGGGGAAGGCCTACGACATCACGGGGCCGGAGGCGATCGGCCCGCACGAGCTCGCGGCGCTGGCGGCCGAGCTCGGCGGCCGGCCAGTCGAGGTCGTGGCCGTCGACGACGACGCACTGATCGCGGGGATGGTCGCCGGTGGGGTGCCGGAGGCGGGCGCCCGCGTCCTGGCCAGCTTCGCCGTCGCGGCGCGCGAGGGGCTCCTCGGGAAGGTCACGGACGCGGTCGAGCAGCTCAGCGGCAGGAGGCCCGCGTCCTTGCGCGAGGTCGTCGTCGCCGCCCGGGACGGCACGGCCGCGGCGTAAACCTCGCTACTCACGAGGCGGGGCCCGGCCGGTTGCTACGGCTCCGACGGCGCGCGCTGTCTCTGCTCGTCCTCCATGCGCTGGATCCGCAGGCCCTCGCGCCCGGTGCGGGTGAACAGGTAGACACCGAGGGCGAAGCAGACCCAGAGAACGCCGGCGCCGACGAGCAGCGCCGCGATTCCGATCATCGTCTCCATCCGGGACCTCCGTGGGCGACAGACGTCACGCTATTCAGAGGTGAGCGTAATCGGTAGTGCCCCCTCCAAACCTTCAGCGCACTACCGGGCCGGACCTGTCCGGCCCCTACCGGCTCTCGTCGCGCCCGGCCCGCGGCCGGAGCTCCGCGTCGAACAGCCCCGTCTGGTACGCGAGCACGACCGCCTGGACGCGGTCGCGGAGGCCGAGCTTCTGGAGGATGTGCGTGATGTGCGTCTTGACGGTCGTGTCGCTGATGAAGAGCTCCTGCCCGATCTCCGCGTTCGAGAGGCCGCGACTGACCAGGCGGAGCACGTCGAGCTCCCGCTCCGTCAGCTCGTCGATCTCCGGCGGCGGCTCACGGTGCGGGAGGCGGGCGAACTTCTCGATCACGCGCTTCGTCACTCCGGGCGAGAGGAGCGCCTCGCCGCGGGCGACCGTGCGGATCGCTGCGAGCAGGTCCTCGGGGGGATCGTCCTTCAGCACGAACCCGCTGGCGCCGACGCGCAGCGCCTCGTAGACGTACTCGTCGAGGTCGAAGGTGGTCAGGATGAGGACGCGTGCGCGATCGTCGGCCGCCAGGATCCTCCGTGTCGCCTCCAGCCCGTCGAGCTCGGGCATGCGGATGTCCATCAGGACAACGGTCGGCTGATAGCGAGCCGCCTTGTCGACCGCCTCGAGCCCGTTGCTCGCCTCGGCCACGACCTCGATGTCCTCCTCGCCGGCGAGCAGCATGCGGAAGCCGCCGCGGACCAGCGACTGGTCGTCGGCGACGAGCACGCGGATCGTCACGGCCGGTTGCCCTCCAGCGGGAGCCGGGCCTGGAGAACGAAGCCACCTTCGGGTGCGGCGCCTGCGGTCATCTCGCCGCCGTAGATCTTGACGCGTTCGCGGATGCCGACGAGACCGTGGCCGAGCCCGTCGCTCGCGGCGGCTCCGACTCCGTCGTCGCGGACCTCGAGCAGCAGGCCCTCGTGCGCGTAGCGGACGGTAACGTCGGCATGGCCGGCGTGCGCGTGCTTGAGGGCGTTGGTGAGCCCCTCCTGCACGATCCGGTAGGCGGAGAGATCGACCGCCGGCGGTAGCCGAACAGGCTCGCCTTCGACGTGCAGACGGACCGGCAGGCCCGCGCTGCCGACGTCCTCCAGGAGAGCGGTCAGGTTGTCGAGCCCGGGCTGGGGCGCGAGCTCGGCGTCGTCGCCGTCGCGCCGCATCGCCCCGAGCAGGCGGCGCATCTCGGTGAGCGCCGCACGGCCGGTCCGCTCGACGCTGCGAAGGGCGTCCGCGTCGTCGGCGAGCTCGTCGGGGAGCTTGTGGCGGACGACGCCGACCTGGAGGACCATCACGCTGACTGCGTGGGCGACGATGTCGTGGAGCTCGCGCGCGATCCGTGCGCGCTCCTCGGCAACCGCGACCCGTGCGGCCGCCTCGCGCTCCCGCTCGGCCTGCGCCGCGCGCTCCTCGGCTGCTTCGGCCTGCTCCGCCCGTTCGCGCAGCGCGAAGCCTGCGAGCCAGCAGATCCCGAACAGGAGCGGGATGAAGATCGTCTCACTGCCCGAGCGCCCGGGGGCGTTGTAGACGATGATCGCGGCAGAGCCGACGACGATGGCCAGCCCGACCCGCGCCTTCAGGGCGTCGCGCACGTTTCCCAGCAGGTACGCGCCCGCCATCCCGAGGACGAACACGCTCGTCATCGACGTGACGAGGCGCCCGTCGACGAACGAGAACGCCGCGGCCAGCAGCCAGTACGCCGCCGGCGCGCCGAAGGGATACCGCCGGCGCGCGAAGACCGGGAGCACCATCAAGGCGATCGCCGGGACGCAGAACCAGAGGGTCGTGGTCGGCGCGTTCTCCGAGCCCTGCCTGAGCGAGACCTCGACCATCGCCTCGATCGCGAGCAACGCGACGACGACGTCGAACCAGTACACGCGCGCAAGGGTTCCGGGCCGGCTCACGCCCTGAACGTACTCCAGGCTCCCGCGCACCGCCTCCTACCCGAGTAGGAGTCGAGATCGTCGCCGGGTCGGAGCGCAGGCACGGCTTTCCGACGAGGTTTCCGCGCCGCCGCGCGCATAGCGTCGGTTGCAGCGAAACCCCTGGAAAGGACGCCTGATGAAACCCCAGACCACACCGCGGGCCTTCACGTTCAGACGTGTCGTCGCGCTCGCGCTCGTCGCCCTCGTGGCCGGCGGGCTCGGCTACCTCCACTTCGGGACGGGCTCGAGCACGGTCTCCGTGCCGGATGGCGCGAAGGCCGGCGACCTGATCCTCGAGCCGTGCGACTACTCGACCGAGGACGGCAGCTACGCGGCCGACTGCGGCACGCTGGTCGTGCGTGAGAACAGCGCCGACCCGCAGTCGCGGCTGATCGCCCTGCCGGTGACCCGCGTCAAGGCCCTCTCGGCCAGCCCGAAAGAGCCGCTCTTCCGTCTCGAGGGCGGCCCCGGCATCACGAACATGAAGTTCTCGCTCGCGAGCCGCTACGCCGCGGACCGCGACGTCGTCCTGGTCGGCTACCGCGGCGTCGACGGCTCCGTCCGGCTCGACTGCCCGGAGGTCGACTCGGCGCTGAGGCACTCGACCGATTTCCTCGGCGAGAAGTCCTTCCGCGCGTACGAGGACGGGTTCCGTGCGTGCGCCGATCGGCTCACCGGCGACGGCTACGACCTCGGCCGGTACGGCCTGGCGCAGCAGGTCGACGACATGGAGGCGGCGCGCAAGGCGCTCGGCTACGACCGCATCGACCTCCTCAGCGAGAGCGCCGGGACCCGCACCGCGCTGATCTACGCCTGGCGCTACCCGCAGAGCATCCACCGGTCGGTGATGATCGGCGCCAATCCGCCCGGCCACTTCCTCTGGGACGAGAAGACCACCGACGAGCAGATCGCCCGCTACGCCGAGCTCTGCGCGAAGGACGACGGTTGTCGCGACCGGACCGACGACCTCGCCGCGTCGATGCGGCGGACGGACGAGGACCTGCCCGACCGCTGGCTGGGCCTGCCGATCGACGACAGCGCCGTCAGGGTGTTCTCGTTCTACGGGCTGATGGAGACGACCTCGGAGGCGGCGCCCCTCAACGGGCCGACCGCGATCGACGCATGGCTCGCCGCGGACGACGGCGACGCGAGCGGCTTCTGGCTCCAGTCGCTCGTCGCCGACCTCGCCCCGATGCCGTTCGTCTGGGGCCAGTACGCGGCCGCCGCGCGGCCCGACGCCGACGCGGCGAAGGAGTACTTCGCCTCCGCCGAGCAGGGGCCGGGACCGGACCTGGGCTACGCGGCCAGCGCGTTCGCCTGGGGCGGCGGACGCCTGGCCGACGCCTGGCCGGCCGCACCCGACGAGGACGAGTACAGCCGCGTGCGGACGTCGAACGTCGAGACGCTCCTGATCGGCGGCGAGCTCGACTTCTCGACCCCGCCGCAGGTGGCGACGAAGGAGCTCCTCCCTCACCTGCCGAACGGCCACCAGGTCGTGCTGCCGGGCTTCGGGCACACCCTGTCGTTCTGGAACGACCAGCCCGAGGCGGGCAGCCATCTCGTCAACACGTTCCTCGATACCGGTCGCGTCGACGACTCGCGTTACGAGCCCCAGAACGTCGACTTCACCCCCGCCGTCACGCTGCCGACGCTCGCCAAGGGCATCGCCGGCGCGATGGTCGGCCTCGCGCTCCTGACCGTCGTCTCGCTGCTCGGGATGGCTCGCCGGGTGCACAAGCGAGGGCGCTTCGGGAACAAGGCGGGCGCCGTGCTCCGGGCTCTGTACCCGGTCGTGCTCGGCCTGGGCGGCTGGTTCATCGGCGTCCTGATCGCCATCACGACGATGCCGGGCGTCCCGCTCGACGACGAGCTGCTCGTTGCTCTCTCGGTCGGAGTGCCGGTCGGGCTGGGCATCTACCTCGCCTGGGTGAACCGCAGCTGGTCAGCCGGGATCAAGGCCACCGGCTTCGCGGCGGCGGTCGCGAGCGCGCTCGTCGGCGGCTGGCTCGGGCTCCACGCCGCCGAAGGGCTCCTCGCTCTCGTCACCGCGATCGCGGGAGCAATCGCCGGCGCGAACCTGATCCTCCTGGCCCTCGACATCGCCTGGGACCGGCAGGGCCGCGACCGCTTCGCCGCGGCTGGAGCGAACGAGACGCTGGAGGCGCGGCCCTCCGTCGGCTGACCGCCACGGACAGCACGCATCGAGCCCCGCGGGCCTTCGGGCCCGCGGGGCTCGGCGTCGCGGGGACATAGGATTCGCCGATGGTCACGCGACGCGCCGCGTGCAGCTGCGGTCAGCTCGGCCTCGTGGCGGAGGGAGAGCCGATCCGGATCTCGGTCTGCCACTGCCTCGCGTGCCAGCGGCGAACGGGGAGCACGTTCGGCATGCAAGCCCGCTTCCCGATGGACCGCGTCCGCGTCGACGGCCGTTCGACGGAGTACGTCCGCGTCTCCGACGACGGCGACTCGCGCAGGTATCACTTCTGCCCGGAGTGCGGCGCGACGGTCTACTACTTCCTCGACGGCGTGCCGGACGCGATCGCGGTCCCCGTCGGCGCGTTCGCCGACCCGGCCTTCCCGCCGCCGAGGATCTCGATCTACGAGTCGCGGCGCCACGGCTGGGTGGTGGTGCCCGAGGACATCGAGCACCACGACGACTGAGGATCTGCGACAGCCTCTGCGCAACGCCCCGCGAACGGCGCTGGAGCGGCGGGCGCACGCCGCGGATCATCTTCCCCGCCGCCGGGCCCGCGCAGGCCCGCTCAGCGAGAGCTGACCGACGTGCCCGCGGCCGGCTCTGCAGGCGGCGGCGACGAGTTGACGAGCACGGCCGCTACGAGCAGCACCGCAACCGCGACGGTCCCCTCGCCGAGCAGGCTGCGGCGGAGCCCCGGCACCAGTCCCCCGCGCTCCAACCGCGGGCGCACCAGGAAGTGATGGACGGCGCCCCACGCCAGCGCGAGCGCGACCAGCGCCAGCTTCACGAGCAGCGTCCTCCCGTAGGCGGTCTCCCACAGGTCGGAGACCGCGGGGAGCCGCAGGATG
>DATBMD010000273.1:0-5701 GCA_036555085.1 Gaiellaceae bacterium
GGATGCCCTCCTCACTCCCAAACAGGTCGGCGCGCCGCTCGGCCGCCGGGTAGACGACGGCGTGCTCGACGGGGTGCAGCGCGCGCTGCGTGAACGGCGAGAAGGCCCGCACCTGCTCGATCTCGTCGCCGAACAGCTCGATCCGGAGCGGCTCGCGGCCCGTCGACGGGAAGACGTCGAGGATGCCGCCGCGGACGGCGAAGTGGCCGCGCTCCTCGACGCGCTCCACCCGCTCGTAGCCCGCCAGCGCCAGCGCCTCGGCGAGCGCGTCGATGCCCGGCTCGTCGCCGACCGCGAGGCGGAGCGGCGGCGGGCGGTCCGCGACCGCGGGCATGCCCTCGGCGAGCGAGAGCGCCGACGCGCACACGAGCCCGCCCGCCTGGAGCACCTCGAGCGCCCGGGCGCGCTCGCCGACCAGGTGGGGCGGCGGCTCGAGCCCCGAGCCCGACGCGACGCCGCGGCTCGGGAACAGCGCGACGCGCTCGCCGCCACGGAACCAGGCGGCGCCCTCGGCGGCGTCCCGCGCGTCGGCGTCCTCCGGCAGCAGCACCAGGAGGCCGCGCCCGAGCTCGTCGTGGAGCGCCGCCAGCACGAGCGGCAGGACCGGCTCGGAGACGCGCGCGCGCGCCGGCAGCGCGCGCGCGTAGGCCTGGAAGCGCTCCTGCGAGCGCAGCACCGAGACGAAGGGCTGGAGCGAAGGCTGGTCCATGACGAGCGCCCGGACGGGCCCGTCCGGGGCCCTCAGCCTAGCGGCGTCCTACGGCTCGAGGGCGACGAGCGCGGCGGTCACGATCGCCTCGGGCGAGAGACCGTAGGCGTCGTAGACGGCCGGCTGGCTGCCGGCCTGGCCGAAGCGGTCGACCCCGAGCGGCACCACACGCGAGCCGAGCGCCCCGCCGAGCCAGGCGAGCGCGTGCGAGGAGCCGTCGAGGACGGTCACGAGCGGCATCTGCCCGGCCGCACCCTGGATGAGCCGCTCGAGGTGCGACGCCTCTCGCGGCGCGCGCAGGTCGGCGACGTGCGCGGTCCGCCGCGAGCGCCACTCGCGGTAGACGCGCCCCGGCGCCGACAGGCACAGGACGCCCGCCGTGACGCCCTCCTCCTCCGCGAGCAGCTCGGCGGCGCGGAGCACCTCCGGCACCATCGCGCCGCAGGTCGCGACGACGACCGCGTCGTCGCCCGGCACCGGCTCCCGCAGCCAGAACGCGCCCGCGAGCACGTCGGCCCGAACGGCCTCCTCGCCGCGCGCATCGCAGAGCTCGGTGAACGGCGCCTGGTCGACCGGCTTCGTCGAGAGCCGGAAGTAGAGCGCGTCGCCGTCGTCGTCCTGCATCCGGTCGAGCCCGTCGAGCAGCAGCCACTCCAGCTCGCGCGCGTAGGCGGGCTCGCAGTAGGTGAGCCCGGGCAGCTCGATCCCCACCGACGGCGTGATCGTCGACTGGTGCGCGCCTCCCTCCCGGGAGAGCGACACGCCCGACGGGGTTCCGAGCACGACGAAGCGCGAGCCCGAGTACGTGCCGTAGACGAGCGCCTCCAGCCCGCGCACGACGAACGGGTCGTACAGCGTCCCGATCGGGAAGAGCCGCTCGCCCTGGTAGACCGCGGTCATCCCAAGCTGGCCGAGGGCGAGGAACAGGTTCATCTCGGAGATCCCCAGCTCGACGTGCTGGCCGCGCGACGAGACGCTCCACTGCAGCGGCTGCGCATCCGGGCCCTCGTAGGCCGGCTCGTCCTCGACGCCGAAGACGCCGACCTTGTTGATCCAGCCGCCGAGGTTCGTCGAGACCGAGACGTCGGGCGAGACGGTGACGATCCGGCCCGCCAGCCCCTCGGAGCGCGAGAGCTCGAGCAGCATGCGGCCGACCGTCTCCTGCGTGGACGCCCGCGCGGGCGCGCGGCCCGAGAGGCGCGCCGGCACGGCGATTCGCGCGGCTTTCTGCTCACCGGGCCGGTCGAGCCGCTCGCGCGTCTCCGTGCACAACCGGCCCTCGGGCGTCTCGGGTGCGAAGCGGTCCCATTCGGCCTCGACCGTGAGCCCGAGCTGCGCCCGGAGGTCGCCGACCTGCTCGGCCGTCAGCAGCGCCGAATGGTTCAGAGGACGGCCGGCGATCGGCAGCCGGTAGCCCTTGATCGTGTACGCGAACAGCACGGTCGGCCGCGCCGGCTCGGCGCGCGAGGCGGCCAGCGCGTCGAGGATGTCGCCGAGGTCGTGGCCGCCGAGGTCCTCGACGAGCGACCCGACCGAGCCCGCGTACGCGTCGAGCAGCCCGGCGAGGCTGCTCCGCTCCCCACCGTCGAGCCCTCGCAGCAGGACGTCGGCGACGACCTCCTCGGAGGCGCCGAAGAGCGACTGGTAGAGCTGGTTGGGCATCTCGTCGATCCGGCGCCGCAGCAGCTCGCCGCCGTCCCGCGCGAACGCCTCGCGCAGGCGGCGGCCGTACTTCAGCTCGAGCACCTGCCAGCCCGCCGCCTCGAACTGGGTCTCCAGCCGGTGCGCGTTGATGATCGGGATCACGCGGTCGAGGCTCTGCCGGTTGAGGTCGACGATCCAGAGGACGTTCCCGAGCCCGCGCGTGTGCGGCTCGAGCACCGCCTCCCAGACGTTCCCCTCGTCCAGCTCGGCATCCCCGAGCAGCGAGACGAAGCGGCCGCCCGTCGAGACGCCGAGCCGGTGCGACAGGTACCGGTCCGCCAGCGCGCCGAACAACGGCGCGGCGGCGCCGAGCCCGACCGAACCGGTCGAGTAGTCGACCGGGTAGGGGTCCTTCGTGCGGCTCGGGTACGGCTGCAGGCCGCCGAAGTCGCGCAGCCGCGTCAGGTAGCTGCGGTCGAGGCGGCCGAGCAGGTACTCGATCGCGTGCAGCACGGGCGACGCATGGGGCTTCACCGAGACGCGATCCGCGGCGCGGAGGTCGTTGAAATAGAGCGCCGTCAGCAGCGAGACCATCGAGGCCGACGACGCCTGGTGGCCGCCGACCTTCAGCTCGTCCTCCTTCGGCCGCTCGCGGTTCGCGTGGTCGACGATCCGCATCGCGAGCCAGTGCACGCGTCGCTCGACGGCGGCGAGCGCGGCGAGCTCCTCCGCGGAGACCGGAGCGGAGCTGGCGCGGGTAGCGGCGCTGGCAGCGTCCACGCTGGGACAATCCTAGGCCGCGGCCGACGGCGGCGGATCGCCGTCAGTTGAAGCGGCGCTGCGCGGCCTCGAGACCCTCGCCGACGAGCGCCTCGACCGCGTCGGCGGCCCGCCGCACGATCGCCTCGGGGTCGTCCTCCGGGGCGAACGGCGACAGGACGTAGTCGGCGACCGGCCGCGGATCGCCGCGCTCCGGGCGCCCGACGCCGATCCGCAGGCGCAGGAACTCCTGCGTCCCCAGCCGCTGGGCGATCGAGCGGAGCCCGTTGTGACCGGCCAGCCCGCCGCCGAGGCGGGCCTGCAGCCGGCCCGTTGCGAGGTCGACGTCGTCGTGGACGACGAGCAGGCTCGCGGGCTCGACCTTGTAGAAGTGGGCGGCGTCCCGGATCGAGCCCCCGGACTCGTTCATGTACGTCTCGGGCTTGAGCAGCGCGAGCCGCGCGCCGTCGACGCGGACGTCCGTCACCCGGCCGCGGAACTTCTCCCTGAACGAGCCGTCGTGCCGTCGCGCGAGCTCGTCGACGACCATCCAGCCCGCGTTGTGGCGGTCGGCTGCATGCTCACGGCCCGGGTTCCCGAGACCCGCCACGAGCAGGTCGAGCGTCGAGGCGGTCTCGCCCCGACGACGCAGGCGCACGGCCTACCCCTCGGCGGGGGGCTCGCCCGACTGGTCGGACGATGCCTCGGGCGGCTCGCCGGGCTCGCCCTCGCCCTCGGCCTCCTCGCCCTCGACCTCTTCCTCCTCCTCCAGCGTGCTGATCCCGCGCGGCATCGAGCACGTTGCGAGGACGGTCTCGCGGGGGTCGTCGAGGAAGGTGACGCCCTCGATCGGCGGCACGTCCTCCAGCCGCAGGATGTCGCCGACGTCGAGGCCCGAGAGGTCGGCCTCGAGGTGCTCCGGGATGGCGGTCGGGAGCGCCTCGACGTTGACCTCGCGCGTGACCTGCTGGACGACGCCGCCGAGCTTCGAGCCTGGCGCCTCGCCGACGAGCTGGATCGCCACGGAGGCCTGGATCGGCTGATCGAGCCGCACCTCGTGGAAGTCGACGTGCGTGATCGTGCCCCGGATGACGTGCTGCTGGTAGTCCTTCAGCACCGCGTGGTGCTCGGTCTTCTGTCCCTCGATGACGACGTCGAGGATCGCGTGCAGGCCCGAGGGGCCGGTCAGGGCTGCGCGCAGGTCGCGCTCCGGCACCGCGATCGCCCGCGTGTGCCCCTTGCCGTAGAGGACGCCCGGGATCAGCCCGTCCCGGCGCAGGCGGCGCGACACCCGCGAGCCGCGCTGGGCGGCGTCGCGCTCCTCGACCTGCAGGCGGATCCTGTCTCCGGACACGGCGGCGGATTGTAGCTAACCGCTCGCGGCGGGCCGACCCGTCGTACGATCGACGCGATGCCGGAGCAGCAGCACGCCGTCACCGCCGCCGACGGGCGCAGGCTGGTCGCCCGGACGTCCGGGCGCGAGCGCGCGTCGGCGCTGATCTTCCTCACCGGCACGCCGTCGGGCGGCCTCGTCTACCGCCCCCTCGCAGCCGCTGCGGCGGAGCGGGGCTTGCGGTTCGTCGTCTGCCAGCGGGCGGGCTACGGGGGCTCGACCCGCGCCCCCGGACGCAGCGTCGCCGACTGCGCGCGGGACGTGGCGGCGGTCGCGGATGCGCTCGGGATCGAGCGCGCGCACGTGGTCGGCTGGTCGGGCGGCGGGCCGCACGCGCTCGCCTGCGCCGCCCACCTGCCGCGGCTCGTCGCGTCGGTCGCGACCATCGCGGGCGTCGCGCCGGTCGACGCCGAGGGGCTCGACTGGTTCGCCGGCATGGGGCCGGAGAACGTCGAGGAGTTCGGGCTCGCGCTGCAGGGCGCCGACGCCGTGCGCCCGTTCCTCGAGCGCCAGGCCGACGAGCTCCGGACGCTCACCGGCGACCAGGTGGCGGCGGCGCTGGGAGGGCTCGTCTCCGAGGTCGACCGCGCCGCGCTCACGGGCGAGCTGGCCGACTACCTCGCGGCCGAGCTCCACGAGGCAGTCCGCACCGGCGTCGACGGCTGGCTCGACGACGACCTGGCGTTCGCGCGCGGCTGGGGCTTCGACCTCGGGAAGCTCCGGGCGCCGGTGACGATCTGGCAGGGCACGGAGGACCTGATGGTGCCGTTCGCGCACGGCGAGTGGCTTGCCGCCAACGTCCGGGGCGCGGCGGCGAAGCTGCTTCCCGGCGAGGGGCACATCTCGCTCGTCGGACGGTTCGGCGACATCGTCGACGACCTCGTCGCGCGCGCCGCCGGCTGACAACGCTCCGCTCGTCGAGGCCCGCGCCTATCCTGCGCGCGTGCGCTACTACCTGATGCTCAGCACGATCGACGGCGACCGGCTGCCGCGCGAGACGATCGAGCTTTCGCGGCTGCCGGAGGCGGGAACCGCGATCCGTCCGCCGGTGTCCAGCAGGGCGTGCTTCGTGACGAGCGCCGTGCCGGCGAGCATCGAGGCTACCGGCGACATCCGGATCGCCGGGACGATCTACGCGGACGTGCTGGAGGACCCGGCCGTCACTCGTTCTTGAACGCGCCGTAGACGGCGATGAA
>DATBMD010000196.1:0-11607 GCA_036555085.1 Gaiellaceae bacterium
TAGAATCGCCCCGTGGAGACGCGCGAGCTCGGTCGCAGCGGCATCGCGGTCTCCCGGATCGTCCTCGGCTGCGGCAACTTCGGCGGGATCGGCTCGTCCCCGCGCTTCTTCGGCCAGGGCACGACGAAGGACGACGCGTTCAGGCTGCTCGACGCCGCCTGGGAGCTCGGGATCACGACACTCGACACGGCCGACGCGTACGGCGGCGGACGCAGCGAGTCGTTCATCGGCGAGTGGCTCTCGACCAGGGGCGCGGACGTGCGCGACCGGGTCGTGATCGCCACGAAGACCTACAACCCGATGGCGGAGGGCGCTGACCACGGGCTCTCGCGCGGGCGAGTCCACCGGCAGGTCCGGACGAGCCTCGAGCGGCTGGGCCTCGACCGCGTGCCGCTCTTCCTGACGCACGAGTGGGATCCCGACGTGCCGGTCGAGGAGACGCTCGGCGCGCTCGGCGAGCTGATCGCGGCCGGCACTGTCGGCGCCGTGGGCTGCTCCAACGTGACCGCCGAGCAGCTGGCGGAGGCGGTCGAGATCGCCGAGCTGGAGGGACTCGCCCGCTTCGAGTGGGTGCAGAACTCGTTCTCGCTGCTGGAGCTGGGCGACGCAGAGACGGTCTTCCCCGTCTGCCGGGAGCACGCCCTCGGCTACACCCCGTTCAGCCCGCTGGCCGGCGGCTGGCTGACCGGGAAGTACCGTCGCGGCGCCGAGGCGCCGCCCGGCTCGCGGATGACGCTGCGGCCCGAGCCCTACGCCGGCTACGGCACGGACGAGACCTTCGACGCGCTGGAGGCGTTCGAGCGGGAGGCGGCGGCCCGCGGGATCTCGATGGCAGGGCTCGCGCTCGCCTGGGCCCTCGCCGTGCCCGAGGTGACGGCCGTCGTGGTCGGCCCGTCGCGCGCGGACCACCTGGCGCCGGTCGAGGAAGCACTTGCTGCGCCGCTCGGCGCCCGAGAGCGCGATGATCTCACTGCCCTCTTCCCGTGATGCTCGTACTCTCCGACGCCGACGTCCGCAGCCTCCTCGACATGCCGGCGTGCATCGAGGCGATGGAGGAGGCCCTGGCCGCGCTTGCCCGGGAGGAGCTGTCGATGCCGCTTCGCTTCGTCATGCGGCCCCCCGGGTCGAGCCGGCTGATGGGCTTCATGCCCGCCCATCGCGGCGGCGAGCAGCCGGTCTTCACGCTGAAGGAGATCGTGGTCTCGCCCGGCAACTCCAGCGCCGGTCTCGATCCGCACCAGGGCGGCGTGCTCGTGCACGACGGCGAGACCGGAGAGCTGCGCGCGCTCCTCAACGCCTCCGCTGTGACGGAGATCCGCACCGCGGCGGTCTCGGCAGTCGCCACACGCCTGCTCGCGCGCCCGGAAGCCGGCGTCGTCGCGATCCTCGGCGCCGGCGTGCAGGCACGCTCGCACGTCGAGGCGATGCGCGCCGTCCTGCCCGGCGCCGAGCTGCGGATCTGGAGCCGCACGCCCGCCCGGGCGGAGGCGCTCGCAGCGGAGACGGGCGCGGCGGTCGCGGGCTCCGCCGAGGAGGCGCTCGCCGGCGCGGACGTCGTCTGCACGACGACGTCGGCCCGCGAGCCGATCGTCCGCCTGGGGTGGCTCGCCCCGGGCGCCCACGTGAACGCCGTCGGCTCGAGCATCCCCACGGCCCGCGAGCTCGACGCCGAGACCGTCGCGGCGGCGGCGCTCTTCGTCGACCGGCGCGAGTCGACGCTGAACGAGGCCGGCGACTACCTGCTCGCGGTCGACGAGGCAGGGATCGGGCCGGAGCACATCCGAGCGGAGCTCGGCGAGCTGCTGATCGGCGCCGCCGACGGCCGCCGCTCGGAGGAGGAGCTGACCGTCTTCAAGTCGCTCGGCCTCGCGGTCGAGGATCTCGCCGCCGCCGAGCTGTGCGTCCGGCGCGCGGTCGAGCGCGGCGTCGGGACGGAAGTGCCGTTCTGATCCCGCTCGAGGAGATCGTCTCCGCGCGGAACGTCGTCCGCGACGTCGTCGTGCGCGCGCCGCTGCTGCGCCTGCAGGCGCCCGAGTCGCCGGCGGAGATCTGGCTGAAGCTGGAGTGCCTCCAGCCGATCGGGTCGTTCAAGCTGCGCGGCGCCGCCAACGCGATCCGGCGGGCGCCGACCGACGCGCTCGCGGACGGCGTCGTCACCGCCAGCGCCGGCAACATGGCGCAGGGCGTGGCGTGGGTCGCCCGGGAGCTGGGGATCCCGGCGACGATCGTCGTCCCCGAGCATGCGCCGGAGACGAAGCTCGCCGCCATCGAGCGGCTCGGCGGCGAGATCGTGAAGGTGCCCTACGACCGCTGGTGGCAGGCGATCGAGGAGAGCCGCTTCGACGACGCCGCCGGCTTCTTCGTCCACCCGGTGATGGACGAGCTGGTGATGGCCGGCAACGGGACGATCGGGCTGGAGCTGGTCGAGGACCTCGCCGACATCGACGTCGTGCTGGTGCCTTGGGGCGGCGGCGGGCTGACCACCGGCATCGCGAACGCGCTCGCGGCGCGGAGCCCGCGGACGCAGGTGCAGGTCTGCGAGCCGGCGACCGGGGCCGCCTTCGCCGCCGCCTTCGCCGCCGGCGAGCCCGTGCCGTTCGACTACCGGCCGTCGTTCGTCGACGGCGCCGGGAGCAAGGGAGTGCTGCCGCCGATGTGGGAGCGCGCGCGGCCGCTCGTCTCCGACGCGCACGCCGTCTCGCTCGACGACGCAGCCGCCGCCGTTCGCTTGCTGGCCGAGCGCGCCCACGTCGTCGCGGAGGGCGCCGGCGCCCTGGCGGTCGCGGTCGCGCTCTCCGGCCGGGCCGGCAGCGGCCGGATCGTCTGCATCGTCTCGGGCGGGAACATCGACCCGCCCCGCCTGAGCGCGATCCTCGACGGCAGGACGCCCGATTAGGGGCGATGGGCCGGACAGGTCCGGCCCCTACGATGGTCGATTCGGCGCGGGCCGCCGTAGGGGCCGGACCTGTCCGGCCCTCTCTACTCGATCGCCGCTCGCCGCAGCCCCTCGAGCGCTTCCCGCTCGACGGCGGCCAGCCCCTCGTGGTGGGCGTGCGCGGCGAGCGCGGCGCCGAGGCAGAGCGCGAGCACGCGGGCCCGCAGGAGCTGCTCGCCGGAGATCGGGCCATAGGCCCGGACGAACGGCTCGCGGGCAGGCGGCGGCAGGAAGCTCCAGTACAGCTGCAGGTCGACCGACGGATCGGCGCGGCAGACGTCTCCCCAGTCGATCACCCCGGCGAGCGCACCGGCCCCGTCGACGAGCACGTGCCGAAAATGCAGGTCGCCGTGCACGACGGCGCCGGCGCCGGGTGCCGGCAGCTCCTGCGCCTCGGCGAGCACGCGCTCGACGACCGGCGGCGAGCGCCAGATCCCCAGCGTCTCGACGACGGCCAGCCACTCGCGCGTCTTCGGGACGCGCACCGCCATGTCCGCGCGGCCGTTGAAGTCGACGGGCAATGTCCGCCCTCCGTCGACGGCCGCGGCGACGGCGGGCGCGTGCAGCGAGCGCAGGAAGGCGCCGAGCTCCTCGGCCAGCCGCCCCCGTTCGCCCTCCGCAAGCGACAGCGCGTCCGGCTCTCGGCCGGCCACGAGCTCCGCGCCGAAGAACGGCCATGGATAGCGGTCGCTCGGGCCCCCGACGAACGCCGGTAGCGGGATCGGCGCGGGCAGCAGCGGTGCGAGTCGGGGCAGCAACGCGAGCTCGCGCTCGACGCCCGGCAGGGCGATCCGCCGTCGCGGGAAGCGAAAGGCCCAGCGCTCGTCGACGAGCCAGACCGCGTTGTCCCAGCCTTCAGCGAGCAGCCGCAGCGAGCCGAGCTCAAGCTCGGGGAACTGCGCCGCGAGCAGCCCGCGCACGAGCCGTTCGTCGATCGCGACCTCCGCCGCCCACTCGTGCACGCCTGCACCGTAGTGCCCGGGCTCGCGCAGGAATGATGCGGCCGTGCGGACGATCTCGCTCACGGCGCTGCGCCGGCTCGTAATCGGCGCGCAGCGGTATGCCTCGCGCTCGCGCTGCGGGACGGCGCGCGAGGTCGAGGCGGCGATCCAGCGCCTCTCGTGCGTCCAGCTCGACTCGATCTCCGTCGTCGAGCGGAGCCATCGGCTCGCGCTCGGCTCGCGCGTCGGCGCCTACCCCCGCGAGGCGGTGTCGCGACTGCTCGGCCAGGGTCGGGTGTTCGAGTACTGGGCGCACGAGGCCTGCCTCATCCCCGTCGAGGACTGGCCGCTCTACGGGGCGCAGCGGCGGGACGGGGGCCGGCGCTGGTACGGCGAGGTCGAGCGGACGCACCCGCACCTCGCCGACGAGCTGCTCGCCGAGATCCGCGAGCGCGGCCCACTCGGCTCGCGGCATTTCGAGGGGGCGACCGAGGGCGGCATGTGGAACTGGAAGCCGGCGAAGGCGATGCTGGAGCGGCTGTGGAACCAGGGGCTGCTCGTCGTCGCCGGGCGGCAGGGGTTCCAGCGCCTCTACGACCTGACCGAGCGCGTGATCCCGGCCGAGGTGCTCGCAGCAACCGAGCCCCCGGAACGTGAACGGCTCGACGCGCTCGCGCGCAAGGCCGTCGAGGCACGTGGCGCGCTGACCGAGAGCGGGATCGTCGAGCACTGGCGCCTGCGAGGCGGGGCGGCCCGCATCCGGCCTGCCGTCGACCGGCTCGTCGCTGAGGGGATGCTGGAACGCGTGCGCGTGGACGACGGTGGGCCGCCGGTGCTCGTGCCGCGCGGCGCCGATCTCGACCCACCCCGGCCGACGGCGGCGGTCCTGCTCTCGCCGTTCGACAACCTGCTGTGGGACCGGCCGTTCACGCGCCGCGTGCTCGGCTTCGACCACGTGATCGAGGTCTACAAGCCGGCGCCGCAGCGCCGGTACGGCTACTACGTCCTGCCGCTGCTCTGGCGCGACCGGATCGTCGGGCGGGCCGACCTCAAGTCCGAGCGCGGCGACGGAACGCTGGTCGTCAAGGCGTTCCACGTGGAGGACGGAGTGCGCCGCTCGGCGGCGCTCGACGACGCGCTCGATCGGGCGCTCGACCGCCTCCGTGCCGTGATCGGGCTCGACGCGGTCGAGCGCTGAGCCGCGCGAGGACTACGATCCGGTCGATGGACTTCGAGACCCGCGCGATCCACGCAGGCCAGGAGCCCGACGAAGCGACGGGAGCGGTGACGACGCCGATCTACCAGACGTCGACCTTCGCCCAGGAGGCCGTCGGCGTCCACAAGGGCTACGACTACGCACGGGTCGCCAACCCGACACGCACCGCGCTCGAGGAGTGCCTCGCCTCGCTCGAGGGCGCCCAGTTCGGCCACGCGTTCTCCTCGGGCCTGGGAGCGGCGACGACGATCATGCACCTGCTGCAGCCGGGCGATCGCGTCGTCTGCGTCAACGACGTCTACGGGGGCATCTACCGGATGTTCTCCCAGGTGTACGAGCCGAAGGGCTACCGGTTCACGTACCTCCCTCCGGCAGAGCTGAACGAGGGGCTCGCCGACCGCCTGCGCGACGGCGCTGCGCTCGTCTGGCTGGAGACGCCGACGAACCCGCTGCTCAACGTCGTCGACCTCCAGGCCGCCGCCGAGGCGGCGCACGCAGCCGGGGCGCTCGTCGTGGTCGACAACACGTTCGCGACGCCGTACCTGCAGCGGCCGCTTGAGCACGGCGCCGACATCGTCGTCCACTCGACGACGAAGTACCTCGGCGGCCACTCGGACGTCGTCGGCGGCTTCGCCGCGACGAACGACGCGTCGATCGCGGAGCGGCTGCGATTCCTGCAGAAGTCGCTCGGGGCCGTGCCCGGGCCGTTCGATGCGTGGCTCGTGCTGCGCGGCGTAAAGACGCTCGCGGTGCGGATGCAACGGCATTGCGAGAACGCGCGGGCGGTGGTGGCGTTTCTCCGGGAGCACGCGCGGGTCGAGCGGGTCCTCTACCCCGGTCTGGCGGACCACCCCGGGCACGAGATCGCGGCGGCGCAGATGGAGGACTTCGGCGGCATGGTCTCGTTCCTCGTCGCGACGGAGGACGAGGCGGTCGAGCTCGTCGCGCGCACCACGATCTGGACGCTCGCCGAGAGCCTCGGCGGCGTCGAGAGCCTGATCGAGCACCCGTACCGGATGACGCACGCGTCCACCGCCGCGGCGGCGTTCGCGGCGCCGCGGAACCTCGTCCGCCTGTCGGTCGGGATCGAGTCGGCGGCCGACCTCGTCGGCGACCTCGACCGGGCCCTCGCCGCCGTCCACGCTCGCGCTTGACCGCGATCGCGCGCTCCTACTCGTGAGCGGCCCCGTCACGATCGACCTCCGCTTCGGCGGCGCCGAGCGAGTCATCGCGACGTACCTGCTGGACACCGACGACGGCCCGGCGCTGTTCGACTGCGGGCCGGCGACCTGCGTGGAGCGTCTCCGCGACGAGCTGGCAGGCCGGGGCGTCGCGCTCACCGACATCCGCCACCTGCTGCTCTCGCACATCCATCTCGACCACGCCGGTGGAGCGGGAACGCTGGTCCGGGAGCATCCCGGCCTGCAGGTGCACGTGTCCCAGGTGGGCGCGCGGCACCTCTCCGACCCGTCCCGGCTCGAGGCGAGCGCGCGGCGACTGTACGGCGACCTGTTCGACGAGCTCTGGGGCGAGCTCGCCCCCGTGCCGGCGCGCAACCTCAGCGTGGCGGGCGAGCGGGCAGCCGGCCTGGACTGCTTCCCGGCCCCGGGGCACGCCCGCCATCACGTCGCCTACCTCGCGGAGGACGGAACCCTCTACGCGGGCGACGCCGCGGGCGTGCGGATCGCGCCCGCGCGCTTCGTGCTGCCGCCCTGCCCGCCGCCCGAGGTCGACCTCGACGCGTGGGAGCAGACGATCGGCGAGATCGAGCGACGCCGCCCGGCACGCTTGGCGCTCACGCATTTCGGCGTCTACGCAGATCGCGTCGACGAGCACCTCGCGCGGCTCCGCGAGGCGCTCCGGCGGTGGGCCGGCTGGGTCGGCGGCGGCATGGACGAGGCGGCCTTCGTGGCCGCTGCGGCCGCCGACGTCGACGCGCTCGACGTCGATGCGTCCGCCGCGTACGACCGGGCGGCGCCGTACTGGCACTCGTATCGCGGGCTCGAGCGCTACTGGCGGAAGCTCCGGGAGAGTGCCGCGTGACGGACGGGCGCACGACGATCGCGCTGCGCGGCAACCGGGCGCTGTACGGCCGGCGGGCGATCGACGTCGGGCCCGGGGTCGTCGTGCTGCGCGCTGCCGAGGCTCCGGGCTCGCCGATGCTCAACCGCGTCGTCGGCCTGGGCGTCGACGAGCCCGCGACCGAGGCGCTGCTCGACGCCGCGATCGCCGAGCTGGGCGACGCGACGTTCTACGTCGCCGTGGAGCCCGGCGCCCGGCCCGCGAGCCTGGCCGCCTGGCTCCGCGAGCGTGGCCTCGAGCCGGGCTGGGGGTGGATGCAGTTCGAGCGAGGGGCGGAGCCGGCGCCGCCGGCGAGCACCGAGCTGGCGGTACGCGAGATCGGCGCCGACCTCGGTGCGGCCTTCGCACGGGTGCAGCGGATCGCCTACGGGCTGCCCGAGGCGGTCGAGCCGTGGCTGGCGAGCCTGCCTGGAACGACGGGCTGGACGTGCTGGCTCGCGTTCGCCGGCGACGAGCCCGCAGCGGCGGGGGCCCTGTACGCGGAGGACGGCGCCTGCTACCTCGGCTTCGGAGCCACCCTCCCGGAGCACCGCGGCCGGGGCGCGCAGGGAGCTCTGCTCGCGGCGCGGATCGACCGCGCGCTGGAGCTCGGCTGCACGCTGCTCACGACGGAGACGGGCGAGCGCCGCGACGAGCTTCCGAGCAACTCCTACCGCAACATCCTCCGCTTCGGCTTCCGCGAGCAGGCGGTCGTCGCGAACTGGGTCAGGCCCAGCCAGTGACGAGCCAGCGGCGGCGGACGAATCGCGCGGCGAGCGCCACCACGAGCGCGGCCGCCCGGCCCCGACGGTGAGCGAGAGCCAGAGGGCCTGGGCGCCGAGGCGGCGCGCCGTCCGCCGCTCGCCGCAACCGGCGTCTAGGGCTGCTCGCCGCGCCGGACGATGCGGGCGCCGCTCGACTGCGCGAGTGCCTTGATCACGATCTCGTCGAGATTCACGTGCGGCGGCCGCGTCAGCGCGAACATGACGCAGTCGGCGACCTCGTCGGGCGTGACGGGGTCGAGCCCTTCGTAGACCTTTTTCGCGGCAGCCTCGTCCCCCCGGAAGCGCACGACCGAGAACTCGGTCTCGACGAGGCCGGCGTCGACGGTCGTGACCCGGATCGGACGGCCGAGCAGGTCCTCGCGGAGCGCGTAGACGAAGCCCCGCACGGCGAACTTCGAGGTCACGTAGGACGCGCCGTTCGGGTAGGCCTGGCGACCGGCGACGGAGCCCATGAAGACGATGTGGCCGCCGTCGCGGATGTGCGGCAGGCACAGCCTCGTCACCCGCAGGACGCCGTCGACGTTCGTGTGCAGGACGCGTTCCTCGTCCTCCTCGCTCGACTCCCAGAAGGGGGCGCGGCCGAGGGCGAGCCCGGCGTTGTTGAACAGGATGTCGATGCCGCCGAGGCCGGCGACGGCGGCTTCGACGAAGGCTGCGGCGCTGTCGGGCACGGTGACGTCGAGCGGTAGCGCCAGGTCGGCGTCCACGCGCTCCACCCGCCGCGCGCCCCCTGCGACGCGGGCTCCCGCCTCGCGGAGCTTCCGGACGGTCGAGGCGCCGATCCCGCTCGACGCGCCGGTCACGATGGCCGTCTTGCCCTCGAGGCTCACGCGGCGCAGCTTAGATGCCCCACCGCGTATACCTCGTTGGAGGGATGCCCGGCCGGCGGGACCTCCCGACAATGATCGCGTGGACAGCCGCCCCGCGCCCGACGAGCCCACCCCGGTCAACGACAGCCCGGACCCGTTCCGCCTGATCGCCGAGGTGGTCCGCGACACCCTGCCGGCCGATCAGGCCGCCGCGCTCCTCGACCGGATCGGCGAGGCGCTCGAGCGCCAGGTGCCTGCCGACTGGGACCGGCTGGCGCTCGAGAACGCGCAGATGCAGCACGAGCTCGAGCTCTTGGCGAGCACCGATCGGCTGACCGGCCTGCGCAACCGGCAGCGCTTCTTCGAGGACCTCAGGCGCGAGTTCGCCGCGGCACGGCGCTACGACGACGACCTCTCCGTGCTGCTGCTCGACCTCGACGGGCTCAGCCAGGTGAACGCGGCGGAAGGCTACCGCGCCGGCGACGAGCTCCTCGTCGCGGTCGGCGAGATGCTCCTCCGGGGCCTGCGGGTCAGCGACATCGCCGCCCGCCTCGGGGACGACGACTTCGCGGTCATCCTCCCGCGCACCGGCCTCGCGGGCGCGGAGGTCGTGGCCGAGCGCCTGGCCAAGTCGGTGACGGCCCCGATCGTGATCGGCGTCGCCGCGATCGACGGCGAGGCGACCTCCGGCGCGGATCTCCTGGAGCGCGCCGACCGCAGCCTGGCCGAGCGCAAGAGCCGCGCTCGCAACGCGCCCGTCACCGCCTCCTAGCAGCCGTCGTTCCGGCTATCGCAGCCAGCGCGGGGCTCCGCCCCTCGGCAGCCGTCTGCGAGCCGCACCGTCAACAGGCTTCGTCGGCGGCAACGGACGTGTCCGGAGCGGACACGTCCGGGGTCTGACCCTGGACACGTCCCTAGCGGACGTGTCCGAACTGCACCGAAAGTGCAACGTTCTCTCCACAGCTGCTCGCCCGCGTCAGTCGCGGCCGATCTGCACGAGGCCCTGCGCGTGCTCGACCTGCAGGGTCGTGTGGTCGAGCCCGAAGCGGTCGTGGAGCACCTGCTCGAGCGCCGCCCGGACGTCGTGGCAGTCGGCGCCCGCCTCGACGACGACGTGCGCGGAGAGGGACGGGAAGCCCGAGGTGATCGTCCAGACGTGCAGGTCGTGGACGCCGACGACGCCGGGATGCGCCGCCATCGTCCGGCCGAGCTCGCCGACGTCGAGGCCGGCCGGCGCCGCCTCGAGCAGGATCCCGGCCGAGTCCCGCAGCACGCCCCAGGCGCTCGCGAGCACGAGCGCTCCGATCACGATCGAGACGACCGGATCGGCGCGCTCCCAGCCTGCCGCCAGCACGAGGATCGCGGCCAGCACCACGCCGACCGAGCCCAGCAGATCGGCGAAGACGTGTCGCAGGGCCGCTCGGACGTTCAGGCTCTCGCCGCTCGCGCGCCAGAGCAGCCGGGCGGCCAGGACGTTGACCGCGAGCCCAATCGCGCCGATCGCCAGCATCGTGCCCCCGTCCACCGTGGGCGGCGAGCCCAGTCGCCGCGCCGCCTCGACGAAGATCCAGAGCGCCAGCGCGACGAGCAACAGCCCGTTGACGAGCGCGGCGAGGATCTCCGCGCGCCGGAAGCCGAAGCTCCGCTGCGGTGACGCGGGCCTCGCCGCGAGCCACGACGCGCCGAGCGCGAGCGCGAGCGAGAACGCGTCCGAGAGCATGTGCGCGGCGTCCGCCAGCAGCGCCAGCGAGTCGGCGAACAGGCCGCCGACGACCTCGACGGCCGCGAAGCCGAGCACGAGCGCGAGCGCCGCGCCGAGGGCCCGCCGGTCGTCGGCCCCCCGCGCGTGGGCGTGATGGGCGTGTCCGGATCCGCTCATACTCGGCAACGAACCTAGCGCGAACGCGCTAGGTTGCACCGTGCGACCACCGAAACGGAGGTAGTCGGATGGCCGGAGTTACCTTCGTCGACGTGGCGAAGGTCTATCCCGACGGCACGCGGGCGGTGAACGAGTTCGATCTCGAGATCGAGGACGGCGAGTTCATGGTGCTGGTCGGCCCCTCCGGCTGCGGCAAGACGACCGCCCTGCGGATGGTCGCCGGCCTGGAGGACATCTCGGAAGGGACGGTCCGGATCGGCGACCGCATCGTCAACCACGTCCCGTCGAGGGACCGTGACATCGCGATGGTGTTCCAGAGCTACGCGCTCTACCCGCATCTCTCCGTGTACGACAACATCGCCTTCGGGCTGAAGCTGCGGGGCACGAAGAAGGACGAGATCGACCGACGGGTGCAGGAGGCGGCCCGCGTGCTCGGCCTGGAGGAGTTCCTGAAGCGCAAGCCGCGCGCGCTCTCGGGCGGCCAGCGGCAGCGGGTCGCGATGGGCCGGGCGATCGTCCGGGAGCCGTCCGCGTTCCTGATGGACGAGCCGCTCTCGAACCTGGACGCGAAGCTGCGCGTGCAGATGCGCGCGGAGATCAGCGAGCTGCAGCGCTCGCTCGGCGTGACCACGATCTACGTCACGCACGACCAGGTCGAGGCGATGACGATGGGCGACCGCGTGGCCGTGATGCGCAAGGGCGTGCTCCAGCAGGTCGACGATCCGCAGGTGCTGTACGACCGGCCGCTCAACCTCTTCGTCGGCGGCTTCATCGGCAGCCCCGCGATGAACATGCTCGACGCGACCCTCGAGCGCGCGAACGGCCAGCTCGTCGCTGTCGCCGGCACGCAGCGCGTCCCCCTGCCCGGCGAGACGCTCGCCGCACGGCCGGGCCTCACGCGGTTCGAGGGGCGCCGGGTCGTGCTCGGCATCCGGCCGGAGGATCTCGACGACAGCGCCCTCGCGGAAGAGACTCTGCCGA
>DATBMD010000289.1:0-3453 GCA_036555085.1 Gaiellaceae bacterium
AGCACGGAGAAGACCACGCGGATCCCGTACGCCGCGGCGTACTGCACCGTCCGGTCGTACGTCGCCCAGTTGTACGCCGGATCGGCGGGGTCGGTCGCCTTGAGCGGCCGCTGCTGGGCGACCCCGTACGGCCCGCCCCACCAGAGGTTGATGCGGATCAGCTGCGTGTCCAGCTGCTGGAGCAGCGGGAAGACCCGGTCCGGGTTCCCGAACAGGATCTGCGCGTCGTCGAAGATGCCGCGCTGGATGAAGCGGGAGCCGCCGGCGGACGGCGCGACGAGGAGCGCCGCCGCGACCCCCGCGACGACGACGAGCGCTCCTGCCCTACGCAACGGCCGTGTCCCGGCCGAGGGCGGCGAGCGTGCGGCGCAACCCGTCCTCGAGCCCGATCTCCGGCTCCCACCCGAGCAGCTGCTGCGCGCGCGTGATGTCGGGCTGGCGGACCTGCGGGTCGTCGACCGGCAGCGCCTCGAAGACGATCTGGCTCGCAGAGCCGGTGACGCGCAGCACCGTCTCGGCGAGCTCGAGCAGCGACATCTCCTCCGGGTTGCCGATGTTGACCGGTAGGTGCTCGCCCGACTCCGCGAGCAGGACCAGCCCGCGGATCAGGTCGTCGACGTAGCAGAAGCTGCGCGTCTGCGAGCCGTCGCCGAAGACCGTGAGCGGCTTCGCCTCCCGCGCCTGGCGCAGGAAGGTCGGGATCGCGCGCCCGTCGTTAGGCCTCATTTTGGCCCCGTACGTATTGAAGATCCGAACGATCGCCGTGTCGACGCCCTGCTGGCGGTGGTACGCCATCGTCATCGCCTCGGCGTAGCGCTTCGCCTCGTCGTAGACGCCGCGCGGTCCGATCGGGTTGACGTTCCCCCAGTAGGTCTCCGGCTGCGGGTGGACGAGCGGGTCGCCGTACACCTCGCTCGTCGACGCGAGCAGGAGGCGCGCGCGCTTGAACTTCGCCAGGCCGAGCGCGTTGTGCGTACCGTAGGAGCCGACCTTGAGCGAGTGCAGCGGCAGCCGCATGTAGTCGATCGGGCTCGCCAGCGCAGCCAGGTGGTACACGAAGTCGACGGGCTCGTCGACCTCGACGTGTTCCGTCATGTCGTGGTGCACGAAGACGAAGGCGGCGTCGCGCAGGTGGTGGACGTTCGCGAGCGACCCGGTCTCGAGATTGTCGACGCAGATCACCCGGTGACCCGCGGCGAGGAGGTGCTCGCACAGATGGGACCCCAGGAAGCCGGCACCGCCCGTGATCACGGAAGTCGGCATCCGCCGCATCCTACCCGCGTCGTCGGCGCGATTCTCAGAGCCTTACAGATGCCGAACGAGCCCTCCCGCATCGCATACGCTGGCGACCACCGACGATGGAGGGAAAGCGATGAGCCACACCTTCGCCACGATCGACGAGCTGGGCGACGGCTACGGCTTCCGGAAGGTTCGGCAGGCCCTCGGCGTGACCGCCTTCGGCGTCAACGTGGTCGTCTTCCCGCCCCGCTACGAGGGCTTCCTCCACTACCACGACGCGCAGGACGAGCTCTACTTCGTCCACGCCGGCACGGCGCGGGTGGAGGTCGACGGCGAGGACCGCCTGCTCGGGCCCGGCGGCCTCCTCCACGTCGAGTCGACGACGCCGCGGAAGGTGTCGAACGCCGGCGACGACGACCTCGTGCTGCTGATCGTCGGCGGCCAGGGCGGCTACGTCGCGCGCGACGGCCACCTCGTCGATCCCGCCGACGCCGAGCGGCGGGCCGCGTTCGGGAAGAGGTGATGCCCTCGTACGAGGAGCTGTGCGACTCCCATCGTTGGGAGGTGCCGGAGCGATACAACATCGCCGCCGACGTGTGCGACAAGCACGCGCGCGAGCAGCTCGCGATGGTGTGGGAGGGGTACGACGGCGCTCGCCGCGAGCTCGTCTGGGGCGACCTGCAGGACCTCTCGAACGCGGCTGCGCACGTGCTCGCGGCACGGGGCGTGCGGCGCGGCGACCGGGTCGCGGTCGTGCTGCCTCCGACGCCCGAGACGGCCGCGATCTTCTTCGGCACCTGGAAGCTCGGCGCGATCCTGCTGGCGATGTCGGTGCTGTACGGCGACGATGCTATCGAGCACCGGCTTACCGACTCCGGGGCGAGGCTGCTCGTCACGGACGCCGCCAACGCCCCGCGCTTCGACCGTCCGTGGTCACCGGACACCCTCGTGCTCGGTGACGACACGCTCGCGGGCGCCTCGACCAAGCCGGTCTGCGAAGACACGTCGTCGGACGATCCCGCTCAGCTGTACTACACGTCGGGTACGACCGGTCTGGCGAAGGGCATCGTGCACGCCCACCGCTACGTCCTCGCGCACGAGGAGTTCGTCCACTGCCACGAGGTCGAGGCGGGCGAGCGCTTCCACGGCATGGGGGAGTGGGCGTGGGCCGCCGGCATCGCGCCGCTGCTCGGGCCGTGGCGGCTGGGCGCGGTGCAGTGCGTCTACCGGCGGCGGGCGGGCTTCGACCCGCACGAGCAGCTGGCCTTCCTGAGCCGGAACGAGGTGACGAACGTGTTCACCACGCCGACGGCGATGCGCGCGATGATGGCGATCGAGGACGCGGGCAGCAGGTACCCGCAGGTCTTCCGCCGCGTCTGCTCGGCCGGCGAGCCGCTCAACCCCGAGGCGATTCGCTGGTTCCGCGACCAGTACGGGGTGACGGTGCTCGACTTCTACGGCCTCACCGAGTCGTACCCGCTCGTGGCCAACTACCCGTTCATGGAGGTTCGCGAGGGGTCGATGGGCAGGCCGATGCCGGGCTGGGACGTGCAGATCCTCGACGAGGACGAGCGGCCCGTCGCGCAGGGGGAGCGGGGCGAGATCTGCCTGCGCGCCCGTTCGAACCCGCATTACCCGCTCGGCTACTGGGGCAACGACGAGGCGGGCCAGGAGACCTTCGGCGGCGACTGGTTCCACACGAAGGACGCGGCCGTCCAGGACGACGCCGGCTACTTCTGGTACGTGGGCCGGGCCGACGACGTGATCATCGCGGCGGGTTACCGCATCGGTCCCTTCGAGGTCGAGTCGGCTTGCCTGGAGCACCCGTCGGTGCGGGAGGCGGCCGCGGTGGCGTCACCCGACGCGCTGCGCGGCAATGTCGTCAAGGCGTTCATCGTGCTCGCCGAGGGCTACGAGGGCTCCGACGACCTCGCCGAGGAGATCAAGCGGTTCGTGCGCGAACGGCTCTCCGCCTATGCGTACCCGCGGGCGATCGAGTTCGTGCCCGAGCTGCCCAAGACACTGACCGGGAAGATACGCCGGATCGAGCTGCGCCAGCTCGAGCTCGACCGTGCGGCGGGCGCCGCCGGCAACATCGGCTGAGCGGCTCGCGCCGTCAGGGCGCCCGGAGACGCCGCCGCTCGTCGTCTGCGTGACCAATGCCGCCGTCGCGGCGGATGCGGTCGACGAGGCGCCGGCGGCGGTCGAGGTCGA
>DATBMD010000010.1:0-14550 GCA_036555085.1 Gaiellaceae bacterium
CCGCCCGGAGGGGCCCGCGCGCGCACACGAGGTGCGCCTCCAGAACGGCGACTGCACGACGGAGATCTTCCAGTGACCGCGCACGCGGGCGGCCTGCCGCTCGAGGAGGCGCTCGTCCAGATCGCGCCGGCCGCGGCGGCGGCGGCGACGGTGGTCGCGCTCGCCGCCCGGGCCACCTACGGCCGCCTGCTCACGCGGTGGCGGCGGGCACGACCTTCGAGCGACGGAGAGGAGGCGTGAGGAGAGCTAGCGAGCGGAGCCGGTCTCGGCCCTGCGCACGCCCTGCACCTCGTAGGCGGTGACGGGACGGGCGATGCCCTTGAGCTCGAGGTCCCCGACGGGCGCGGCGTCGACGACCTCCTCGACGGCGGCGTGGAGGCGCTGGCCGATCAGGGTCTGTCCCGCCTCCGCATGGGCGCTGAGCCGCGACGCGAGGTTGGCGACCGGCCCGAGCGCTGCGTAGTCGTAGCGCCCTTCGAAGCCGATGCGGCCGAGCGTGGCGTAGCCCGCCTCGATGCCGACGCCGAGCCCGAGCTGGAAGCCGCGCTTCCGCCACGCCTGTCCCAGCGCCGCGAACCGCTCCTGGGCAGCCAGCGCGAACCGGATCGCCTCGAGCTCGTGCTCCTCGACCGCCACCGGGTCGTTGAAGAAGATCATCACGCCGTCGCCGGCGAAGTGCTCGAGCGTTCCCCCGTGCTCGGGGATCAGCTCCCCGAGCAGCTCGTGGTACGCGCGGAGCACCTCGAAGAGCTCCTCGGGCGCGGCGGTCTCCGCGAACGCGGTCGAGCCGCGGAGGTCGCAGAACAGGCACGAGATGTACGCGCGATGACCCGCGAGCAGCTGCTCGCCCTGGTCGGAAGAGACGAGCTCGGCAACCTGGGGCGCGACGAACCGGGACAGCTCCTGCCGCTGCCGCTCGACCGCGTCGAGCAGCCGGGCGTTCGCGATCGCGATCGCCGCCTGGTCGGCGAACGTCTTGACCAGCTCGACCTGCTCCTGCGTGAACGGCCCCGGGACGTTGCGGCCGGCCGTGACCACGCCGATCAGCTCGCCGTCGAGCGTGATCGGCACGCCCAGCAGCGCGCGGTAGCCGACGATGCTCTGCGCCCCGAACGAGTACTCCGGGTCCTCGAGCACGTCGTGGATCTGGACGACGTCGCGCGCGAGGCCCGCGCGGCCGACGACCGTCGAGCGGTCGAGCGGCTGCGGATGCGCCTGCGCGTACTCGAGCGCATGGGCGGCGCCCGTGTCGTCGCTCTCGGCGTGGATCCGGAAGACGTCGCCCTCCAGCAGGTACAGCTCCGAGTACTCGCCGTCGCACAGGCGCTTGGCCGCGACGACGATCTCGTCCAGCACGCGCTGGAGACCCTGCGAGGTCGCGACCGCACGCAGGACGTCGGCGATCGCGCGCCGCTGATCTTGCAGCCGCTTCTCGGCGAGCGAGGCTCGCAGGCGGGCCCGCAGCAACGCGGCGTTGAACGGCTTCGGGAGGTAGTCGGTCGCCCCGATCTCGATGCAGCGAACGACGCTGTCGAGCTCCTCGTTCGAGGAGATCACGATCACCGGCAGGTCGTGGAAGCGCTCGTCGGCCTTGATCCGGGCGAGAGTCTCGTAGCCGTCGAGCTCGGGCATCTCGAGGTCGAGCAGGACCGCGTCGACCGTCGGGCCGCCGTTGGCGCCGAGCAGCTCCAGCGCCTGCAACCCGTTCTCGGCGAGCAGAGGCGTGTGCCCCTCGCCGGTCAGCGCCTCGCGCAGGAGCATCCGGTTGACCGGGCTGTCGTCCACGACCAGGATGCGGCCGCCGCCGGTCGAGCTCACGTGGGCGCTCCGCTGCGCCGTGCCGCGAGCGCCTCCTGAAGCCGCCCGAACTCCAGCTCGACCGCGTCCACGAGCCCCGGGGCCCCCGCGAGCTCACCGCTCCTGCCGCGCTCCTCGAGCTGCCGGCACAGCTGCGCGAAGTCCGCGGCTCCGAACGTCTCTCCGTAGGACCTGAGCGTGTGTGCCCCGCGACGAAGCGCCTGCGCGTCGCCCTCGGCGAGCGAGTGCCGGAGCGCCGCCAGCAGCCTGGTCGTGTCGGTCACGAAGGTGTCGATCAGCTCGCCGACGAAGCTCTCCGATCCGAACTGCTCGAGGTTGTCGAAGGCGACCTCGTCGAGCTCGGCCGCACCGCCGCTGCGGCCGGGCGCGGGCCCGGCGCCCGGCCGGGCGCGCCTCAGCGCCTCCTGCAGCGCCTCGAGTCGAATCGGCTTCGGCAGGTAGTCGTCCATGCCGGCCGCGAGGCACGCCTCGCGATCCTCGGCCATGGCGTTCGCGGTCATCGCGATGATCCGCGGCCGGGCTCCGTGCCGCCAGCGCTCGCAGATCTGGCGCGTCGCCTCCAGCCCGTCGAGCTCCGGCATGCTCACGTCCATCAGCACGACGTCGTACGGCTCCCGCTCGAGGGCCTCTACCGCCTCGCGTCCGTTCCAGACGACGTCGGCTTCGTACCCGAGCCGCCCGAGCAGCCCCAGCGCGACCCGCTGGTTCACGGGGCTGTCCTCGGCGAGCAGGATCCGCAGCCGCAAGGGTGCGATCGCCGTGCGCAGGGAGGCAGCTTCCGGTTGCGGGCCCGCGTCCCGGCCGGCGAGCACGCGGACCAGCACGTCGTACAGCTGGGACGACTTGAGCGGCTTCGAGAGCTGCGCATCGAACTCCGGTGTCGCGCCCGCGCGCGGCAGGCGGCCCAGCGAGGTGACGAGCACCAGCGGGAACGCCGCCCCGCGACGCCGGAGCTCGCCGGCGAGGGCGAGGCCGTCCATCTCCGGCATCACCAGGTCGATCACGGCGACGTCGAGCTGCTCCCCCTCGTCGAGGAGCGCCAGTGCTTCAGACGCCAGCCCCACCGCGACCGGGTCCATGCGCCAGGATCGCGCGTGCCGGATCACGATCTCGCGGTTCGTCGGGTTGTCGTCGACGACGAGCAGCCGCTTGCCGGCCAGCCTCGGCAGGTCCCCGTCCGTCTCGTGGCGACGCGGCACGTCGACCGCGTCCGCGCTGAGGTCGACGTGGAACGTCGACCCGACGCCCTCCTCGCTCTCGACCCGCATCGTCCCGTCCATCAGCTCGACGATCCGCCTCGAGATCGCCAGCCCGAGGCCGGTGCCGCCGTAGCGGCGCGCCGTGGACGTGTCGACCTGGCTGAACGACGCGAAGATCCGCTCGAGCCGGTCGGGCGGGATCCCGATGCCGGTGTCGCGAACGGCGAGGTAAATGCGGTACGAGCCGCCGCCGGCCGGCTCGGCGTCGAGCTCGACGACGACCTCTCCCTGCTCCGTGAACTTGACCGCGTTCGACAGGAGGTTGAGCAGCACCTGTCTCAGCCGGGCCGAGTCGCCGACGATCCCTGCGGGGACGGCTTCGCCGACGAGGCAGCCGAGCTCGATCCCCTTCTCGGAGGCCCGCGAGGCGACGATGTCGAGCGTGCCCTCGACGCATTCCCGCAGGTCGAACGGCTCCGATTCGAGCTCGAGCTTGCCCGCCTCGATCTTCGAGTAGTCGAGGATGTCGTCGATCACGTGCAGGAGCGCGTCGCCGCTCGACCGCACGACCTCGGCGAACTCGCGCTGCTCGGGCGTCAGCTCGGTGCCGAGCAGCAGGTCCGTCATGCCGATCACCGCGTTCATCGGTGTCCTGATCTCGTGGCTCATCGTGGCGAGGAAGGCGCTCTTGGCCTGCGTCGCCGCCTCGGCTTCCTGCTGGGCGCTCTGGAGCTCGCGCAGGTAGCGCGCCTTGTCGATCGCTGTCGCGGCGAACGAGGCGAAGGCCTTGGCCGTCGTCGCGTGCTCGGCGGTGTAGAAGTCGGGCTCGAACGAGTCGAGCGTCAGCATCCCGATCAGGCGGTCGCCGATCAGCAAGGGGACGGCCATCCAGGTCTTGATGATTCCCTCGCCGTGCTGGTCCTCGAACTGTGGGTAGCGCTCGGCGGGGTTCGAGACGATGACCGTCTCGTGCCGCTGGACGAGGCCCCACGCTGGATCGTCCGGCCCTCGGCAGGCGTAGCGATGTCGGAGAAGCTCGTCGATGTCCGGGAAACCGTGAGCGGCGAGAATCTCGAACTCGTCGCCGTCGAGCTGCTGGATGCTCGCGCTGCGATAGGGAACGACCTTGCGCACCTCCGTCAGGACCAGATCGAAGACCTCGAGCAGGTCCAGCGTGCTGTCGAGCGACTGGGCTGCCGCGCGTAGCGTCTCGGCCTGCTCCCGCGCCGCGCGCTCGGTCTCGAGCAAGCGAGCGTTCTCGATCGCCATCGCAGCCTGGGCGGCGAATGTCGTCGCGAGCTCCGCCAGCTCGTCGTTGTAGAAGTCGGGCTCGAACTTGTCGACGCTGAGGACGCCGATGACGCGGTCGCCGACGACCATCGGAGCACAGAGCCAGCCGCGAATGCGTCCGCCGCCGTGCAGCTGGCTCGCAAAGTGCGGGTGGTGCGACACGTCGGCGAAGACCTGCTGGCGCTTCGAGCGCACGACCTGAATGCCGGGGTTGTCCTCGTCGTCGAGGTCGAAGCCCACTCCGATCATCCCGCCGAGATCGTCGAAGCCGCGCCCGCTCACGATCACCAGGCGGGCCCCCTGGATCACCTGGATGGAGCAGCTGTCGTAGGGCACGACCTTCTGGAGCTCGCCGAGGATCGCGTCGAAGGTGTCCTGGAGGCTCAGGGTCTTCGCGAGCACCTTCGTGACCGCGAACAGCGTCTCCGCGCGCAGGCGCTCCGTCTCCAGCTCCGCGATGCGGGCCTGTGCGTCGCCGAGCCGAGCGAGCAGCTCGTTGTCGCTCAGCTCAGGCATCGCTCACGCGGACGCACGAGCACGTCTGCGCCGTCTTGCCTCCGCCTCGGCCCGGAGCCACACGCGGCCAAGTATCCCGTGTGCCGCCCGGGCCGTCCAGGCGCCGGGAAAAGGCCGCTCCATGCAGGGACATTTCCGACCTGACGTCGGCCGGGTCCGTCCGGTGCCGGTCCTACCCTCGGTCCATGACGCTCGGAATCGTGGTGTTCGGCGCCGCGTTCCTCGTCGGGCTCGCGCTCGGGACGTCCACTCGGCGACCCCTCGCGACCGCCTCGGTGGTGCTGGGGGCGGTCGTGGCGGTCCTCGTGGCGCAGGCGCACGAGCCCTTCGCGGCCTTCGCGGCGTTCGCGCTCATCTCGCTCGCCGGTCTCGTGCTCGACTCCGTTCGCGAGACCGTCGGGCTGCTGCTCGGCCGCTGACGGTTGTCGGTAGCAGATGTTGCAAGGGAGCCGTTCCCGGCTGTAACGTGCCGTGTCAACTTCTGGGCGGGAGGGTCGACCAGGGGCAGTGACTGCGGCAGGGGGTCTCGATCAATCTGCGCTGCAAGCGCTCCTGGCGAACGTGGGCGATGCCGACTTCGTGGGCGAGCTCGCCGGCAACTTCCTGGCGGAGGCGCCCGGCCAGGTGGTCGAGCTGCGCCGTGCGGCGGAGCGGGGCGAGGCGGCCGAGCTGCGCCGCCTCGCGCACACGCTGAAGTCGAACGCCGCCACGTTCGGCGCGAGCGAGCTCGCCGAGTCCTGCCGTGCGCTGGAGCACGCAGCCGACGGCGCTGGCGACGGCTGGGCCGAGCTCGTCGCGCGCGTCGAGGCCGAGCTCGTCAGCGTGACCCCGGCCCTCCGGGAGCTCGGCGGGGACCCCGCGCGTTGAGTCTCGTCCAATCCCGGATCCTGGTCGTCGACGACGATCAGCTCAACCGTGCCGTGCTGACCCGCAGCCTGGAGAACGAGGGCCACCGCGTCGCGGCGGTCGCCAGCGGAGAGGAGGCGCTCGGCTTCCTGCGCGCGTCGCCCGCCGACGTCGTGCTCCTCGACATCGTCATGCCGGGCCTGAGCGGGGTCGAGGTGCTCGAGGAGCTCAAGGCCGACCCGTCGCTCCGCCAGATCCCGGTGATCATGATCTCGGCGCTCGACGACTACGAGAGCGTCGTCCGCTGCATCGAGGTCGGCGCCGAGGACTACCTCCCCAAGCCCTTCGACCCCGTGC
This sequence comes from Gaiellaceae bacterium, assembly GCA_036555085.1. GTDB lineage: Bacteria > Actinomycetota > Thermoleophilia > Gaiellales > Gaiellaceae > Gaiella. The sequence goes on from DATBMD010000010.1 coordinate 6,027, forward strand.
TGCTGCGGGCCAGGATCAACGCGGGCCTCTCGAAGGCGAGGCTCAACACCCTCGAGCGCGAGCGCGTGCGCGGGGTCTTCGCACGCTTCCTGCCCGAGACGGTGGTGGACGAGCTGATGGCGCGCGACGGGCACGATCCCAGGCTCGGCGGCGTCCGGCTGGTCGGGACCGTGCTCTTCAGCGATCTGCGCGGCTTCACGACGTTCGCCGAAGCCACGCCCCCCGACCGCGTGGTCGAGGTGCTCAACCGGTACTTCAGCGAGATGAGCGACGCGATCCTGGACCAGGGAGGGACGCTGCTCGGGTACCTCGGCGACGGCCTGCTGGCGGTCTTCGGCGCTCCCATCCGGGCCGACGACCACGCAGACCGGGCGCTCGCGGCGGCGCGGGAGATGCTGTGGGAGCGGCTGCCGCGCTTCAACGAGTGGCTGCGAGACGAAGGCATCGCCGACGGCTTCCGGATGGGGATCGGCGTCTCGAGCGGCCCGTTCATGTCCGGGAACGTCGGCTCCGACCGCCGGCTGGAGTACATGGCCGTCGGCGACACCGTCAACACGGCCTCACGCCTCGAGTCGCTGACCAAGGAGCACCCGCACGCGGTGCTCGTCTCGGACTCGACGAGGTCGCTGCTGATCGAGCCCGACGACGGTCTCGTCTTCGTCGACGAGTTGCGGCTGCGCGGCAAGAGCGAGGTCTCGAAGCTGTGGGCGCTGTCCGGGTAGGCGCGGCGCTGTGCGCCGTCGCGGTCCTGCTCGCGGTGGCCGGCGGCTGCGGTGGCGCCGAGTCGGACGGCAAGGGCGGCGACCCGACGACCGACATGCTGGCGAAAGTGGTGGCCCGGGGAACGCTGATCCTCTTCACCGACCCCGAGTACCCGCCGCAGTCGTTCGCCCTGAAAGACGCACAGCGTCCGGAGGACACGCGCTGCGCGGCCAACCAGCTGACGGCGGCGGAGGTCGCCGGGTACGACGCCGACACCAGCGTGCTCGTCGCCGAGAAGCTGGGCGTCGAACCGTGTTTCGTGACTCCGTCGTGGACGGAGGTGACCGCCGGCAACTGGGGCGACCGCTGGGATCTCGCCTACGGCTCGGGGGCCATCGCGCTCGATCGGATGGAGGACCTCTACATGACGCAGCCCTACTACTCGACTCCGGCGAACTTCTTCGTCCCGGTCGACTCGCCTGCACGGAAGCCTCAAGACCTCTCGGGCAAGCGGGTGGGAGCCTGCGCAGGCTGCACGATGGAGAGCTATCTACGCGGCACTCTCGAGCTTCCCGGCCCTCCGATCGAGACCGTGATCGAAGACCCGGAGATCATCACGTTCGAGACGGAGGTGCCCGGCCTACAGGCGACCGCGCGCGGCGAGATCGACGGCTTTCTGTGCTCCGAACCCGTTGGTTCCGGGGCCGTCGATGGCGGAGCCGAGCTCCGGATGCTCCACCTTCCGGCCTACGTGACGTACAAGACCGGCTACGTCGACAAGAGCTCGGGGCTCTCGGCGGCGGCGTTCGTCGAGCGTGTGAACGAGATCGTCGCGGCGTTGCACGACGACGGAACGCTGAGGGAGCTCTCGCTCGAGTACTTCGGGAGCGACTACGCGACCGCCGCCGGCGAGTTCGACCTCGGCTCGATCGGGCAGTCGGTGACGTGAGCGGGACCCTGCCGCGGCCGGGCCCTCGAGCGCTGCGCTGCGTGCTCGCGGCGGCGCTGGTGCTCGCCTGCTGGGGCTGTGGAGGATCGTCGGAGGACGAGTCGGTCGGAGGCGACCCGGCCACCGACAAGCTCGCGCAGATCCTCACGCGCGGGACCCTGGTGCTCTCGACCGACCTCGAGTACCCGCCGCAGTCGTATCGCGTCGACGCCGCCAAGAGGTCGGACGAGACGAAGTGCGCCGGCCACCAGCTGACGGGCGGCCAGGTCACGGGGTACGACGCCGAGACCGGGAAGCTCGTGGCCTCCGCGCTCGGGGTCGAGCCGTGCTTCGTCAACCCGCGCTGGACCGAGATCGTGGCGGGGAACTGGGGCGACCGCTGGGACATCGCATTCGGGTCGGGAAGCGTCGACGCCGACCGGATGCAGCGGCTGTACATGACGCAGCCCTACTACGCGACGCCGGCGTACCTGTTCGTGCGGCGCGACTCCGGAGCCCGCTCGGTCGCCGACCTCGACGGGAAGCGCGTCGGCGTCTGCGCGAGCTGCACCCACGAGCAGTACCTGCAGGGCACGCTCGCGATCCCCGGAGAGAAGATCCGCTTCCGGCTCGGCCGCGCCGAGCCGGTCGGGTACAACGTCGAGCGACCCGGGCTGGAGGCGCTGGGCAGAGGCGAGATCGACGCCTTCCTCGCCCAGGCGCCGGTGGGGAACCAGGCGATCGACGAGGGGCTGCCGCTCCAGGCGATTCGCGACGCGCTCTTCTTCGAGTACGCGAGCGGGTTCGTCGACCGGAGCTCCGGCCTCGACTCCATCGCGTTCGTCGAGCGGGTGAACGGCATCGTCGCCCAGCTCCACGCGGAGGGGAAGCTCCGGGCGCTCTCACAGAAGTTCTTCGACGAGGACTACACCGCGGAGGCCGCCGGGTTCGAGCTCGACGCGCTCGGGCAGAAGGTGCCCTAGTGGCCGACAGCCCGGTCCGGCGCGTCCTCGAGCTGCCGCAGCGCAGCCTCATGGCGCGCCTGGTCGGCTCGTTCCTCGTCCTGTCGATCATCACGGTGGCGATCGTCGGCCTGGTCGCGTACCTGCTTGCCCGCTCCTCGCTTCAGGACTCGGTGTTCGAGCGACTGGACGCGGCCGTGGCGCTCAAGGCCGACGCGCTCGATCGCTGGGTGGACGAGCAGCGCCGGAACGTCGTCTTCGTCGGCGGCCTCTTCGGCGGCGTCGAGGACCAGCCGGGCCGGCTCGGCGTGGAACAGCAGGTGCGCGCGCTCCTCGGCCCGGCCACCGCTCCGCGCGCGCGCCGCGAGGCGCACGACTCGCTGGCGCAGACCCTCGGGTACGTCGTCCGGCAGACCGCCGACGCGCAGGAGTTCCTCGTCCTCGATCTGGACGGGGTCATCGTCGTCTCCACCCAGCCCGAGCACGAAGGCATCTCGCAGGCGAAAGAGGGCTACTTCGTCGAGGGAAGCTCGGGCACCCGCGTGCAGCGGGTCTCCTCCTTCCCGCTCACCGGGACGCCGACGATCACGATCTCGACGCCGCTGTTCGACGACGGCGGCCAGAGGGTCGGCGTGCTCGCCGCGAATCTCAACCTCGAGCGGATCGATCGGATCCTGCTCGAGCAGACCGGCCTCGAAGACTCGGGTGAGACCTATCTCGTCGGCACGGACCGGCGGCTCGTCGGGCAACGGCTGGCGACGGTGGTGGACACCGTCGATTCCGAGGCGATTACGTCGGGCCTGGCCGGGACGAGCGGCCACGGGCTCTACGAGAGCTTCACGGGCGTGCCCGTGATCGGCGCGTGGCAGTCGGTCGACGAGCTCGGCGCCGTCCTGGTGGCGGAGATGAGCCAGCACGAGGCGTTCGCGCCGGCCCGCCGGCTCGCGTTCGCCATCGGCGGCGTCGGCCTGACCGTCGCCGCGCTGCTGGGCCTCGCCACCTACCTGCTCTCACGCCGGATCGCGCGGCCGATCCTGGCGATCACCGAGACGGCGACCGCCGTGACCGCGGGTGACCTCGACCGCGAGGCGCCGGTCACGACCAAGGACGAGGTCGGCACGCTCGCCGTCGCCTTCAACGACATGACCGCCCAGCTGCGAGAGAACGTCGAGACGCTCGAGCGGCGCGTCGAGGAGAGGACGGCCGAGCTCAGCGACGCGCTCGAGGCCCAGCGCGAGGCCGAGCAGCGCTACCGGCAGCTCGTCGAGGAGATCCCGATGGTCGTCTACACCGACAAGCCGGACGCGACGTCGACCTCGACCTACATCAGCCCGCGCGTCCAGGAGATCTTCGGCTACCCGCCGGAGCGGTGGATGGAGGAGCCGTTCTTCGCCTCCGTCTTGCACCCCGACGACCGGGACCGCGTCATGCGGCAGTCGGCCGACCACCTCGAGCTGGGCGACCGGGGGTCGGTGGAGTACCGGGTCATCGCTGCCGACGGGCGCGTCGTCTGGGTGCGTGACGACTCGTGGGTCGTCTGCGACGACGCCGGGACGCCGACGCATGTACAGGGGGTCATGATCGACGTCACGGAGCAGACGCAGGCCGCCGCCGAGATCAGGCGGCAGAAGCAGTACTTCGAGTCGCTCGTCGAGATCAGCCCGGCGGCGGTGGTGACGATGGACGTCGACGAGCGCGTCACCGGCTGGAACCCCGCTGCCGAGCGCCTCTTCGGGTTCGGCGTCGACGAGGCCGTCGGGCAGCCGATCGACGACCTCATCCTCCGCACCGAGGAGCTGCGGCTCGGCTCGATCGCCGGCGCGGACGTGCTGGCGGAGGGCCGCCGCAGCCTGATCGCGCAGCGCATGCGGAAGGACGGGTCGCTGGTCGACGTCGAGGTGGCGATGATCCCGCTCGTCGTCGACGGCGTGCACCAGGGCTTCTACGCCGTCTACCACGACATCTCCGAGCTGCAGGCGGCCCGCCGGGAGGCGGACGCCGCGAACGAGGCAAAGAGCGCCTTCCTGGCGGCGATGAGCCACGAGATCCGGACGCCGATGAACGCCGTCATCGGCATGAGCGGCCTGCTGCTCGGCACCGATCTCGACGAGGATCAGCGCGAGCTCGCGGAGACGGTCCGTTCGAGCAGCGACTCGCTGCTGACGATCATCAACGACATCCTCGACTTCTCGAGGATCGAGGCGGGCGGTATGGAGCTCGAGCACGTCCCGTTCGACCTCAGGGAATGCGTGGAGGGCGCAGTGAGCCTCGTCGGAGCGCTCGCGGCCTCCAAGGGGCTCGACCTGACCCATGCCGTCGACGACGACGTGCCGCGGGCCGTGATGGGGGATGCGGGTCGCCTCCGGCAGATCCTCATCAACGTCCTCAACAACGCGGTGAAGTTCACCGAGTCCGGCTCGGTCGACGTCGCGGTCTCCGCCGCCCCCGCGGCCGACGGCCGGGTCGAGCTTCACTTCGGGGTGAAGGACACCGGTGTCGGGATCAGGCCCGACCGGATGGGCCGCCTGTTCCAGTCCTTCAGCCAGGAGGACGCGTCGATCAGCCGTCGCTACGGCGGCACGGGGCTCGGGCTCGCGATCTCGAAGGGGCTCGCCGAGGAGATGGGCGGCACGGTGTGGGCCGAGAGCGACGGCCCGGGCAAGGGCAGCATGTTCCACGTCACGATCCGGACCGAGGTCGCGGAGCATGTGCCGGCAGCCGAGCCGGGCGAGCCGGTTGCCCTCGACCCGGGACAGGCCGAGGCCCACCCGCTGCGGATCCTGCTCGTCGAGGACAACGTGGTCAACCAGAAGCTCGCGACCCGCATGCTCGGGTTGATGGGCTACCGGCCCGACGTGGCCTCGAACGGGGTCGAGGCGATCGATGCGGTCGAACGGCAGACCTACGACCTGGTGCTGATGGACGTCCAGATGCCCGAGATGGACGGCCTGGAGGCCACCCGGCGGATCGTGGCCCGGCTCGGCGAGGCGCGGCCGCGCATCGTCGCCATGACCGCGAACGCCATGGACGGCGACCGGGAGCGCTGCCTCGCCGCGGGGATGGACGGCTACGTGTCGAAGCCGATCCGCGTCGAGGAGCTGGTCGGCGCGATCGTGGCCACGTCGCCGGCCCGGGCGTAGCCGCCTCGGGCGGCGGGCGCCCGCGCGGCGCGGCCGATCGTCTACATTCAGCCGAGTCGCGCGGGCGTGGCGGAACTGGCAGACGCGGCGGGTTTAGGTCCCGCTGGGCGCAAGCCCCTGGAGGTTCGAGTCCTCTCGCCCGCATCGGACGGGCTCGGAGGGCGGGATCGCGGCGCTGCCTCGGGCAACGGCCAGGCGCAGGGTGTCTGCTTGAATGGCCAAGTGACCCAGGTCGAGCAGCTCGGCGAGAACCGTGTCCGCCTCACCGTCGACGTCTCGCCGCACGAGATCCGGCACGCGGTCGAGCACGCTGCCTCGGACCTCGCAGGGTCGGTCAAGATTCCCGGCTTCCGCCAGGGCAAGGTGCCGATGCAGGTGCTCGTGTCGCGCGTCGGGCGCGACCGCATCTATGCCGAGGCGGTCGACAGCCACATCGGGGGCTGGTTCTGGAACGCCGCCGCTCGCTCGCGGCTGCGGCCCGTCGCGCCGCCGGAGTACGACTACGCGCTTCCGGCCGAGGACGACGCGAGCTGGACGTTCACGGCGACCGTGCAGGTGCAGCCGACGCCCGAGATCGTCGACTGGACGACGCTCGAGGTGCCGCGCGCCGAGGCGGTCGTCCCGGAGGAGCTGATCGCTCGCGAGCTCGACGCCGTCCGCGAGACCGTCGCAGAGCTGACCCCTGTCGAGGATCGCGCCGCCGCGGAGGGAGACACGCTGGTCGTCGACCTCGTCAGCGCCTCCGGCGAGTCCCAGTCCGACACGGTCGTCGAGCTCGGCGACGGCCGGGTCGCCCTGGAGATCGAGGAGGCGCTGGTCGGCGTTCGCGCCGGCGAGACGGCGCAGGCGTCGTACGAGCTCCCCGACGGCACCACCGCCACCGTCGACGTCACCGTCAAGCACGTCAACGAGCGGGTCCTGCCCGAGCTCGACGACGACCTCGCCCGGGCCGCGAGCGAGTTCGACACGCTCGCCGAGCTCCGGGCCGACATCGAGGCGCGCCTGCGGGCGCAGCTCGAGGAGGAGATCGAGGTGGCGTTCCGCGCGGCGGCCGTCGACCGCCTGGCGGCCGAGTCGAAGGTCGAGGCGGCCGGCCCGCTCGTCGAGACCCGCGCCCGCGAGCTGCTCGCGAGCTTCGTCCGCTCGCTCGAGCGACGCGGGATCACGCCCGAGACGTACTTCGCCGTCACCGGGCAGTCGCCGGAGCAGCTCACCGCCCAGGTGCGCGCGGAGGCGTCGCAGTCGGTCGTGCGCGAGCTCGTGCTCGAGGCGGTCGCGGAGCGCGCGGGGATCGAGGTCTCGGACGACGAGGTGAGGGAGCTGATCCGCGAGCAGGCCGAGGCGGCGGACGAGGACGCGGAGGCGATGATCGGCGACATCTGGGCGCACGGCCATCAGGAGGCGCTGCGCGAGGACCTCCGGATGCGCGCCGCGCTCGACCGGCTGGCCGCGGAGGTCAAGCCGATCCCGGTCGAGCTCGCGGCGGCGCGTGAGAAGCTCTGGACTCCCGACAAGGAAACGACCGAGCCGGAGCCGAAGTTGTGGACCCCCGGCAGCAAGGAGCCTGCATGAAGCGTCACGAATCACGGTCCGGCCGCGGCAGCGGCCGGCTTCAGGGGTTTTCCCGCGGGCGGGGATCCGCTCCTGCGGATTCCAGCCCTTGCGGAGAGAGGGAGCCTTAATGAGCCCGCTGATCCCGATGGTGATCGAGCAGACCTCGCGCGGCGAGCGGTCGTTCGACATCTACTCCCGCTTGCTGAACGAGCGGATCATCTTCCTCGGCACGCAGGTGGACGACCAGATCGCGAACCTGATCATCGCCCAGCTGCTCCACCTCGAGTCGGAGGACCCCGACAAGGACATCTATTTGTACATCAACTCGCCCGGCGGCTCGGTCTACTCGGGCCTCGCGATCTACGACACGATGCAGTTCGTCAAGCCGGACGTCTCGACGATCTGCGTCGGCATCGCCATGAGCATGGGGGCCCTCCTGCTCGCCGGCGGCGCGGCAGGGAAGCGCATGTCGCTCCCGAACAGCAAGATCCTGATCCACCAGGTCTGGGGCGGCTACCAGGGCCAGGCGTCCGACATCGAGATCCACGCGAGGGAGACGATCGCGCTGAAGCGCAAGCTCGAGGAGATCATGGCGTCGCACAGCGGGCAGCCGCTCGAGAAGGTGCACGCCGACATGGACCGCGACTTCTTCATGACCTCGGAGGAGTCGAAGGAGTACGGGATCATCGACACTGTGATCGTGCATCGCAGCTGAACCGGGTAGCCGGACCGCCGAATTCGGAGTAAAAAAGGAGAGTCGTGGCCCGAGCGAGCGATGGGAACGAGCAGCTGCTCTGCAGCTTCTGCGGCAAGAGCCAGCGCCAGGTCAAGAAGCTGATCGCAGGCCCCGGCGTCTATATCTGCGACGAGTGCATCGATCTCTGCAACGAGATCATCGACGAGGAGCTGACCACTCCGACCCAGCTCGACCTCGACAACCTGCCGCGTCCGCGCGACATCTATGCGGTGCTGAACGACTACGTCGTCTCGCAGGAGGAGTCGAAGCGCACACTGGCGGTCGCGGTCTACAACCACTACAAGCGCGTCCGCATGGGGCAGGACGACGGCGAGGTCGAGCTCCAGAAGTCGAACATCCTCCTGCTCGGCCCGACGGGCTGCGGCAAGACGCTGCTCGCCCAGACGCTCGCCCGCATCCTGAACGTCCCGTTCGCGATCGCCGACGCGACCGCCCTGACCGAGGCGGGCTACGTGGGCGAGGACGTCGAGAACATCCTGCT
>DATBMD010000051.1:0-3064 GCA_036555085.1 Gaiellaceae bacterium
GCCGCGATCGACTTCGCGAGCACGATCAGGTCCGGCTGGACGTCGTAGTGCTCCATCGCGAACATCCGCCCGGTCCGCCCGAAGCCGGTCTGCACCTCGTCCGCGACGAGCACGATCCCGTGCATGTCGCAGATGCGCCGCAGCCCCGTGACGAACTCCGGCGGCGCCGCGACGAAGCCGCCCTCGCCCTGCTGCGGCTCGAACACGAGCGCGGCGACCTGCTCCGCGGCGACGTGCGTCGAGAAGAGCCGCTCGAGCGCGGCGAGCGCGGACAGGACGTCCGGGCCGCGGTACGCGTTCGGGAAGGGCGCCCGGTACACCTCCGGCGCGAACGGGCCCATCCCCGCCTTGTAGGGGTGCGGCTTGGAGGTCAGCGAGAGGGCCATCAGCGTGCGCCCGTGGAAGCCGCCCTCGAATGCGATCACCGCCGGCCGCCCGGTCGCGAGGCGCGCGATCTTGACGGCGTTCTCGATCGCCTCGGCCCCCGAGTTGAAGAAGCCCGCCTTCACCGGGGCCGGGACCGGCACGAGCGCGCCCAGGCGCTCCGCCAGCTCGACATAGCACTCGTACGGGACGACGGTGTAGTCCGTGTGCGTGAACCGCGCCGCCTGCTCTGCGATCGCCTCGACGACGCGCGGGTGCGAGTGGCCGACGTTCATGACCCCGACGCCGCCTGTGAAGTCGACGAAGGTGTTGCCGTCGACGTCGGTGAGCAGCGCCCCGCGCGCCTCCTCGACGACGACCGGCAGATAGACGGAGAGCGGGCGGGCGACCGCGCGGTCGTGGCGCGCGAGCACCTCCTTCGATCGAGGCCCGGGGATCTCCGTGCGGATCTCGATCGCGCGTGTGACCGCCACCGGCTCAGGGTAGCGGAGCCCCGTGACCGCACCCGCAGGCATGCTGCGCCGGTGGAGGAGCGCGATCTCGACTCCGACCCGATTCGTCAGCTCGACGCCTGGCTCGCGGAGGCCGCGGCCGCCGGGCTCGTGTTTCCCGAGGCGGCGGCGCTCGCGACCGCGGACGCAGCGGGGCGACCCTCCGCGCGCATGGTCCTGTTGAAGGGCGTCGACGAGCAGGGGCTGTGCTTCTACACGAACCGCGAGAGCCGCAAGGCCGGCGAGCTCGCCGCCAACCCGTATGCCGCGCTCGTGCTCTACTGGCAGCCGCTCGACCGCCAGGTACGCGTCGAGGGCAGGGTCGAGCAGCTGGACGACGAGGCGTCCTTGGCCTACTTCCGGCAGCGTCCGCTCGGCAGCCGCCTCGCCGCCTGGGCCTCGCCCCAGTCGCAGCCGATCGCGAACCGCGAGGAGCTCGAGCGGCGCTATGCGGAGGCCGAGTCGCGCTTCGCGGGGGAGGCGGAAGTGCCGCTGCCGCCGTTCTGGGGCGGCTACCGGATCGTTCCCGACGTCGTCGAGCTCTGGCACGGCCGCCAGAACCGGCTCCACGACCGGATCCGCTACGACCGCGCGGGCGACGCGTGGCGGCGCGCCCGGCTGGCGCCGTAGCGGGCGGTCAGCCGGTCGAGGCCGGGGCGAGCGCCCCCTTGGTGTAGACACCGGCGGCGTTCCAGAGCAGGTAGCCCTTCACGCCCTGCAGGCGGGCCGCGTCGATCTGGGCGCGCACGTCCTCGAGCGTGTAGCCGGAGAAGTCCTGCACCCACGTGACGAGGTGCGCCGAGCGGCCGCGGAGCTGGCGCCGATAGTGGGCGAGCGTGCGGAAGACGGTCTCGCCGGGGGTGGCGGCGGGATCGTCGAGACCGAGCTCGCCGCTGCCGTACAGAGCGGGGTAGGACATCGGATAGACCGTGTCGACGTGCTTGGCGACGAGCCGCGGGTTCTGCCCGATGCCCATGTCACGCGTCGCCGCGAGGCCGAACAGCGCGGTCGATACGCGGACGCCCAGAGGCTTGAGCCGCTTCTGGGCGTAGGCGACGAAGTCGGCGATGAGCTGCCCCGGGCGCTGCGTCGTCTTCCCGGGATAGCGCGCCTGCGAGACGTCGCCGTCGGACGGGAAGCGGACGTAGTCGAACATGATCTCGTCGAAGCCGGCCCGGGCGGCCGCCTCGGCGACCGAGACGGCGTAGTCCCACACCCGGCGGTCGTACGGGTTCAGCCAGCCGAGGCCGGCGCCGGTCGTCCACACCGAGCCGTCGGGGCGGCGGATCGCCAGGTCCGGGCGGGCCGCCGACAGGAGCGGGTCCTGGAAGGTTACGACGCGGCCGATCAGGTAGAGGCCGCGCTTGTGGGCGAGCCTCGCGACCTCACCCGGCTTGTAGTAGGAGCGGGCCGCGCCGGCCCTGCTGGCCAGCCGCACCCCGGCCGGGGCGAAGCCGATCTCGCCCCCCTCGTCCTTGACGTCGAGCTGGATCGTGTTCAGGCCGAGACGCTCGAGCGCCATGTACTGCTGCAGCTTGCCCTCGATCGACGCGAGCGGCCCGGTGACGTGCACGCCGCGGATCTCCACGGGGAGCGGTCTCGGCTGCCTGCCCGTGGGGGCCACCCAAGACAGGTCGGCGGCGGCGACGGGCCCGGCCTGCGTCGCCTTCGTGGCGTCGGTCATGCCGTAGCGGGCGCCGACCCCGACGGCGATCAGGACGAGCAGCAGCAGCCCGAGCGCCGCAGCGCGCCGACGCCGCCTGCGCCTCCGGATCTCGGCCCGTCGAGCGCGAAAGCGCTCGTTCGGCTCCATCGGTCCGTAGAGCATGGACACGGGCTCGGGAGCGTACCGCATCCGCGCCGCGTGGGCGCCACCGGCGCCCGCGTACGATAGGCCGCATGGTCCTCTCGGACGGCGCGATCAGGCGGCTCATCGACTCGGGGGAGATCGGCATCGACCCCTACGACCCGGGCCTGATGCAGCCCTCGAGCCTCGATGTCCGAGTCGACCGCTACTTCCGGGTGTTCCGCAACTCCCGTTATCCGTACATCGACGTGCGGCAGCCGCAGGACGAGCTGACCGAGCTCGTGGAGGTCGACGACGGGCCGTTCATCCTCCACCCCGGCGAGTTCGTGCTCGGGTCGACGCTCGAGCGGGTGACGCTCGCGGACGACCTCGTCGCCCGGTT
>DATBMD010000107.1:0-13334 GCA_036555085.1 Gaiellaceae bacterium
GCGAGCGACCCGCAGGGCCGGCCGACCGTCGTCGCGCTCGTCGAGCACGAGTCTCGCGTCGTCCCGGTCGGCCGGCTCGACGTCGACACGACCGGCGCGCTCCTGCTCACGAACGACGGCCCGCTCGCGCACCGGCTGGCCCACCCGAGTCACGGCGTCGAGAAGGTCTACGAGGTGGAGACGTGGAAGCCGGTCGGAGACGATGCTCTCCGCGCGCTCGCCGACGGGATCGAGCTCGAGGACGGGCCGACGTCGCCGGCGCGCGTCCGCCGCACCGGCCCCGGCAGCTTCGAGCTCGCGATCCACGAGGGCCGCAACCGTCAGGTGAGACGCATGGTCGAGGCGGTCGGCGGCCGCGTGCGCCGCCTGCACCGAAGCGTCTACGCGGGCCTCCGGGTCGACGGGCTCGGGCCGGGAGAGTGGCGAGAGCTGACGAGCGAGGAGCTCGAGCGGCTCAGGAGAGCCTGACGAAGCCCATGCGCTCGTACATCGCAGCGAGCGTGGGCGCGCTCGCCTCGGCCGCCTTCTCGGCGCCGACGGCCAGCAGCCGCTGCAGCTCGCCCGCGTCGGCGCGCAGCTCGCGGTAGCGCTCCTGCACGGGCACGACGGCCTCGACCACCGCCTCGCCGACGTCGGTCTTGAACTGCCCGTAGCCGGCGCCGTCGTAGCGCGCCTCGATCGCGTCTGGATCCTCGCCGGTCAGCGCCGAGAGGATGTCGATCAGGTTCGTCACCCCGGGCTTGTCCGGGCTGCGGCGCACCTCCGAGCCGGAGTCGGTCACTGCCGACCGGAGCTTCTTCCGGATCACGTCCGGCTCGTCGAGCAGCCGCACCGTGCCCTGCTCGGTGCCGATCGTCGTCGACATCTTGTTCGTCGGCTCCTGCAAGTCCATGATCCGCGCCCCGACCTCGGGGTAGACGCCCCGCGGCACGACGAACGTCTCCCCGTAGCGGGCGTTGAACCGCTCGGCGAGGTCGCGCGAGAGCTCCAGGTGCTGCCGCTGGTCGTCCCCGATGGGGACGATGTCGGTCTGGTAGAGGAGGATGTCGCCCGCCATCAGCACCGGGTAGGTGAACAGGCCGGCGGAGACGAACTCCCGCTGCTCGGACTTGTCCTTGAACTGCGTCATCCGGCCCAGCTGGCCGTAGCTGGCGACGGCCGCGAGCAGCCAATTCGCCTCGGCGTGCGCGGTCACGTGGCTCTGCGCGAACACCGTCGCGCGCTCCGGGTCGAGCCCGACGGCGAGCAGCAGCGCGTAGAGGTCGAGCGTCCGCTCGCGCAGGTCGACCGGGTCGTAGTCGACCGTGATCGAGTGCAGGTCGACGATGCAGAAGAAGGCCTCGCCCAGCTCCTGCGTCGCCGCGTACTGGCGGAAGCCGCCGATGTAGTTGCCGAGGTGCTTGTCGCCCGTGGGCTGGATTCCGGAGAAGATGCGCATGTGAGTCCTTTCGGTCGCTTCGCGACCGGCAGGGCTCTGGAGCCGCGGTCACGAGGGTCAACGTACCGCGGGAGCCGGCTGCGTCAGCCGAGCATGCTCCCGCCTCGCCGGCGGCGCCACCAGTGCCGATCCGCGAAGCAGGGCATGCTCTGGTGATAGCGGATTTCACGCGAGGCGTCAAAACCGCCCTCATTACACTGCGCGCAGTGGCGACGACTCAGCGCGAATGGGCACCCTCGTCGTGGCGCGGCCACCCGGCCGGCCAGCAGCCGGCGTGGCCCGACGGAGCCGAGGCCGAGGCCGCGCGCGAGCGGCTGCGCGCGCTGCCGGCGCTCGTCTTCGCGGGCGAGGCCCGGGCGCTGCTCGCGTCGCTCGGCGAGGTGGCGGAGGGCCGCGCGTTCCTGCTCCAGGCGGGCGACTGCGCCGAGTCGTTCCGCGACCTCTCCGCGATCCAGATCCGCGAGAAGCTGAAGGTGATGCTGCAGATGGCGGCGGTGCTGACGTTCGGCGCGCAGCTGCCGGTGGCGAAGGTCGGGCGGATCGCCGGCCAGTTCACGAAGCCGCGCTCGTCGCCGGTCGAGACGATCGACGGCGTGGAGCTGCCGTCGTTCCGCGGCCACACCGTCCACTCGGACGAGGCCACGGCGGCGGCGCGCGTCCCGGACCCCGCGCGGATGATCCAGGGCTACTTCCAGGCCGCCTCGACGCTCAACCTCCTGCGCGCGTTCACGAAGGGCGGCTTCGCCGACCTGACCCAGGTGCACACCTGGAACCAGGAGTTCGTCGCCAGCTCGCCCGAGGGACGACGCTACGAGGCGCTCGCGAACGAGATCGGCCGCGCCCTCCGCTTCATGCAGGCGTGCGGGATCGACCTCGCCTCCGAGCGGAGCCTCCACGAGGTGGACGTCTGGACGAGCCACGAGGGCCTGCTGCTCGACTACGAGGAGGGGCTGACGCGACGGGACTCGCTGACGGGGCTCTGGTACGCGTGCTCGGCGCACATGCTGTGGATCGGCGAGCGGACGCGCGAGCTCGGCGGCGCGCACGTGGAGTTCTGCTCGGGCGTCAACAACCCGATCGGGGTGAAGATCGGGCCGGCGGCGACGGCCGAGGACGTCGTCGGGCTCTGCGAGCGGCTCAACCCGCACCGGGTGCCCGGCCGGCTGACGCTGATCACGCGGTTGGGCGCCGCCCGCGTGGCCGAAGCGCTGCCGCCGCTCCTCCGCGCCGTGCGCGACGCCGAGCACCCCGTCGTCTGGGCCTGCGACCCGATGCACGAGAACGGCTCCCGGACCGCGGGCGGGCACAAGACCCGCCACTTCGACGACGTGATGGCCGAGATCGAGCGCTTCTTCGCCGCGCACCGCGAGGTCGGCACCTGGCCGGGCGGCGTGCACCTGGAGATCACGGGCGAGGACGTGACGGAATGCCTCGGCGGCTCCGAGGCGGTGCGCGAGGAGCAGCTCGACCACCGCTACGAGACCCTCTGCGACCCGCGCCTGAACGCGCGCCAGTCGCTCGATCTCGCCTTCCGCGTCGCCGAGCTGATGCGCGCCGCATGACGGCCGCACGCTGCCGCCGAGCCGGATGTCGACGCCGACGCTGAAGACGCTCGCGGTCGTCGGCACCGGGCTGATCGGGGCGTCCGCCGCCCTGGCGGCGCGCCGGGCCGGGGTCGAGCGCGTCGCGGGCTGGGACGACGACGCGGACGCGCTCCGCGTCGCCGCGCAGAAGGGCGCGGTCGAGCCGTCGAGCACGCTGGCCGAGGCGCTCGCCGACGCCGACCTGGCCCTCGTCGCCGTGCCGGTCGCCGACCTGCCGCGCGTCGTGGCCGCCGCCCTCGAGGGTGCGCCCGCGGAATGCACCGTCACCGACGTCGGCTCCACGAAGGGGGCGGTGTGCGCCGCCGCCGCCGGGGACGTGCGCTTCGTCGGCGGCCACCCGATCTCGGGCTCGGAGACCCGCGGGCCCGAGCGCGCCACGGCGGAGCTGTTCGAGGGGGCGACGTGGTTCCTGACGCCCGGGCCGGCGACGGAGCCCGAGCGGTTCCGCCTCGTCCACGGGTTCGTCGCCTCGCTGGGCGCCCGGCCGGTGGCGATCGACCCGTCGTCGCACGACCGGCTCGTGGCGATCACGAGCCACCTGCCGCACGTGCTCGCCAACGTGCTCCTGAACCAGGCCGGCGCCGCGCGCGTCGACGGGCACGACCCCCTCCAGGCCGCGGGCGGCTCGCTCCGCGACATGACGCGGATCGGGGGCGCCAACCCGCGCATCTGGGTCGACATCTTCCTCGACAACCGGGAGGCGCTCGGCGCCGCGCTCGCCGAGCACCGCCGGCGCGTCGAGCAGCTCGAGTCCGCGCTCGCCGGCGGCGACGCGGGCTTCCTCGCCCGCTGGATCGGCGAGGCCGGCGGCAACCGGCGGCGGCTGCTCGCCACCGCCTACGACGATCCCGGCGCGCTGCACCGGCTCCGCGTCCACATCCCGGACCGGCCCGGCGTGCTGGCGGGCATCTTCCAGGCGCTCGGGGCGGAGCGGATCAACGTCGCGGACTTCGACATGGAGCACCTCTCCACCGATCGCGGCGGCACGCTGACCGTGCTCGTGGCGGGCGAGGCCGACGCGGAGCGGGCGGCGGCTCTGCTCGAGGCGCAGGGGTACGGCGTCGTGCTGGCGCCGGTGCTCGAGCCGTGAGCCAGGCCACCGTCGAGCCGGTGGCGCGGCTGGTCGGCCACATCGCGGTGCCGGGCGACAAGTCGATCTCGCACCGCGCCGTCCTGATCGCCGCGCTCTGCGACGGCGAGACGTCGATTCGCGGCTTCGGCCGCTCGGCGGACACCGAAGCCACCGTCGGCGCCGTCCGCTCGCTCGGCGT
Organism: Gaiellaceae bacterium; assembly: GCA_036555085.1. Classification (GTDB taxonomy): domain Bacteria; phylum Actinomycetota; class Thermoleophilia; order Gaiellales; family Gaiellaceae; genus Gaiella. The sequence continues at coordinate 4,314 of DATBMD010000107.1, forward strand.
CGGGGTGGACGAGATCGACGTCGACACGCTGAGCGTGCGCGGAGCCGGCCTGCGCGGCCTGCACGCCCCCGGACGCCCGATCGACTGCGCCAACGCGGGCACGCTCGTGCGGCTGCTCACGGGCATCCTGGCCGGCCAGGCGGGCCAGGAGTTCGAGCTGGTCGGCGACGACTCGCTGAGCGCGCGGCCGATGCGGCGGATCGCCGAGCCGCTCGCGCTGATGGGGGCGGGCGTGGAGACCGCGGACGGGACGCTGCCGCTCCTGATCCACGGCCGGCAGCTGCACGGGATCTCGTACGAGCTGCCGGTCGCCAGCGCCCAGGTCAAGTCGTGCATCCTGCTCGCGGGCCTCCTGGCGGGCTCGGCGACGACCGTGGTCGAGCCCGTGCCGACCCGCGACCACACGGAGCTGATGCTGGCCGCGGCCGGCGCCCGCGTCACCCGGCGGCCGCAGAGCGTCACGGTGCAGCCGGCGGAACGGCTCGAGCTCGGCGAGCTGGAGGTGCCGGGCGACTTCTCCTCGGCGGCGCCGTTCGTCGTCGCCGCCACGCTCGTGCCCGGCTCGGAGCTCCACGTCCACGGCGTCAACCTCAACCCGCGCCGCACCGGCCTGCTCGACGTGCTCGACCGGATGGGCGCGCACGTCCACGTCTACAACCGGCGCCGGATCGGCGGCGAGCTCGCCGGCGACCTGGAGGTGCGCTCGGCGGAGCTCGTGGCGACCCAGGTCGGCCCCGGCGAGGTGCCGCTGGCGATCGACGAGCTGCCGCTGTTCGCGCTCGCCGCGTCGTACGCGCGGGGCGGAAGCGTCCTGCGCGGCGCTGCCGAGCTCCGGACGAAGGAGACCGACCGGATCGACGCGGTCGTCGACGGGCTGCGCGCCCTCGGCGCCCACATCACCGGGACCCGCGACGGCTTCCGGGTCCGCGGCGTCCCCACGCGGCTGCGCGGCGGCACGATCTCGAGCCGCGGCGACCACCGGATCGCGATGCTGGGCGCGATAGCGGGGACCGCCTCGCGCGAGGGCGTGCGGGTCGAGGACGCCGACGCCGTCGGGGTCAGCTTCCCCGACTTCTTCGATCTGCTGTCACAGCTCGAAGAGGCCTGAGCTGCGCAGAATGGCCGCTGTGAGGCCGCGGTGATCGTCGCCATCGACGGGCCGGCCGGCGCCGGCAAGAGCACCGTCGCGCGCGGGCTCGCCGCGCGGCTCGGGTTCCGCTACCTCGACACGGGGGCGATGTACCGCGCGCTGGCCTGGCTGGCGCTGCGGGACGGGGTCGCGCTCGACGACGCCGACGCGCTGGCGGCGCTGGCCGGGGCGCAGCCGGTCGACTTCGAGGGCGACGCCGTCTCGATCGCCGGGGAGGCGGTGACGGAGGCGATCCGGAGCCCCGAGATCGACGCCGCCGTCCCGATCGTGGCCCGGCATCCGCGCGTGCGGGAGGTGATGCGCGAGCGCCAGCGGGCGCTCGGCGCCGCCGGCGACTCGGTGATCGAGGGCCGCGACATCGGCGCCGTCGTCGTGCCCGGCGCCGAGCTGAAGGTCTGGCTCGTGGCCGACCCCGACGAGCGCGCCCGCCGCCGTCACGCCGAGCGGGAGGGCGCCGACCCGGACGCCCTCGCCGACGACCTGCGACGCCGCGACGCGAGCGACGCTGCGAACACGCACCGGGCCGCCGACGCGGTCGCGATCGACACGACGGGCCTGACGGTCGACGACGTCCTCGACCGGATCGAGGAGCTCGTCCGGGCGCGGAGGCCGGCGTGAGGAGGGAGGACGCGGTCTGGGTGGTCGGCCGCCTGACGGTGCAGCCGCTCGTCCAGGTGTTCTCGCGCCTCGTCGTCTACGGGAAGGAGCGCGTGCCGCTCGAGGGCGGCATCGTGGTCGCCTGCAACCACTTCTCGTGGCTCGACCCGCCCGCGCTCGGCGCCGCGTGTCCGCGGACGATCAACTACATGGCGAAGGTCGAGGCGCACGTCGTGCCGGGCCTCGGCGAGCTGATCCGGCTCTTCGGGTGCTACCCGGTCCGGCGCGGCGAGTCCGACCGGGACGCGGTGCGCACGATGCGCCGCGTCGTCGCCGAGGGGGGTGCGCTCGGGATGTTCGCCGAGGGGACGCGCCAGCGCTCCGGCGTCCCCGGGCCCGTCCAGCCCGGCGCCGCGATGGTGGCGCTGCAGGAGGACGTGCCGATCGTCCCCGCCGCCGTGCACGGCTCGCTGGCCTGGCGGCTCGGGAACTTCGCGCCCGTCTCGATCGCCTGGGGCGAGCCGCTGCGCTTCGACGGCCTCCCGCGCAACGGCAAGGGATACCGGGAGGCGTCGCACGAGCTGGAGCGCGAGATCCGGCGGCTGTGGGACTGGCTCGTGGAGATGCACGCGCTCGGGAGGCCGAGGGCTACGCCTCCGGCCTCGCGGTCGCGAGAGCGGCATGGCGGGGACGAGACGCAGCTCTAGCGCTTTCGGCCCGGAAGGGGCCGAAAGCGCACCGGCGCCGCTGGCGGGAACCGTGGCCGTCGTCGGTTTCCCGAACGTCGGCAAGTCGACGCTCGTCAACCGGATCGCGGAGACCCGGGCGGCGGTGGTGCACGAGACGCCCGGGGTGACGCGCGACCGGAAGGAGCTGCTGGTCGACTGGGCCGGCACGCATTTCCGCCTGATCGACACCGGCGGCGTCGACGAGGCGGACGCGGGGCCGTACGGCCGCCTGATCGCCGAGCAGGCGCGCGTCGCGATCGCGGAGTCCGACGTCGTCCTGTTCGTCGTGGACGCCCGGGCGGGGATAACACCGGGCGACGAGGAGCTCGCGGCGATCCTCCGGGCCGCGCGGGTGCCGGTGATCGTCGTCGCGAACAAGCTGGACGACCCGCGGCGGGACTCCGAGGCGGCGGAGTTCCACCGGCTGGGGCTCGGCGAGCCGGTGCCGATCTCGGCCCTGCACGGCCACGGCACGGGCGACCTGCTCGACGACGTCGTCCGCCTGCTGCCGGGGCGCGCCGAGATGCCGGTCGGCGAGGACGCGATCCGCGTCGCCATCCTCGGCCGGCCGAACGTCGGCAAGTCCTCGCTGCTGAACGGGCTGCTCGGCAGCGAGCGCGTGATCGTCTCGGACGTGCCCGGCACGACCCGCGACTCGATCGACACCGTCCTCGAGCGCGACGGGACGACGTTCGTGCTCGTCGACACGGCCGGCATCCGGCGCAAGCGCCGCCAGCGCCAGGGGATCGAGTACTACTCGGAGCTGCGGACGCTGGAGACCGCCGAGCGGGCCGACGTCGCCCTGGTGCTCGTGGACACGTCCGAGGGGATCGTCGACCACGACCTGACCGTGGCCGACATCGCCCGGAAGGCGGGCTGCTCCACCATCGTGGTGCTCGCGAAGTGGGACCTGACCACGGTCGACATCGAGGAGGCCCGCGGCCACCTGGCGCGCCGGCTCCGGCAGCGCCCGCCGGTGATCGCGGTCTCGTCGAAGACCGGCCGCGGGCTGGCGCGGCTGCTCGACCGGGTCGAGGAGCTGTTCGCCAGGCACGCCGGCCGGATCCCGACGCCGGAGCTCAACCGCGCGCTCGGCGAGCTGCGCGAGGAGCGGCCGGGCCCGGCCGGTGCTCGCGGCCGGCGGCTGAAGCTGCTCTACGGCACCCAGGTCTCGACCCGACCGCCGCGGTTCCGCATCTTCGTCAACGACCCGCGGCTCGTGACGCGCGACTATGGCTACTGGGTCGAGAACGAGCTGCGGAGACGGTTTAGCCTCGAGGGCGTGCCCGTCTCGATCGACTTCGTGCGCAGCGAATGAGGGTCGTCGTCCTCGGCGGCGGCTCGTGGGGCTCCGCCTTCTCGATCGTCCTCAGGGAGAGCGGGCACGACGTCGTGCTCGCGTGCCGCGACGTCCGGCAGGCCGACGCGATCGCGACGACCGGCCGCAACCCGCGCTACGTGACCGGCGCCGACCTGCGCGGCATCCGGGCCTGCCCGCTGGCCGAGGCGCCCGTGGCCGAGGCGGAGCTCGTCGTCGTCGCCGTCCCGAGCGCCGCCTTCGCGGAGACCGTCACGGGGCTGGAGGGCGACGCGCCGGTGCTCAGCCTCGCCAAGGGCCTCGACCCCGAGACCGGGAGCCGCCTCTCGACGCTCGTCCGGAACCGGCCCGTGGCGGTGCTCTCCGGGCCGAACATCGCCGAGGAGGTCGCCCTCGGGCTGCCGGCCGCGGCGGTCGTCGCGAGCACGACCCCCGGTCTCTCCGAGCAGCTCCAGCAGGCGATCAACTCGGTCGTCTTCCGCGTCTACGTGAACGACGACGTCGTCGGCGTCGAGCTGTGCGCGGCTGCGAAGAACGTGATCGCGCTCGCGGCTGGCGGGTCGGACGGGCTCGGGCTGGGCGACAACGCGAAGGCGGCCGTCGTTGCGCGGGGCCTCGCCGAGATGCGGCGGCTGGCCGAGGTGGCCGGGGCGCGACCCGAGACGTTCGCCGGGCTCGCGGGGATGGGCGACCTGATCGTCACGTGCTGGTCGCCGGCGGGGCGCAACCGGCGGGCCGGCGAGCTGATCGCGCAGGGTGCGAGCGCCGACGAGGCGGTCGCCGAGATCGGGATGGTCGTCGAGGGCCTGACCACGGCGCCGGTCCTGCGCGACCTCTCGCACCGGCTCGGCGTCGAGATGCCGGTCACCGAGGGCGTCTGCGCCGTGCTCGGGGGCGTCAGCCTGACCGACCTCCTCGACCAGCTGATGCGGCGGAAGCCGACGACCGAGTAGCGCCCGCGCGCTCGGCCCTCGTTCGGGCGCGGTGCGTGATTGCAGGACCTGACCCCGCTTGCGTCCGGCGCGCCCGTCTATGTAAGGTCGACCTTACATCCTTCGTAAAGGAGACCTGATGAAGACTGTGAGCCCACCGGGGGTCGCCGCGGAAGAGCTGCTGCGCGGAGCGCACCGGCAGTCGTATCGCTACCCGCCCGGATTCCGGGGCTTCACCGCCGCGCTCCGGCTCGAGGCCGGCTCGGGGCAGAGCGAGGGCAGCGTCGAGGTGGAGCTCGAGGACGGCAAGGTGATCGCCCGCGTCGAGGGCGCCGACGACGCCTGGGCGGCCGAGCAGATCCGCTCGCTGGTCGCGCACCGGCTCGGCCGGCGCTACGAGGACGGCGACGGCCTGCACGAGAAGCGGCTGGTCGAGGACGGCGACGCGCTCGGCGCCCTCGTCGAGCTCGACGACTCGATGGAGTCGTCCTACCGGGTCGACCGGGGGGCGATCGCGCTCGTGACGCGCCGGCCCGGCGGGCACCGCTTCTCGATCGCGGTGCAGAGCCGCATGCAGGCGCCGGGTGGAACGGTGGTCCCGACGGCGTTCGCCGTCTTCTACTGGGCCGCGGACGACCGGCTGGAGGCGTCGGAGGCGTACGTCGACGCCTACGTCGCCGAGGGCGCCTTCCTGCTGCCGGCCGAGCGGCTCGTCGTCCGCGCGGACGACGGCGGCATCCTGTCCCGGCGGATCTCGCTGAGCGGGCACGTGCTCCGCACGGACGGCCACGCGTGAGCCGCCGCGCCGCCGCCCTCGCGCTGCCGGCCGCGTTCGCCGTCGCCACCGCCCTCCTCGCCACGTCCGTCCCGGCGGCCACCCCGAAGCGACCCGCCGCGGAGCCCGCGCCGGTGCTGCCCGCGCGGGTCGTCGACGAGGACGGGAAGACGGTGGTCGTGCGCGACGTGAGCCGCATCGTGCCGCTGAACGGCGACATCGCCGAGACGGTCTTCACGCTCGGCCTCGGCGCGAACGTCGTCGGGGTCGACGTCAGCGCCACCTATCCGGCCAAGCGGGTCGGGCCGCTACCGAAGATCGGCTACCAGCGCACGCTGTCGGCCGAGGGGATCCTGTCGCTCCGTCCGACCGTGGTGATCGGCACGCCGCTGGCCGGGCCCCCCACGGTCCTCGAGCAGCTCCGGACCGCGGGGGTGACCGTCGTGATCATCCCGGAGTTCAAGGACCTCGACGCCGGCGCGCGGAAGCTGCGACGGGTCGGCCGGGCGCTCGGCGTCCCCGGCCGCGGCGAGCGCCTCGCCCGGCAGGTCGAGGGGCAGGTCGCCCTGGCCCGCCGCGAGGTGGGCCGCACGTCGTCGAAGCCGAAGGTGGCCTTCCTGTACCTCCGCGGCGCGCAGGTGCAGATGATCGGCGGCAGGGACTCCGGCGCGGACGCGCTGATCGAGGCGGCGGGCGGGCAGGACGTCGGCAAGGGCCTCGGGATCCAGGGCTTCCGGTCGCTGACCGCGGAGTCGCTCGTGGCCGCCCAGCCGGACGTGATCCTCGCCCTCACCGCGGGCGTCGAGTCGGTCGGCGGCGTCGACGGGCTGCTCCGGCTGCCCGGCGTCGCCCAGACGCCTGCAGGCAAGAACCGCCGCATCGTCCACTACGACGACCTGCTGCTGCTCGGGCTCGGGCCCAGGACGGGACGCGCGCTGCGGCTGCTGATCCGTGGCCTCCACCCTGAGGTTCGCTAGCGGCGCACGGAGCGGCACGGGCCGGCTGCTCCGGCCCGTGCCGTTGCTCGCCGGGCTGCTCGCGCTCCTCGCCGGCGCCGTGCTCCTGGGCGTCGGCATCGGCGCCGTCCGGATCCCGCCGGGAGACGTGCTCGCGATCCTGCTGCGGCACGCGGGCGTCGACCTCGGCGTCGACGTCGACCCGCAGCAGGACGCCATCCTCTGGGCGATCCGGCTGCCGCGCGTCGTGCTCGGAGCCCTGGTCGGCGCCGCGCTCGCCGTCTGCGGGGCGGCGCTCCAGGGCGTCTTCCGCAACCCGCTCGCCGACCCCGGGATCATCGGCGTCTCGACCGGCGCGTCGCTCGGCGCGGTCGTCGCGATCGTGCTCGGGCTGTCGGGGGCGTTCTTCGGCGCGCTGCAGCTGTGCGCGTTCGCCTGCGGGGTGCTGGCCGCCCTGGTCGTCTACGGCCTGGCCCGGCACGACGGCCGCACCGAGGTCGTGACGCTCCTCCTGACCGGAGTCGCGGTGACCGCGCTCGTCGGCGCGGCGGTCGGCTTCCTGATCGCCCGCGCGGACGACGAGGAGCTTCGCGACGTCGTCTTCTGGTCGCTCGGGAGCCTCGGCGGCGCGACCTGGCCCCTCGTAGCGGCCACCGCGCCCTTCGTCGCCGTCGGCGTCGCCGCGGCGCTGCGGCACACCCGCGAGCTCGATCTGATGGCGCTCGGCGAGCGCGAGGCCGCGCACCTCGGCGTGGACACCGAGCGGGTGCGGCTGCGCCTCGTCATCGCCCTGAGCCTCGCCACCGGCGCCGCGGTCGCCGCCGCGGGAGTGCTGGCGTTCGTCGGCCTCGTGGTGCCGCACCTCGTCCGCCTCGCCGTCGGGCCCGCCAACCGGATCGTCGTCCCGGCGAGCTGCATCGGCGGCGCCGCGCTGCTCGTGCTGGCCGACCTCGTCGCGCGGACGTCCGTGGCGCCGACGGAGCTCCCGCTCGGCGTCGTGACGTCGCTCGTCGGCGGCCCGTTCTTCCTCTGGCTGCTCTGGCGGACGCGCGAGGCGCACGGCGGCTGGGCATGAGATCGATGCTCAGCGGCCGGCGGCTCTCCTGGACGGTGCGGGGCAGCCGCATCGTCGACGGCGTCGACGTCGACCTCGGGAGCGGGGAGGTGGTGGCGCTCGTGGGGCCGAACGGCGCGGGCAAGTCCAGCGTCCTCCGCCTCCTCGCCGGCGAGGTCGAGCCGACCGCTGGGAGCGTCGAGCTCGGCGGTGCGCCGCTCGGCCGGCTCGGGCCCGTCGAGCGCGCCCGCCGCCGCGCCGTGATGCCGCAGGACGCGCCGATGCGCTTCTCGTTCACGGCCCGCGAGGTCGTCGCCATGGCCCGCTACGCGCAGCCCTCGCGCGTCGACGACGACCGCGCCGTCGACGGCGCGCTCCGCCGGGTCGGGATCGCGCACCTGGCCTCGCGCACCTTCCCGAGCCTCTCGGGCGGCGAACGCGCGCTGGTGACTCTCGCCCGGGTGCTCGCGCAGGAGACTCCGGTGCTGCTCCTCGACGAGCCGACCGCGTCGCTCGACATCGGCCACCAGGAGCAGGTGATGGCGGTCGTCCGCGAGCTGGCGTACGAGGGCGCCGCGGTGCTCGTCGTCCTCCACGACCTGAACCTCGCCGCAGCCCACGCGGACCGGGTCGCGCTGCTCGCCGGCGGCCGCGTCGTGCACGCCGGCCCGCCGGCGGAGACGCTCTCGGCGGCGCGCGTCGGGACCGCGTTCGGCCATCCCGTCGAGATCCTGAGCGGGCCCGGGGGCACGCCGCTGATCGTGCCGGCGCGCGGCTGAGGGACGCGCTCGCTCAGGGGGCGGGCGGTTCCCGCCGACAAGAGAGTCAGGATGGTCCCGATGCGGCTCCCGCTCGCGCTGACGGCGCTGCTCGCTGCGGTGCTCGTGACTGCGTGCGGCAGCCGGCCGGCGGCGACCGAGACGAGCGCGTCGGCCGAGGTCGCGCCGAAGGACGCCGCCGTCTGGGTCTTGCTCGACACCGACGCGGGCTCGGCGCAGTGGAAGCAGCTGACGGCGCTGATCGAGCGCATCCCGGGCGCCGAGCAGGCGCTCTCCTCGATCCTCGCCGACGAGGGCCTCGACTGGAAGCGCGACGTGCTGCCCGCGCTCGGGCCGGAGGTCGTCGTGACGGTGCCCGGCGGGGCGTCGCAGGCCGTCGTGCTCACGCAGCCCGAGGACGCGGCCAAGCTCGCCGCGCTCGTCGAGAAGTCCGGCGCCGCCGCCACCGCCGAGGTGGCCGGCTGGACCGCCGTGGGCGAGTCGAGGGCCGCGCTCGACGCGTACCTGGAGGCGCTCGACGACGGCACCCTGGCGGACGACGCGGACTTCCAGGACGCCGTCGCCGGCCTGCCCGAGGAGGCGGTCGCGCGGGCCTACGTCGACGGCTCCGGGCTCGGCGGCTTCGCGGGCCGGGCCGCGCAGGCAGGGGCCGGGATCGCGGGCGCGGGCGGCCTGCCGGCCGCGGCCGGCGCGACGGCCGGCCTGGGGCGGCTCGCGCTGGCGCTCTCGGCG
>DATBMD010000215.1:0-12448 GCA_036555085.1 Gaiellaceae bacterium
GCCGACCCGGCTCTGGGGGCTGTCGGCGCTCGCCGATCAGCAGCTCGGCGGCATGACGATGGCGAGCGAGCAGGCGGTCGTCTTCTTCGCCGTCTTCGCGTACTGGGTCTTCCGCTTCTTCGCCGAGCAGGAGCACGCGGAGGAGGACGAGCTCGAAGCGGCGACGTTCGTCGACGTGCCGCGTCGCCGGGTCTAGCGTTCCGTGCGTGACCTGAGGGACGCGGCGTAGAGGGTCGCAGGGGGCTCCTGTGGATCTGCGGTTGCGGCCGGAGGCCGGCTTTGCCGGCCGGGAGGCCGGGAGGCGTTTCTCCGTGCAGAGCAAGGAGGGGGCTCGTGGGGGAACCATGGGTTCCCCCACGTAGGGGACCGTCCGCAGCCCGCCGTAGGCTCGGGCGCGATGGAAGAGCGGGTCGTCCGCTTCCGGCCGCGCGCGATCCTGATCGTGATCGGGATCGTCCTGGCGACGCTCGCGCTCCTGCAGCTGCTCCTCGTCACGCGCGGCGTCCTCGTCTGGATCCTGATCGCCGCGTTCCTCGCGATGGCGCTGAACCCGCCGGTCGACTGGCTGCTACGGCGCGGCATCTTCAAGCGGCGGGGCGCCGCGGTCGGCCTCGTCTACGCGTCCGCGCTGCTCGCGATCGTCGGTATCAGCGCCACCTTCGTGCCGACGCTCGTGAACGAGATCAACGACTTCGCCGAGGCCGTGCCGGGCTACGTCGAGGACATCACGGAGGGGCGCGGGCGCCTCGGCTTCCTCGAGCGCGACTACCAGATCGTCGAGAAGATCCGGGACGCGATCGAGACGAGCGGCGTCTCGGGCGTGCTCGGGCTCTCGGAGACGGCCCTCTCGGTGACGAAGAGCATCTTCAACGCGATCGTGGCGGTCGTGACGATCGTGTTCCTGACCCTGTTCATGCTGCTCGAGGGGCCGGCCTGGGTCGAGCGGTTCTACTCGCTGATGCCCGAGCACCACCAGCCGCGCTGGCGTCGCGTCGGCAACGACATCTACCGGACCGTCGGCGGCTACGTGACCGGCAATCTCGCGATCAGCCTGATCGCCTGGATCGCGACGACCGTCGTCCTGCTCGTGCTCGGCGTCCCCTACGCGTTCGCGCTCGGGCTGATCGTCGCCCTCCTCGACCTGATCCCGCTCGCCGGCGCCACGATCGCCGCGGTGATCGTCACGACGATCGCGTTCCTGCACTCGACGACCGCGGGGATCATCGTGCTGGTCTTCTTCGTCGTCTACCAGCAGATCGAGAACCACATCCTGCAGCCGCTCGTCTACGGCAAGACGGTGCAGCTGTCGCCGCTCGCCGTGCTGATCGCCGTGCTGGTGGGAGCCAAGCTGGCCGGGATCGTCGGCGCCCTCGTCGCGATCCCCGTCGCGGGCGCGATCCAGGTGATCGTGCTCGACGTCCTCGAATGGCGGCGGCAGAAGCTCGTCGAGATCGCGCCGGCGCCGGCGTCCGGGGGCGCTCCGCCGGGCTGACCGCGTCCGCCCGGGCGTGACACGTCACCGATTCCTCCCTAGACTCTCCTGCGACACAGGTCGCCTGCGGCGGCGACCGAGCGGCGTGAGAGGGGATGGCGATGCGAGGGGTCGTGCTTGTCGTGGCGGGAATCGCGCTGGTCGCGCTCGGCACGGTTGCGGGAACGGCTGCGGCTGCGCCGGGGACGGTGACCGGCGGCACGAGCCTGAGCGCGAGCTCGATCGGCTGCACGGGCTCCGTGAACGTGACGGTCACGCTCACCGGGCAGAACGGCACCACCGGCACCCCCGCCGACATCGTCCTGACGCTCGACCGCTCCGGCAGCGTCGCGTCGGCATTCACCGCGCTCAAGAACGCCGCCAAGGCGTTCGTCGACCGGCTCGACGTGGTCACCGACGGCGCCGCCGACGGCGTGATCGCCAACGGCAACCGCGTCGGCCTGGTCAGCTTCGCCGCCTCGGCGAGCGTCAACGTCGCCCTCACGTCCGCGAGCGCGACGAGCGCGACCGCGCTGAAGGCGGCGATCGACGCGCTCTCCTCGGGCGGCGGCACGAACGCCGCGGCCGGCATCTCCACGGCCCAGGCGCAGCTGGCAGGGTCGTCGAACGCGAGGAAGATGGTCGTCTTCTCGGACGGGCGCCCCACCCAGGGCGGGAGCGGCGTCTCGCAGGCGACCGCTGCGAAGAACGCCGGCACCGAGATCTTCACCGTCGGCTTCGGCTCGCCGAACACGACGAACCTGAACGCGTGGGCGAGCGACCCCGACGCCACGCACGCCTACATCGGCGCGGGAGCCGGCAACGCGAACCTGAACGCGATCGTGAGCACGATCGGCCCGGCGGTGACCGCGCCCGCCGCGACCGGGATCACGGTCGTGGACACGGTCAGCGACCACTTCACGGTGAGCAACGTCTCGGCGACCGCCGGCTCGACCGCCGTCGCCGGCAACGCCGTCACCTGGACGATCCCGACGCTCGGGTCCGAGACGGTCAGCCTCACCTACACGGCCACCCACCTCGCGACCGCCGCGGGCGGCATCGAGCCGGTGCGCGGGTCGATCTCGTACAGCGACGCGCAGGGCAATTCCGTCTCGTTCCCGAGCCCGACGGTCGAGGTGAGCAGCTGCCCGGTCGCGAGCACGACGTGCACCCCGGGCGTCGACTGCGAGCTGCCGCCGACGCCGCTGCCGAGCTTCGGCGCCGACCCGATGACCGTGACGACCGATGCGGGCCCCGTCGACGTGACGACGCAGCTCTCGCTCTTCAGCCTGACGGAAAACGCTCCGCCGGCCGGGGTCTGCCCCGGGTTCGAGGCCTTCGGGCCGGGCGCGGAGATCACCGTGCTGCCGCTCTCGGACCGGCTGGTCGTGACCGTCCTCATCCCGAAGAGCGTGCGTCAGATGGCGCCCGACAACGGGCTGTCCCACATCAACGTCTGCGTCGGCACCAACCTGTCGTTCCCGACGCGCGGCGGCGGCACCTCGGTGCTCGTGGGCGGCATCCAGTACGGGCTGATCCCGGACTGCCCGAAGAAGGGCACCCCGACCTCGCCCTGCATGCTCTCGCGTAAGAGCGTCGGCGGGGGCGCGAGGCTGATCTGGGAGGCGAGGGCGCCGTACGACCCGAAGTGGTGGAACGGAGGCTGAGCCCTCGAGCGAGCTACGCCGCGATCGCCGGCAGCGGCGTCGAGACGATCCCGAGCCTCGCGAAGAGCTCGTCCCGCCTGGCGACCACGTCGTCCCGCGCGCTCGTCGCCCGCTCCGCGTGGGCCAGGGCGTCGAGCGCCACCGCGACGTCGTAGTTCGAGCCGACCTCGTCGGCGGCGGCGACACTGCTCCATAGGGCGTCGCAGCCCGCTTCGATCCTGCCCGCGACGAGATGCGCGAGCCCGAGCGAGCGCAGGAGGATCGGCCTCGCGAGCGAGCCGGCGTCCTCCACTCCCGCGCGGCGCAGGGTGGTCTCGGCGTGCGACCGGCCCTTCTCGGCGTCGCCGCCGAGGACGAGTGCCTCCGCGATCCGCGCGTCGACGTCGAACGTCGCGCTGTCCTCGCCGATCTGGTCGAAGATGGCGCGCGCCTCGTGCAGGCGGTCGAGCGCGGTCGGGATCGCCCCTCGCCGGGCCTCGAGCTTGCCGAGCTCCGCGAGCGCCGTTGCGATCGACGACGGCGTGCCGGCCGCCTGGCTGACGCGGAGAACGTCTCGCAGCATGGGCTCGGCCTCGTCGAGGTGACCCTGGCACGAGAGCACCTCGCCGATGTTGGACATTGCGTACGAGGCCGCCCAGCGGTCGCCGGCCTGCTCCCACGCTTCCTGCGCCTGGCGGTACCACGCGAGCGCCTCGTCCCAGTCGCCCGCGTAGTAGGCGAGGATGCCGCGGTTGTTGAGCACGCCGGCCTTCTGGCTGAGCTCGCCGAGCTCGTCGAAGAGCTGGAGCGCGCGGCGGCCGTTGGTTGCGCGATCGGACTGCCCGAGCGCGACGTGCGCGGAATCGAGGATGTTGAGGCCGTGCGCGAGCGCCTCCTTCGCGTCGCTCAGCTCGGCTTCCGCGATCGCCCTCTCGCTCCAGAAGATCGTCTCGCGGAGCCTCCCCTGCGCCTGCTCGATGGCGGCGCGGCGTGCGGCGATCCGGGCGCGCTGGGCCGTCGCCGGCACGCTGCGCACGCCTTCCAGCAGCTGCAGGCCGCGGTCGAGGCGCCGCTGCGCCTCCTCGTGGCGCCCGAGCCGGTAGGGCACGTACGACTCCTTGTGCAGCAGCCTCGCCTCCTCCACGACATCCCCGCGGAGCCGACGGCGCGCGGCCCGGTAGCTCTCCAGTGCGGCGTCGAACTCGCCGAGCGAGACTCGGACGTCGCCGAGCGCCTCGGCGACCCGCGAGATCTCCTCGGGCCGGGCTTTGCGTTGCCTGCGCGCCGCTGCCAGGGCACGCTCGAGCTGCACGGCGGCGTCGACGTTCGCGTAGACGCTCTGGGCTCGGCTGCCCGCGAGCCAGCCGTAGCGCCGCGCGCGTTCCCAGTCGGCGGCCTCGTAGAAGTGGTGTGACAGGCGGTCGGCGATCTCGTCGGCGTCGTCGCCGGCCTCGCGCTCGAGCGCCAGGCCGACGCGTTCGTGCAGCTCGCGGCGGCGCTTGAACGGCAGCCCCGCGTAGGCCGTCTCCCGCAGCAGGCCGTGCCGGAAGCGCACGCCGCCTTCGTCGTCGAGGACGAGGAAGTCCTCGAGGCGGGCCAGGACGCTCAGCCCGCCCAGCGCGTCGAGGTCGAGCGTCAGGCGCAGCGTCTCGAGCTCGAAGCGGCCGCCGAGCACCGCCGCGTGGCGGAGAATCGTTCGCTCCCGCGCCGGGAGCTCGTCGACGTGCGCTGCCATCAGCGCCTCGACCGAGCCGGGGAGCTCCTCCAGGTCGCCGCCGGCGCGCACGGCGCCGACGAGCTCGGTCAGGAAGAGCGGGCTGCCGGCCGAGCGGGAGGCAACCGTCTCGACGACGTGCGGCGGCAACGGCGAGTCCTCGGTCAGCGCGACGACGAGCTGTTCCGCTGCCTGCCCCGGCAGCTGGTCGAGGCACAGCTCGATCGCGTCGACGCTCTCCGGCACGCGGAAGCCGCCGCCGCTCACGTTGCGCTGCGCGACGACGACCAACCATGGCAGACGCTCGAGATCGCCGGCCAGTCGGCCGAGCAGCTCGTTCGACGCCTCGTCGAGCCAGTGTGCATCGTCGATCGTGACGACCGTCGTCTCGGGCAACAGGGACTGCAGCAGCTCCACGACCGACTCCGCGATGCGCTCCGGCACGAACCGCTCCTCGAGCAACGCCGACTCGGCCGTCGGCGGCAGCTCGAGGCCCAGCGGGACGCCGAGCAGCGGCATCCACCGCTCGAGCTGCGGCGCTCCCGTCGCAACCGCGTGGCGCAGGCGGTCCTCGACCGCGGTCGCAGGCGCGTGCCGGCCGAGCTGCAGCGCGCGCGAGAGCACGGCGCCGACCGCCGCGTACGGCCGCGCGGCGTCGATCTGCTCGCACTGGACGCTCACCGCGCGGAGCTCGGACGCCCGCGAGCGGAGCTCCGCCAGCAGCCGCGACTTGCCCAGCCCGGCGTCGGCGGTTACCACCACCAACGTGCCGGTGCCTGCGCGGGGCCCCGTGAGCGCGTCGACGAGCGATGCCAGCTCCGCCGTTCGGCCGATGAACGGCCCCGCGGCGCTCTGCTCACGCTCGCCGACGGCGTCGCCGACCGCCGTCACGTGGACGAGCTCCGTCTTGCCCTTGGCGGCGAACGGCGCGACCGCCGTGAGCGAGTAGGCGGTCCTCGCCCGCTCCAGCACCTCGTCGCGGACGAGCAGCTGCCCCGGCTCCGCCCGGCCCATGATCCGCGCCGCAGTGTTGGTCGCGTCGCCGTAGAACGTGTAGGTGCGCCTCGTCGCCGGGCCGACGATGCCGACGAAGACCTTTCCCGCGTTCAGGCCGATCCGGACCGGCAGCCGGCCGGGCCGCTCGACGATCGCGCGCGCGGCCCGGAGCAGCAGCTCCTCCTCGTCGCCGCCGGCGCTTCGCGGCGCGCCGGTCAGCAGGATCGCCTTGACGCCGTTCTTGCTGATGTCCGTCTGGGCGAAGGTGACGCCGAAGCGGTGGCACGTCTGCTGGATCGCCGTGATCTGCTCGTCGAGCGCCTCGGCGAGCGCGGTGACGCCCTCCTGCTCGAGCAGGTCGTCCGTGCCGCAGAGCTCGACGAACGCGACCGCGACGTGCCGGTGCTCCGCGTCGCCCGGCTCCCCGCGCAGCTCGTGGGCGTACTCCGCCGGCAGGAGCTGCGCCAGGTCGACGCCGGAGACGTCGAAGAACGGAGGCACGATCAGCGGCAGGCGCGGCTCGCCCGCGAGCAGGACGACGCCGTCCTTGGACGCCCCCAGGAGCTCGGGCTCCAGGCGGGCTGCCGTCGCCGGGCTGAGCGCGATCTCGCCCGCCTCGGCGATCGCCTCGGTCCGCACGGCTGCGGTGGCGTCCGCCCCCGCCACCACGAGCTCCTTGTGGACGCCCCCGACCAGGAAGAGGTGGAACGTGCCCGAGTGGGCGCCGATCGACATCTGCAGGCGCACGGGCCCGACCGACGTCCGCAGCCGCCGCATCTCCTCCAGCGCGCGCCGCATCCGGAGCGCGCCCGCGGCGGCGCGCGCGGTGTGCTCCTCGCCGCGGAAGAGCAGCAGGAGCGCGTCGCCTCCCCACTTGAGCAGGTCGGCGTCGTAGGCGTACGCGGCCGCGATCAGCTCGGCGAACGCGGCGTCGAGCACCGTCGTGATCTCCTCCGAGCCGGCCTTGCCGCGGCGGGAGAGCCGCTCGGTCAGCTCCGTGAAGCCGGAGACGTCGGCGAAGACCATCGTCCCCGGGAACGCGCGCGCTCGCTCGTCCGGAGCCTCGCGCAGCCAGTCGACCGCGAGGCGCGGGACGAACGCCCGCAGGGGATCGGTCGTCGCCTCACGAACGGTCGGGGTCGCCACGCCCGTATCGTGTCACCGATCGTTCGGGCTGCGCGACTTTTCGCGCGCCGGCGCTCAGAGCGGGAACGTCGCGACGAGCCGCGTGCCCTTGCTCGGCGGGCTCTCGAGCTCGAGCGTCCCCGAGAGCGCCTCGACCCGATCTCTCAGGCCGCCGAGGCCGGTCGACTCGCCGTCGACGGCGATGCGCGCGCCGCCGATGCCGTCGTCGCGAACCTCGACGGTGAGGGCCGAGCCGGCGTGGACGACGCTCAGGCGGACCGTCGCGGCCTGCGCGTGCTTGGCGGCGTTCGTGACCGCCTCGGCGCAGACGTAGTACGCCGCAGCTTCCACCGCCGGAGGCAGCGGCACCTCCAGCCGGAGGTCGAGCTCGATCGGCAGCGGCGCCCGGTCGGCGCCGGCGCGGATGGCGGCGGCCAGCCCCCGCTGTGCGAGCAGCGGCGGGTGGAGCCCGCGCGCGAGCTCTCGCAGGTCGTCGATCGCGCTCTCGAGCTCCGCCCGGGCGTCCCGGACGAGCGGCGCCACGGCCTCGTCGGCGTGGATGCGCTGCTCCACGGCGCGGAGCCCCAGCAGCGCGACGACCAGCCGCTGCTGGGCGCCGTCGTGGAGGTTGCGCTGGAGGCGGCGGCGCTCCTCGTCCGCCGCCTCGATGATCCGCAGGCGCGACGCCTTCAGCTCGTCGATCTTCTCGACCAGGTCGCGATGCAGCCGGTCCCGCTCCATCGCTATCCGCATGGTCGGTACGAACGTCTCCAGGAACTCCGCGCGCTGCAGCAGCTTGGGGTCGTGCTCGATCGCACCGACCTTGCGGCTCGTGTACTCGACGAGCGTCACCGCTCGCCCCGGCGGATCGCGCAACTCGTGGGCCGCGTCGTGCACGTCCACGTACTGCTCGCGCTCCCGGTCCCACCAGAAGAGGGCCAGCGTCGGATCGTCGAGGATGGCCCGCAGCGACGACTGGACCTGCTCCGGGGTCGCCAGGTCCGGGATGGCGCGGAAGATCTGCCCGACCTCCTCGTCCAGCGGCAGCGACTCGCTCACGTCTCTCCTTCTACCGTCTCCGAATCGGTGGATCCAGTGCTCAGGCCCGTCGGGCCGCGCAGCAGCGCGCGGATCCGGGGCGGCGACAACGGCAACCGCTCGAGCTGAGCTCCGGCCCCGCCGAGCGCGTCTCCGACGGCGTTCGCCACCGCGGCGGGCGCGGTGACCATCCCGGCCTCGCCGCCGCCCTTGACTCCCAGGGGATTGCCGGCCGTTGGATGCTCGATCACGACGACCTCGATCGGCGGCAGCTCGCCGGCAGTGGGGAGGAGGTAGTCGGCGAGCGAGATCGCGAGCGGCTGCCCCGCCTCGTCGTAGGGAAGCTCCTCGTAGAGCGCCGCCCCGATTCCCTGGGCCGCCGCGCCCACGAGCTGGCCGCGGAGCAGCGCCGGGTTGACGGCGCGACCGACGTCGTGCGCGACGACGTGCCTCTCACTGCGGACGACTCCCGTCTCCGCGTCGACCGCGACGATCGAGAGAGCGGCGCCGAACGAGAAGGAGGGATGGGCCTTCTCGAAGCGGGCGGCGACCTCGCCGGCGGCCTCCAGTGGGAGCCCGTCCGCCTGGGCGCGCTCGCGCAGCGCCCGTGCCGCGAGCGCGACCGCGTTGCCGGCGACGACGGTGCTCCGGCTGGCGTACGACCCGAAGCCGGAGGCGATCTCGTCCGTGTCGTGGTGGCGGACGACGACGCGCTCGAGCTCGACCGCGAGCTCGTCCGCGGCGATCTGGGCGAGCACCGTCTCGACGCCCTGGCCGAGCGACGCCACGCCGCAGCGGACGACGACCGTCCCGTCCGGGTCGACATGCACCCAGGCGTCCTCGAACGGGCCGATCGCGCCCAGCTCGACGCCGGCCGCGACGCCGACGCCCACCGTCTCCCCGCGGGCGCGGCGGTCGGCGACCTCGCGGCGGATCGTGTCGTAGCCGGCCACGTCGAGCAGGCGCTCGAAGTCGCCCGCGAAGTCGCCGCTCTCGTAGACGATCGGCGGCACGTCCGGGCCGCGGTCGAAGGTGAACGGGATCGCTTCGCCGGCGATCAGGTTGCGACGGCGCAGCTCGACCGGGTCCAGCGCGAGCTCGGCGGCCAAGAGATCGACGAGGCGCTCGCGCACGAAGGTCGCCTCGGTCATGCCGGGGGCCCGATAGGTGCCGACCGGCGTGCGGTTCGTGCGCACCGCGGCCGACTCGACGGCGAACGCCTCCCACGCGTAGGGGCCCGGCAGGTGGTCACCGGGCAGCATCGCCGGCAGCAGCCCCTGCGTGCGGACGTAGGCGCCCTGGTCGCACCACGAGCGGTCTCGGAACGCCAGCAGGCGGCCGTCGGCCGACGCCGCCAGCTCGATCTCGTGGAGCTGCTCGCGCGCGTGGTTGGCGGCCACGAGGTGCTCCGCGCGGTCTTCGACCCACTTCACGGGACGGCCGAGCTCGAGCGCGAGGAACGGTACGAGAACGTCCTCGGGATACAGCTCCCCGCGGGCGCCGAAGCCGCCGCCGACGTCCACCTCGACGAGGCGCAGGGCCTCCGGCGCGAGCCCGAGCAGCGCCGCGGTGGTCTGCCGGTTCCAGTGCTTCACCTTGGCGGCCCCCCAGATCGTCAGCCGCCCGTCCTCGCCGGGCTCGGCCACGAGCCCGCGCGCCTCGAGCGGCGCCGCGGTCTGCCGCTGAAAGCCGAGACGCCGCCTGACGACGACGTCGGCGCGGGCGAAGGCGTCGTCGACGTCGCCGTGGCGGGCAGCGATCCGAACCAGCTCCGGCGCGCGCTCCAGGTCGAGCGCCGGCTCCAGCTCGTCCAGCTCGAGCTCCACGAGCTCCGCGGCGTCCTCGGCGGCGCCGGGGTCCTCGGCGACGACGACCGCAACCGGCTCGCCGACGTAGCGGACCACGTCTCGCGCGAGCAGCGGCTGCAGCGCACCCTCCGCCTCCGGGAGCGCGCCGAAGGGAATCCGGATCGGGATCCGGACGTCGGGGACGTCGTCCGCCGCGATCACCGCGACGACGCCGGGCGCTGCCAGCGCCGGCCCGCGGCGCACGGCGAGCAGCCGGGCGTGCGCGAGCGGGCTCCGCACCACCCGCGCCCACGCCAGCCGCGGCCGCACGACGTCGGCGACGAAGCAGCCGGCGCCGCTGACGAGCGTGGCGTCCAGCCGGCGAGGAGCGTCGTCGCCGACCGCCCTGTGCGGAGTACGGCTCATTCGGCCTCGCTCCCCCGGCAGCGGCGGAGCGCCCGCGCGACGAGGACCGCCGCCAGCTCGCGCCGGTAGGCGCGGCCGACAAGCGGATCGTCGGGCGGGTCGCACTCCCGGGCGGCGGCCGCGGCCGCGGCGGCGATCGCGTCGTCCTCCAGGCCGCCGTCTTTCACGACCGCCTCCGCAGCGCCGGCACGAACCGGCGCGGGCGCGACGCCGCCGAGCACGATCCGCACGTGCGCCTCGCCGACGGCGACCGCGACCGACGCCAGCGCGAAGTCGCCGGTACGGATCGCGAGCTCCTCGAACGCCGTTCGAGCTTCGGGCGGGGCGGCCGGCACGCGGACCGCGACGAGCAGCTCATCCGGCTCGATCGCGGTGGTGAACGGCCCGACGAAGAACGCGTCGGCGCCGACGAGGCGGTCGCCGCGGCGGGACCGGAGCACCACCTGGGCGCCGCTCGCGAGCGCCGCGACCGGCAGCTCCGCCGAGGGGTCGGCGTGAGCCAGGCTGCCGCCCAGCGTCCCTCGCATCCGGATCGGAAGATGGCCGATCAGCCCCGCCGCCTCCGAGAGGAGCCCGAGCCCGGCCCGCTCGAGCTCGACGTGGCGGACGAGCGCTCCGAGCTCGACCTCGCCCGCGCGCCGCTCGACGGCGTCGAGGCCGGCGATCCCACCGAGATCGACGAGATGGGTCGGGCGCAGCAGCCGGTACGCGAGCAGCGGCATGAGGCTCTGCCCACCGGCGAGCGGCTTCGCATCGTCGCCGGCCTCGGCGAGCAGGTCGAGCGCTTCGTCGACCGACCGTGCCCGCGCGTACGCGAACGGCGGCGGCTTCACCGTCGCCCCAGCGCGTCCCGGACGGCGGCGAGGATCGGCGCGTAGCCCGTGCAGCGGCAGAGGCTGGACGAGACGACCTCGCCGACCCGTTCCTCGGAGGCGTCGGGCTCCCGGCGGGCGAGCCACTCGGCGAGCACCACGAAGCCGGGCGTGCAGAAGCCGCACTGGAGCGCCCGGTGCCGGAGAAATGCCTCCTGCACCGGATGCAGCGTCCCGCCGGCCGCGAGCCGCTCGACGGTGTCGACGCGGCGGCCGGCGGCCTGGACCGCGAGGACGAGGCACGAGCGCACCGGCTCGTCGTCCAGCAGCACGGTGCAGGCGCCGCAGACGCCGTGCTCGCACCCGAGGTGCGTTCCCGTGAGGCCGGTCGCGCGCACGGCGTCGGCGAGCGTGCGCCGAGGCTCGGCCTCGAGGACCGCGTTCTCGCCGTTGAGGACGAGCGCGACCTCGGCTCGCTCATCCGGCGCGAGCCAACGCGAAGCGTGCTCCGTCATCCGATCGCGAAGAGGGCCCGCGCGTTCCCCCCGAGCACGGCCTCCTCGTCCTCCGCCGGGAGCCCGAGCTCGCGGACGTAGCCGACCGTGCGCTCCAGCTCGAACGGGACGGGGGGACGGTCGGAGCCGTACAGGAGCTGCCGCGGCCCGACGCGCTCGAGCGGCAGGCGCAGCCCGGCGGCGCCGTACGTGACCGTGTCGAGGTAGAGCCGCGCCACGAACGTCGAGGGCGGCGCCGACAGGTGGACGTCGCCCCACGGGCCGAGCGCCGCGTAGTCGCGCAGCTCGTGGCCGAAGTCCAGCCGGTCGGCGATCGTGCAGATCGCCCCGCCGGCGTGCGCACAGAGCAGCCGTACGCTTGGATGCCGCTCCAGCCCGCCCGTCAGGATCAGTCGCGCGAGCGTGACGGTCGTGTCGAGCGGCCGTCCGCAGACCTCGCCGAGCCGGTACATGTCCATCAGCTCCTGCCCGATCACCGAGCCACCCGGGTGCACGAAGACCGGGACGTCGAGGGCCGCGGTGAGCTCCCAGAACTCCTCCGGTAGCGCGTCGAGGTAGCTGCCGCGGTCGCTCGTCGGGATCGCGAGCCCGGGCAGGCCGAGCTCGCGCACGGCCCGCTCGGCCTCCCCGAGGTGCCCCTCCCGCCAGGGGGTGACGGTTCCGAGCGCGACGATCCGGCCCGGGTGTGCGGCAGCGAGGCCGGCGGCGAAGTCGTTGTACTCGCGCGTCCGGTCGAGCTCGCCCGGGTCGAGGTCGCCGTACCAGATGTGCGGATCCGAGACCACCGTCGTGGCGATGCCGAGCGCCTCCCGGCGCTCGAGCAGCGCGTCGACGTCGAACATGTCGGCGGGCATGCGCCCCTGCGGCTGCCAGGCGGGCGGAAAGAGATGGCTGTGCGCGTCGACGCCCGCGCCGCTC
>DATBMD010000191.1:0-2796 GCA_036555085.1 Gaiellaceae bacterium
CTGACGACGATCTCGTACGAGTTGACGAACCCTTCGGGCACGCGCCCAACCCTAAGATCGTCCGGTGTCGGCCGCTGCACTTGCGAGCCTGATCGAGGAGCGCCGGCCCTGCGTCGTCCTGACCGGCGCGGGCATGAGCACGGAGTCAGGCATCCCGGACTTCCGCTCGGCCGGCGGCATCTGGGCCGAGGTCGACCCGATGGAGGTCGCGTCGATCGACGCGTTCCGGCGCGACCCGCTCCGGGTGTGGCGCTGGTACAAGCCGCGGATCCACGGCCTGCTCGCCGCCGAGCCGAACGCGGGCCACTGCGCGCTCGCCGCCCTCGAGCGCGCCGGCTTCGTCCGAGCGGTCGTCACGCAGAACATCGACACGCTGCACTCGCGCGCGGGCAGCGAGGAGATCGTCGAGGTTCACGGCTCGGTCCGCCGCTTCGTCTGCCTCGCCTGCGGCGGAGAGCAGGGCCTGGAGCTCGTGCTCGCGCAGCTCGAGACACGCGAGGCGCCGGAGTGCCCCGAGTGCGCGACGATCCTGAAGCCGGGCGTCGTCATGTTCGGCGAGCTGCTGCCGGTCGACGCGATCGAGCGGGCCGAGCGACTCGCGCGGGAGGCGCCGCTCCTGCTCGTCGTCGGGTCGTCGCTGCAGGTGTGGCCGGTCGCCGGCCTGCCCGCCGAGACGCTCGCCGCGGGTGGCGCCGTCGCGGTCCTCAACGCCGAGCCGACCCCCTTCGACGGCCGCGCCGTGCTGAGCGTGACGGGACCGGCCGGCGCGACCCTCGCCGAGGTGGCCCGCCTGCTGGTCGGCTGACACGGCTTCGCCGAGGTGGTAAGACTCACACCATGACGACGACGGAGAAGGTGTCGAAGGCGACCGACAAGGCAGAGCGGGACGTGCTCGCGCGGCTCGCAGACCGTGGCGAGGACGCCATCAACCGGCTCGCCGACCTGCCGGGCGGCACCAGGGCGGTGAAGGCCTGGACCGACATGCGCGAGCGGGTCGACGAGCTGAGCCGGAAGGTCCGTGGGATCGACAAGCTCGAGGTTCGGGTGGCCAAGCTCGAGAAGGAGCTCGCAGCGCTCAAGCGCGCGCAGAAGTCCGCGCCGGCGGCGAAGGCGCCCGCGGGCAAGGACGTCTAGGCCGGCACCCGGAGCCGCAGCGCCCGCGGCACCGCCTCGAAGCGAGCGGGCGTCGTCCCGGGCTGCTCCCCGTCCAGCTGGACCGGGAGCGGCGGCTCGGTCTCGATGGTGACGGCGCGGCCGCGCAGGAGCTCGGCCTTGGGATGCGGCAGGTGCGTGCCGCGGTAGATCCTGGGCATCGTCTGCATCAGATCGCGCTTCGTGATGTCGCCGATCAGGAGGACGTCGAAGATGCCGTCGTCGGGCTCCGCCTCGGGGCAGATCTCGAGGCCGCCGCCAAAGTAGCGGCCGTTCGCGACGACCACGTCGAACATCGTGCCCTCGCGCACCTCGTCGTCGACGGTCACGCGAACCTCGGTTGCCGACCAGCCCGCGAAGACCGCAAGCGTCGCCCACAGGTACGAGACCTTGCCGCCCAGCGCCTTGGTCGTCTCGTTCGCCCGTTGGGCGACGGCGCCGCTCATGCCCGCGCTCGCGACGTTCGCGAACACCGCCTGCGCCTCGCCGCCGTCCCACGCCCGGTAGCCGGCGCGGCCGAGGTCGATCGTCCGGGTCGCGCCGTTCAGCGCGACCCGGACGGCGTCCTCGATTCGGCGCGGGATGCCGAACGTGCGCACGAAGTCCCAGCCCGTCCCGCGCGCGACGATCGCCAGCTCCGGCTGTACGGAGAGGCCGGCCAGCCCGTTCGCCACCTCGTTGACCGATCCGTCGCCGCCGACGACGACCAGCAGCCCCGCCCCGTCGAGCGCGGCCTCCTGCGCCAGCTCGGCGAGGTGCCCCGGCCGGCTGCTGAAGAGCGTGTCGCCCTCGAGGCCGGCAGCCGCCGCGCGATGCGCGAGCTCGGGCCAGCGCCGCCCGGTCGACCCGTTCGCCGCGGCCGGATTGACCAGGAAGACGACGCGCCGCGCCGCCACAGGCCCCCTAGTGGGCCGACGTGACGGTGTGCAGCGCGAGCTCCGTCATCTGGTCCACGGCCTGCTTCATCTCCTCGTCGGAGATGCGGACGAACTCGCCCTCGACGAACACGTCGCTCACGATCAGCAGGCAGCCGGCCTGAACCTTTCGCAGCGCGCCGAGGGTGAACAGCACCGAGGCCTCCATCTCGACGGCGAGCACGCCGCGGTCCGACCAGCGCTGCGCCTGGCCCGCGTCCGGCTGGTAGAAGACGTCGCTGGACACGATCGGGCCGACGCGCACGCGCTTGCCGAGCTCCTTCGCCTGGTGGACGGCGCCGTGGACGAGCTCCCAGTCGGCCGTCGGTGCGTGCGGCTCGCCGCCGATGTAGTGCAGCGCCGTCGAGTCGGCGGGCGTCGCCGCGAGCGCGACGATCAGGTCGCCGATCGCGAGGTCCGGCTGGAGCCCGCCGCACGTGCCGACCCGCACCAGCTTTCGCACGCCGAGCTGCACGAGCTCCTCGATCACGATCGCGGCCGAAGGACACCCCATCCCGCTCGCCTGGACCGAGACGGGCTTGCCGGCGAACGTGCCGGTGTACCCCAGCAGCCCGCGCTCGCCGTTTCGCTGCACGACGTCGTCCATGAACGTCTCCGCGATGTACTTCGCCCGGAGCGGGTCGCCGGGAAGGAGGCAGGCTTCGGCGTAGTCGCCCGGGCTGGCGCGCACGTGAATCGGCATGGCGGGGAATCCTACGGACTCACGCGA
>DATBMD010000194.1:0-12946 GCA_036555085.1 Gaiellaceae bacterium
CTGGTCGTCTCCGCGCTCGAGCCGCACGTGCCGCTGCCCGGTGGCCATCTGGGCTATCGGGTCGTCGACGAGGCGCGCATCCGGCCCCGGCTCGCCGACCTCGGCGTGGAAGACCCGCGCGACCTCGACGCGGCGCTCTCCGCCTGGTACCGCGTGGCGCTGCGCGAGTGGGCGCGCGAGAGCTGGCTCGCGGTCGAGTCGCTGCAGCCGATCCGCGCCCGGCTCGCCGCGGTGCGCGAGCGACTCGTCGAGCGCCGGCGCAGGCTGTCGCTCGAGGACACGTGGACGCTTGTCAACGCGCCTGTCGACGAGGATCATCTCGAGCTGCTCGCGACGCTGGCGCTCGCGCTCGCGGGCGACACGGCGCAGCGCTCGCTCCTGACGTTCCTGCTGGACACCGCCCGGCTCCGCGACGCCT
The DNA here is from genome assembly GCA_036555085.1 of Gaiellaceae bacterium. Classification (GTDB taxonomy): domain Bacteria; phylum Actinomycetota; class Thermoleophilia; order Gaiellales; family Gaiellaceae; genus Gaiella. The sequence continues at coordinate 419 of DATBMD010000194.1, forward strand.
CGCTCGAAGAGGCCGAGGAGGCGGGGCGCACCGCCGGCATCCTGCGCTGGTTCGCGCTGCAGTACCCCGGCGTCGGCGGCGTCACGATCGAGCGCGCCGCCGCGCTCGAGGAGGTCGCCGCCGCGCGGGTCGTGGCGCGCCTGCGCACCGAGGTCAGCGACCCGACGATCGGCCGGTGCCGCTCGTGCGGGCGCACCTGCGCGCCGTGGTTCCCGCTCTGCGAGCGGTGCTACGCGCGCGGGTAGCCGCGGAGCCTGAACGCGACGGCGATCGTCGTGCTGCAGACCACGAGCGCGATCGCGTTGGGCGCGACGAGCGCGGGGTTGCCGAGCTCGATGCCGTAGGCGAGCCAGAGGCAGAAGCCGACGTTCAGGACGGCGAGATAGCCGAGCGAGACTCCGCGCGACGATCGCAGGGCGAGCATCGTCCGGATCTGCAGGACGGGGGAGAGCGCCATCGCGATCCCCCAGATCGACGCGGTGAGCGCCAGAAGCGTGGTGCTGCTCACGTAAGAGCCTCCTTCGCGACGGGACGGGAGCCGGGTCGTCCGGCGCCCTCAGTCGCGCAGGTCGCCGCGCTCGTGCCAGTCCCCGTAGAGGGGCTGCTTCACGTCGGCCAGCGGCGGCATGGCCCAACGGTAGCCGACCGGCCGCCCGAGCGCCGCCGTGATATGAACTCGGCGTGACCGACGAGCTGCGCGAGATCCCGCTGTTCGCCGGGGTGAGCGATGCCGGGCTCGACCGGATCGCGCTCAGCGCGGGCCGCATCGAGGCGGAGCCGGGACAGGTGCTGGCGCTCCCCGGCGACGCCGGGTCGGGGATGTTCGTGATCCTCGAGGGCGAGGTCGCCGTCGAGCTGCGCTCGGCGAACGTCGAGCTCGGCCCGGGGAACTTCTTCGGCGAGCTGGCGCTCCTCGTCCCGGAGCAGTCCCGCGTCGCCCGCGTCCGCGCCAAGACGAGAGTTCGCTGCATCTCGTTGTCCCGCGACGACTTCCTGGCCCTGCTCGACTCCGAGCCGGGCCTGGCGCTGCCGATGCTGCGCGAGCTGGCACGGCGGCTCGTCAGCGTCTCCGCCGGCTCGTAGCGTGCTCCTAGACTGCCGGGGTGACACGGAGCCCCGGCACCAGGCTGATCGCGGACAACCGTCGTGCGCGCCACGACTACGAGCTGCTGGACCGGCTCGAGGCAGGGCTCGTGCTGACGGGCACGGAGGTCAAGTCGCTGCGCGAGGGCCGCGTCCAGCTCGGACAGGCGTACGTCGACATCCGCGACCGCGAGGCGTGGCTCGTCGGCGCGTCGATCGCCGAGTACGCGCAGGGGAACATCGCGAACCACCAGCCGGATCGCGACCGCAAGCTGCTCCTGCACCGGCGCGAGCTGGAATCGCTCTACGGGAAGGTCCGCGAGCGAGGACTGACGCTCGTGCCGACGCGCCTCTACTTCAAGGACGGTCGCGTCAAGCTGGAGATCGCACTCGCGCGCGGCCGCGAGCGGGCCGACAAGCGGCGGGTGATTGCCGAGCGCGACGCCCAGCGCCAGATGGAGCGCGCGCTGCACCGCCGTCGCTGACGAGTCACCACGCGCCCTACACTGGGCCGTATGGTGCGTGCGCTCCTCGCCGCCGTCACGCTCGCGGCGGTCGGGCTCGCGGGCTGCGGCGGCTCGGGCTCGGCGCCCGCGCCGCAGGAGGCTCCGAACTCGGTCGCCGAGCTGACGGGCGTCGACTCGCTGAAGAGGGCGTTCACGCTGGACGAGGGCCGCGCACGCCTCCTGCTATTGCTCGCGCCCACCTGAAGCACCTGCCGCGCCGGCGCCCGTGCGGTGCAGGAGCAGATCCTCGAGCGGTATCCGGAGGCCGACGTCCGCGTCTATGCGGTCTGGCTGCCGGTGCTCCCCACCGACGAGCGCTTCGAGGTCGCGGACCTGATGGTCGACGCGCGCGTGAGCCACTACTGGGACGGCGATCGTCGCGTCAGCGATGCGTTCGGAGAGGCTGCGGGACTGCCCGAGGGTGCGCTGCTCTGGGATGCGTTCCTCCTCTTCGCGCCCGCCGCGACGTGGACGGGCTCGCCTCCCGAGCCGCTCGCGCGAGGCGCGCCCGTCGTGGACGAGGTGGCGAAGATCCAGCAGGCGCTGCGACCCTACGTCGACTGACTCTCAGTCGGGGCCGAGGATGGCCGCGCGGAGGGTCACCTCGCCGGGCTCGAGCCGGTAGCCGTGCCGCTCGTTGAGCCTGCGGATCGGCTCGTTGCGCTCCTCGTTCATGGTCTCGAGCCGCGTGTAGCCGCTCCGCTTCGCCCACGCGATCTCCGCCCGCTTCAGCGCCCCTGCGATCCCACGGCGACGCCAGGCACGCTTGACGCCCGTGAGGTCGTGCATCACGACGCCCGGCCGGGCGTTCGAGAACGAGAGCTTCCCGTAGCCGACGACGTCGCCGTCCGACAGGGCGACGAAGGTCGCCTCCGGACGGTCGCCCGCGCCCTGCATGTCGACCGAGAGCCACTCCTCGAACGACGTCTCCTCGTCGTCCGCCTGGCCCGGGATGTCCGGATAGGCCTCCAGCGCCACCTCGTACATCCCGCGCTCGAGGCCGGGCCGCTCGGCCCAGCTGACGATCTCGATCCCGGCCGGTGGGTCGACTGCGGGCTCCGGCACGGCCTCCAGGTCGAGCACGAGGCGCGAGTTGCGCGCGACCTCGCGGAAGCCGCGGCGCTCCACCCACGCCAGGCTCTCGGCGTCGTCCTCCCGGACGGAGCTCTCGAGCTCGATGCACCCGCGCGCGGCGACCCAGATCGCCACCTCGCGATATAGCTCGGAGCCCACGCCCCGGCCGCGGGCGGCCGGCGGGACGTAGACCTCGCCGCGCCCGACCCCGGGCGGCGAGTGCCAGCCCACGATCGTGATGGCGGCGCCCGACGGCTCGCCGGCCTGCTCGGCGAGCAGCCACGCCATGTCCTTCGCCTGCCGGCGCCAGTCGAGGTAATCCTCGACCGTGCCCGCCTCGCCGGCGTTGCCCGCCTGTACGACCGCGATCCACCCGGGCAGCTCCTCGTCGCGGATCTCGCGGACGTCGATCACGCCGGGAGCGTAGCCCGTTGCCGTTTTACCCGCACGACCGCGGGTTGTAGGCTCGAAGGGCTCCCACGGAAAGGAGACGGTTTCTTGCGAAGCGTTGCCACAACCGTCAACGGCACCCGGCACGAGCTCGAGGTGGAGCCACGCGAGCTGCTCGTCTACGTGCTCCGCGAGCGGCTAGGCCTGACGGGCACGAACGTCGGCTGCGACACCTCGTCCTGCGGCAGCTGCACGGTGCTGGTCGGCGGCGAAGCGGTCAAGTCGTGCACCATGCTCGGCGTCCAGGCCGACGGGATGGAGATCACGACCATCGAGGGGCTCGCCGCGAACGGCGAGCTGCACCCCGTCCAGCAGGCGTTCCACGACCACCACGCGCTCCAGTGCGGCTACTGCACGCCGGGGATGGTGCTGGCGGCCGTCTCGCTGATCGACGCCGGCGAGGCCGGCAGCGAGGAGGAGATCCGGACGGCGCTCGAGGGCAACCTCTGCCGCTGCACGGGGTACCACAACATCGTCAAGGCGGTCTCGGCGGCCGCCGGGAGGGCGTGAGATGGCGACGATGGAGACCCGCTACATCGGCACGGCGGTCCCGCGCAAGGAAGACGCGGCGTTCCTGGCCGGCCGCGGCACGTACGTCGACAACCTCCGCCTCGAGGGCGCGCTCGCGATGGCGGTCGTCCGCAGCCCCTACGCGCACGCGCGCATCCGCGGCGTCGACCTCGACGCGGCGCGCGCCGCCGAGGGTGTCGTCGCCGCCTTCGCCGGCGCCGACCTCGCGGAGGACTGGCAGAACGGCCTGCCGTGCGCCTGGCCGGTGACCGAGGACATCAAGATGCCGCCGCACTTCCCGCTCGCGGTCGACGAGGCGCGCTACCAGGGCGACGGCGTCGCGGTCGTGCTCGCCGAGAGCCGCGCGCTCGCCCGGGACGCGGCCGAGCTCGTCGAGGTCGACTACGAGCCGCTGCCGGTGGCCGTCGAGGTCGAGGCCTCGCTCGAGCAGGGGGCTCCGCTCGTGCACGACGATCTGGGCACGAACGAGTGCTACGTCTGGAAGCTCGAGAGCGACGGCTTCGCCGACGGCGTCGCCGGCGCGGACGTCACCGTCACGCGCCGGTACGTCCAGCCGCGCCTGATCCCGAACGCGATCGAGCCGCGCGGCGTCGTCGCCCAGGTCGGGCCGGCGGGCGACCTGACCGTCTGGTCGGCGACCCAGGTCCCGCACATCCTGCGGTTCGCGCTCTCGCTCGTACTCGGCCTGCCCGAGGCGAGGATCCGCGTGATCGCGCCCGACGTCGGCGGCGGCTTCGGGTCGAAGCTCGACGTCTACGCAGAGGAGGCGCTCGCGGTCGCGCTCGCCCGCAGGCTCGGCCGCCCGGTCAAGTGGGTGGAGGAGCGCTCGGAGAACTACCTGGCGACGATCCACGGCCGCGACGTCGTCACCGATCTGACGTTCTCGGCGACGAAGGACGGCAAGATCCTCGGCGTCCACGCCGACGTGAAGGCGGCCATGGGCGCGTACCTGCAGCTCGTCACGCCCGGCATCCCGCTGCTCGGCGCGTGGCTCTACGCCGGCCCGTACGACATCCCGAACTACAGCGTGACCTTCACCGGCGTCTTCACGAACACGACGCCGACCGACGCCTACCGCGGCGCCGGGCGCCCGGAGGCGACCTACGTGCTCGAGCGGACGATGGACGCGCTCGCGGCCGAGCTCGGCATCGACCCGGTCGAGCTGCGGCGGCAGAACTTCATCGGCGAGTTCCCGAGCACGATTGCGTCCGGGCTGACGATCGACGCCGGCGACTACCACGCGTCGCTCGACAAGCTGCTGGAGCAGCTCGACCTCGACGGCGTTCGCGCCGAGCAGAAGAGCCGACGCGACAGCGGCGACGCCAAGCAGCTCGGAGTCGGCTTCTCCACGTACAACGAGATGTGCGGCCTCGCTCCGTCGCGCATCCTCGGCGCGATCCGGTATGCCGTCGGCGGCTGGGACAGCGCCACGATCCGGTTCCAGCCGCTCGGCTCGGTGCAGGCGATCATCGGCACCTCGCCGCACGGACAGGGGCACGTGACGACGTTCTCGCAGATCGCCGCCGACGCGCTCGGCGTCGACGTCGACGACGTCGAGATCCTGCACGGAGACACGGCCGTCTCGCAGCTCGGGATGGACACGTACGGCAGCCGCTCGCTGCCGGTGGGCGGCATCGCGCTCTGGCACGCGAGCCAGAAGGTGGTCGAGAAGGCCCGCCAGCTCGTCGCGCACCAGCTGGAGGTGGCCCCGGACGACCTCGAGTTCTCGGGCGGCGCCTTCAGCGTCAAGGGCTCGCCCGACCGCTCGATGACGATCCAGGCCGCGGCCTTCCAGGCGCACGCTGCGCACAACCTCCCCGACGGCATGGAGCCGGGGCTCGAGGAGACGGCGACGTACGACCCGCCGAACTTCTCGTGGCCCGGCGGGGCGCACGCGGCGGTCGTCGAGGTCGACACCGAGACCGGCGACGCACGGCTCGTGCGCTACGTGGCGGTCGACGACGTCGGCGCCGTCGTCAACCCGCTGATCGTCGACGGGCAGGTGCACGGCGGCATCACGCAGGGGATCGCCGCCGCCCTCTACGAGGAGGGCGCGTACGACGAGGACGGCAACCTGCTGACCGCCAACCAGGTCACCTACCTGGTGCCATCGGCGGCGGAATTGCCCTCGTTCGAGCTCGAGCGCACCGAGAGCAGGAGCCCGACGAACCCGCTCGGCGTCAAGGGCGTGGGCGAGACCGGCACGATCGCGGCCGCCCCGGCCGTGATCAACGCCGTCGTCGACGCGCTCTCGCACCTCGGCGTCACCGACGTCCAGATGCCGGCCACGCCCGAACGTGTCTGGCGCGCGATCCAGGAGGCGAAGCAGTGATCCCGGCACGGTTCGACTACGAGATCGCCGAGAGCCCCGAGCACGCGCTCGAGCTGCTCGGCGGGAACGGGGACGCCAAGCTGCTCGCGGGAGGGCACTCGCTGCTGCCCGCGATGAAGCTGCGGATCGCGCGCCCGTCGCTGCTCGTGGACATCGGGCGGCTCGACGCGCTGTCCTACGTCCGCGACGCGGGCACCCAGCTCGCGATCGGCGCTCTGACGCGGCACAAGGACGTCCGCGACGACCCGCTGCTGCAGGAGCACTGCCCGCTGGTCTCGACCACCGCCGGCCGGATCGGCGACCCGCAGGTGCGGCACCGCGGCACGATCGGCGGCTCGGTGGCGCACGGGGACCCGGCCTCGGACCTGCCGGCGGTGCTGCTCGCCCTCGGCGCCGAGCTCGTCGTGGTCGGGAAGGGCGGCGAGCGGGTCGTGCCCGCCGCCGAGTTCTTCACCGGCGTCTTCGAGACGGCCGTCGGGCCGGCCGAGCTGCTGACCGAGGTCCGGGTGCCGAAGCTCGGCGCCTCGACCGGCTGGTCGTACGTCAAGTTCCACCGGCGGGCGCAGGACTGGGCCACCGTCGGGGTCGCCGCGCTCGTCCACCGCGACAACGGGGCCGTCGCAGGCGCCTCGATCGGCCTCACGAACATGGGCGGCACGCCCCTCCTTGCCAGGGCCGCCGAGGACGCGATCTCTGGCGGCGCCACGCTCGCCGAGGCGGCGGCGCGGATCGCGGACGGCGCCGAGCCGCCCTCCGACCAGGCGGCGAGCGCCGACTTCAGACGGCATCTGGCGCAGGTGCTGGGGAGGCGGGCGCTCGAGGAGGCTCTCTCCCGCTGAGCCGCCGGGGGGCGGGCCGAGGGCCGGCCCGCCCCCGAAGGCTCCGCGAGCAGCTACCCTGGACGCTGCACTACGAGCGCGGTACCGGGGGCGCCCGCCCCCTTCACTCCGTTCTCACAAGGGTGAAGGGAGGTGTCACATGGCGACCGGAACCGTGAAGTGGTTCAACGACGCGAAGGGCTACGGGTTCATCACGCCCGACGAGGGCGGCAAGGACCTATTCGTCCATCACACGCGGATCCTCGGCGAGGGCTACAAGTCGCTGCCGGAGAACGCGAAGGTCGAGTTCGAGGCGCGCGAGGGCCAGAAGGGCCCCGAGGCGACCGACGTTCGGCTGGTCTGAGCGGGACGGCTGCGCGGCCCCTGGAGCGGGGCCGCGCACGCCACCGCGGGAAGGAGGGGTCATCGCAGAAGAGAAGATCGAGATGGAGGGCGAGGTGCTCGAGGCGTACCCGAGCGGGATGTTCCGGGTCTCGCTCGACAACGGGCACGAGCTGATCGCCTACACGGCCGGCAAGATGCGGCGCTACCGGATCCGCATGGCCCCCGGCGACCGGATCAAGGTCGAGGTGTCTCCGTACGACCTGACCCGGGGCCGGATCGTCTACCGCTACCGCTGAGCCGCTGACCCGGGCGGGTGTTGTCCGCCCGCTCGTGACGGCGGATACTTGGCGCTATGCCGCTCCTCGCCGCCGTCGCGGGGCCTGCGGCCCGGGTCGTCGAGCTCGTGCTCGCGGCGGTCGGGCGCCTCTTCGGCCGGTTCGCCGCATTGCCGCCCGTCGCCGGCCTGATCGGGCTCTGGGAGCGGCTCGCCGGCTCGGGCCGACGCTGGCTCGTCCCGGCGCTCGCGCTCTGGGTGCTCGCCGTCTGGGCCGTTCTCCGCGAGCTCGACCGGCTGCTCCGGGAGATGCACCCGCCCGGCGCGTCGTCCTACGGCGCGGGCGCGCTCGCGAACGCGCTCGGCGCGCCCGACCCGGGCACGGCGGCCTCGGTCCTGGAGACCTGGAACGGCCTCGGTAGCGCGCTGCGCCGCAGCCCCGAGCTCGTCCACGCGCTCCACGCGGGCGTCGACCTCCTCCTCTTCATCCCCGCGTACACGACGCTGCTGGCGATCGCGCTCTGCGCGATCCGCCGCGAGCTTTCCGGGCTGGCGGGCGGCGACGCGATCGAGCAGTCTGCGCGCCGTCGGCTGCGGCGGCGCGGGGAGGAGGGCGACGAGGCGCTCGCCGGCGAGCGCGCACGCGTCCGGGGCCTGCTCGACGTCTACGACCGACTGGCGTGGATCTCGCTCGTCGCGCTCCCGCTCGTCGCCGTGGCCGCGGCAGCGGCGGCCTTGCTGTCGCTGGCGCTCGTCCAGGTCGACCCCGAGAGCGCCTGGTTCGACGTGCTCTGGTACCCGCTCTGGGCGCTCGCGACGCTGAAGGCGGTGGGGCTCGTGGGCGTGATCGTGCCCGGGCTCGCCGCGGCGCTGTCGCTCGCCGTCCTGCATCCCGGGAAGGCGCGGACGCTGCTGGCGACGCTCGTCGTCGTACGGGCGCAGGTCGTGCTCGTCGTCCTTTTCGCAGCCGGGGTGCTCTACTCCGACCAGGCGATCGACGTCCTGCGCCGCTGGCGCGAGGACCCGGTCGACGCCGTCGCCGGGATTCTGCTGACGGTCGCGCTCGGCTGCCTGCTGGTCGTCCTCGCCCGCGACCTGATGGCGGCGTCGGCCGAGGCACGCCGCGACCCTCCGGGGCTGCCGCTCCTGATCCTGACCGCGCTCGCGCTGGCGCTCGCGGCGGTCATGTGCGGCGTGCTCTGGGACCTCGGCGAGGGCCTCTACGTGCCCGCCGCGATCGTGCTCGCGATCGGTGCGCTCAGCTGGCCGGTGCGCGGGCTCCAGCCCGACCGGCGGCGGCCGTGCGACGCTCCGGGCGGCCGCTGGCTGCCGGCGTTCCTCGGCAGCCTGCCGCCCGTGCTGCTCGGCCTGGCGCTGCTGCGGGCGACCGTGCCCGCGCTCGCGTACGAGGCGGTCGGCGTGGGGAACGTGCTCGCGGAGGCCGCACTGGCGGCCGTCGCCGTAGTCCTGCTCGCGGTCGGGCTCGTGATCGGGCTGGGCGCGAGCGCGATCGAGGCCGTCTGGCGGCCCCGCCGGCGGCTGCTCGGCGGGCTCGCCGCCGGCGTGGTGGCGCTCGTGGCGCTTCGCGTCTGGCTCAACCCCTGGCGCACGTCCGAGGTGCTCGGGGCGGTCGGCGTCTTCGCCGCGTTCTCGATCGGCGCCCTGCTCGTGACGACGTGGCTGTGCTGGCTCGCCGAGCGCTACCGCCCGCCGCCGGCGTTCGTCGTGCTCCGGCTCAAGCGCGTGCCGGTGTTCGTGCTCCTGCTGGTCTGGCTCGCGCTCGCCGGGACGCTGGACGGCGACGGCGCCTACTACGACGTCCGCCGGGCAGAGGCTACGCCCGCGGCGGCGGCGCTGCAGGAGGCGCGCCTGGACGCCGGCGCCCTGCTCGCGGACTGGCTGGAGCTGGCGCCGCGCCGGGGCGAGGTCGTCCCGCTCGTCGTCGTCGCGGCCGCGGGCGGAGGCATCCGGGCCGCGTTCTGGACGGATCTCGTCCTGCGCTGCGTCCTCGAGGGCCGTGGCTCCGATCTCTCGTGCGCCGGCGGGGGCGAGGGCGCGAGCTCGGCGGGCTCCGGCGGGGCGCTGTTCGCGGCCAGCGGGATCTCCGGCGGCAGCCTCGGGCTCGCCGCGTACGCCGCGCACCTGCGCGACCCGAACGACGGGCCCGACTGGGTCGAGCGGCGGCTCGACGACGACTACATCGCCCCGACGGCGGCCTGGGCGCTGTTCGTCGACCTGCCGCTCGCGTTCGTCAGGCGCGACGGCGGCGCCGACCGGGCGGAGGTGCTGGAGCGCGCGTTCGAGCGCTCGTGGGTCGAGCGGCCGGCGGACGGCGGCCTTGCCGGCCTCCTCGTCGAGCGCGGCGCGCGCACGCCGCCGGGCGGCCTCGCGGCCGGCCTCTACGACACCTACGCGACCCGGCGCGAGGACGGCTACGTCCCGCTCCTGCTGCTGAGCGGCACGAAGGTACGAGACGGCTGCCGGCTGAACACGTCCGTGCTGGACGCCGCCGTCGACCCTGCGAGCGCTCCCGGCAGTCCGGCGAGCGAGCGCCTGGTCGAGGACTGCCTCGCCCTGCGCCTGTTCGAGGAGCGCCTCGACACCGGCCTGGACATCTACGTTCCGCCGCCGCTCCGCGACGCCTGGTCGCTCGCCGCGACCGACGACCTGGGCGACTTCCTCTGCGCCGGCGAGGACGTGCGGCTCTCGACGGCGGTGCTGCTCTCGGCGCGCTTCCCGTTCGTGCTGCCGTCCGGCCGCCTGCCGCGCTGCGGCGCGGCGGCCGACCAGGCGGTCAACGTCGTCGACGGGGGCTACTTCGACACGTCGGGTGCCTCGCCGCTGGTCGAGCTCCTGGGGGAGCTGTCGGCCGAGATCGGCGAGCGCAATCGCGCCGGGGGCACGTGCATCGTGCCGTTCTTCCTGCAGATCGACACCGGCTACGACGACCCCGTCCGGAGCCGGCTCGCACGGCCCCTCGAGGCGCTCGTGCCGCTGATCGCCGTGAAGAGCGCGCGCAACGCGCGGGAGGCGAACGCCCGCCAGGCGGCGGCGCTGCTCTTCAGCGGGCCGGTGCCGGGCGAGCGGGAAGCGGTGCTCGGCGGGGAGGAGGCCGACCGCTACGCGCACATCTACCCGCGCGCCCATCCGGGCGCGAAGGCGCCCCTCGGCTGGACGCTGTCGAAGACGGCGCGCGCCGACCTCGACTACCAGCTGACGGTCAACACGGGCGAGATCCGCAAGGTGCGGAGCTGGCTCTCGGGCGGGCTCAGCTGCCGGGACGCCGGCTGAGGCCGCTACCGTGGCGCAGTGCCGTTGCAGAACCGGGTCACGCCGCTCGGCGAGCTGATCGCGACGCCGGAGCGGGGCCTCGTCTACGGGAACCGTGGCTGCCTCCACGATGCCGAGGGCCGCATCCGCCGCCGCTTCGCCGTCAGGCGCTGGATCGCGTGCAGGCTCGAGTTTCGCGGCTGGCAGCGCGGGCCGCTCCTGCAGCCCGGGAAGTTCACCGAGCTCTTCTTCCTCGACGAGGCCACGGCGCTCGCCGCGGGGCACCGGGCGTGCGCGCTCTGCCGGCGCGAGGACTACGACCGGCTGACGGCGATCTGGGCCGAGCTGCATCCGGGGCAGGTCGGGGCCGACGCGATCGACGCGCAGCTCCACGAGGAACGGATCGCTGCGGGCACCCGGGCACAGCGGCACCACGAGGCGCCGTTCGAGACGCTGCCGGACGGCGCGTTCGTGCTGGACGGCAGCGCGCCGTGCCTGGTTCTCGGCCGCGAGCTGCTGGCCTGGACGCCCGCGGGCTACGACGAGCGGCGGCCGCGGCCCAGGCGCGGGCCGGCGGTGGTGATCACCCCGCCGTCGCTCGTCGAGGTGCTTCGCCGGGGCTGGGAGCCGGTCGTGCCGCTCACACACCCGTCGGCCACGCTACCCTGAGATGACGACATACGGGGGCGACCAGGTTTCGACGTGGTCGGTTCTCCGGCAGAGCAGCGAGCCGAGGTCCCCGGTCGGCCTCGTTAATCAACCGGGAAACAACGTAAGTGCGAAGCGTGATCTCGCACTCGCCGCCTAGTAGACACTAGGTAAGGCGACGTCCCGCCGGGCTGGGCCCGAGGCCCGGGCCGGGGCGCCAACGATCGGGCTCGGCACCGAAGGAACGCCAATCGCCGGAGGTGCGACAACGTAGGATGGCTAGCCCGTCGGCAGGTTGTCCGCGAACCGGCCGCCGGGCGAAACGAAAGCGCGGACTACGCTCGTAGACGTTCTGGCCGGTGCGGCCGCGGACGCGGGTTCGATTCCCGCCGCCTCCATCGTTCCTGCAAATCGCAGGTTTCAGTCGAGCCGGGAAGGCGAATCGTTCCCCCGGCTCGCGGCCTCTTCGGCCTCGCGCGCGGAGGCGAACGCCTCCATCGCGCGCTCGAGGTCGCGCTGGTCCTGGTGGCCGTAGATGCCGAGGGTGGTGGAGAGGTCGCTGTGGCCGAGTGCCTGCGAGGCGGCCTCGACGCCGGCGACGCGGCGCAGCTCGGTCGCGAACGTGTGCCGGGCGCGGTGCATGTTGAGCCCAGAGCGGACGCCGTGGCCGACCAGGCCGGCTTGCTCGAGCATCCGGTACCACCACCGGTGAACCGTGTTAGGCGCGCAGGCCTTCTTCGGATCGGCCCAGTGGACGCGCCGATTCGGCGTGCGCTTCTCGGGATAGAGGAGGAAATCGTCTGGCTCGGGACGGCGGCCGACGAACTCGAGCGGCTCGCCCAGGAACGTGCGGAGCGCCATGACGATTCGGCCGCGGAGCGGGATGACGCGCTCCTTCTGGCCCTTGCCGAAGACGGTGAGCTGGCTTCGGGCGAGATCGAAGTCACGGATCCGGATGCCGCCGAGCTCGGCTCGCCTCACACCGCAGTCGAGGAGGACGTGCAGTGCTAGGCGATCACGCGAGGTCTGCGCGCAGTCGAGAAGCAGCTCGTCGACATGGGCGGGAAGGAGCGGCGCCGTCTTCCGCGGCGCCCGCGGTCGCCGGATCTTCGACGCGGGCGAGAACGCGACGTGCCCCTCCTCCTCTGCCCATACCCAGAACGCTCGGATGACGGACGTGACCTTCGCGCGCGTGCG
>DATBMD010000231.1:0-14142 GCA_036555085.1 Gaiellaceae bacterium
GCGAGATCGCGTCGGTCGGAGACGTCTCGGAGGACCGACTCGGCCAGGGTTTGGGCAGCAAGGTGCTCGCCCTGGCGAAGGCAAAGCTCGGCACGCGCGAGTCGGTAGACGGGAGCAGTAACACTGGCTCGTTCTGCTCGGTGTACCCACTTCTCCACCGTGGAGAGACGCGCAGCGCTCAGGAGCTCGTCCAGGGCTTCCTCGAGCAGTAGCTCGAGCTCCGCCTCGAGCCCATGGCGTTCCAGGAGGCTGAAGAGGGCGTCCCAGTCGCGCCGCGAACGGTAGATCTCGCGGCAGCGGTCGACGGCCGCTGCTCGCTCCGCCACGAGCTCGCCTGCGGTACGTGAGTCCAGGAACTGCCGCGCGAGGGGATGGAGCTCGATCCGCCCGCCGCGCTCCTCGATGATGCCCGTGCGAAGGCCGCTCTCCAGCACCCGCTCTGCGGCTGCGCCGTCGATCAAGGTCGCGACCAGCTCGCGATCGAGCGACGGTGCGACGGCGATGACGCCCAGTCCGGCTCGGACATCCGGCGCGAGCGCCTGGAAGACCTCTTCCGCGAAGAACTCGTAGAGAGCGGCCGGCATGTCGCCCTCCGGGTCGGCAGGGAGCGGCAGGATGCCGGCCAGGCCGATCACGGCGGGCCAACCCTCGGCGAGCGCGATCAACCCCGATGCCTGCTCCGAGCGCCAACCTTCGAGAACCACGACCGCCTCCTCGGGGCTCATCGCCAGCGCCGCCTGGCCCAGTTCGAAGACGTCGCCATACAGGAGCCTGCGACCCGACACCCAGGTCGGGCGTCGCCTGCTGGCGACGAGCAGGTTCACCGGCGCCTCGGAGACGAGCGTCTCGACGAAGCTCTCCGCCTCCGGTGCGACGCCGAGGAGGTGGTAGTCGTCGACCACGAGCCAGGCATCCTCCGGCCAACCGGCGACGTCTTCCGCCAGCATGGCCGCCAGCACCGTCGCCTCCTCGCTCGGGCTCGAGGTCGCGGTCAGCCGCTCGCGAAGTCGCCGGTCGCACTCCGGAAGGATCTCGGCGGCTGCGACCGCCAGCCCCACGGCAAGCACGGCCACGTCGGCGGACGCTTCCTGTGTGCGGTACCAGGTCGCTCGCCGGTCTGGACCGGAGGCCCATTGTTCGGCCAGCGTGGTCTTCCCGTAGCCGGCTGACGCAATCAGCATGCGCAGGCGTGCGTTCGAGGAATCGAGTGCGGACGTCAGACGGGGTCGGGCGACGATTCGCCGCCGTCGGGGCGCGCTCTTGTCGCTCGCTCCGTCCATCTCCCCCCTTGAGGCAGAGCGACCCTACTCCACCAGCGGGCCCCCGGGAAGTGACGGTGCCCGCGGCGGCGGGGGCACGACCGCGGGCACCGGCCGTCAGGCCCTCGACGCGCCGAGCGGCGGGCCGAGGCTCTCGGAGAGGGGGTCCTCGCCGGTGAGCGCGCGAAACGCGATGGGGATCTGCCGGCGCCGGGTCACTCCGAGCTTCTGCCGCAGCGTGTCCGAATGAGCCTTGGCGGTTCGTGGGGAGATCCCGAGTCGCGCGCCCACCTCGTCGTTCGAGCACCCGGCGGCGATCAGGGCGACAACCTGACGCTGTCGCGGTGTGATCGGAGAGCGCCTCTCGGTGGTCGAGCTCACCATGGCGAGGGAGGCTACTGTCCCTCGAACGGGGGAACCATCGACCCGGCGGTGTAACCCGCGGTGTATTCGCTCGCTGCGCGGCCGGGACGCTCGCCTGCGGCCGGTAGTCGGCGAGTCGCGCTCCGTCCACGAAGCCGACCTCGCGAAGCGTGCGCGCCGCGGTGCTGAGCATGGCCTTGACTGCCGGTCGATCAGCGACGGTTCGTGGCCGCGGCGATACTCGCCGGGTGGACTGGGAGACGAAGCTCGCGGAGGCCGAACGAGCGCACGACGAGCGGGCGTCTTCGCCTCCGGAGGGCTCCGAGCGTCTCGACCTGCACCTGGCCGCGGTCGGGAGCGCGTCCTGGGCGGCAGGCCTCGCTCTGGCGATGCTCGGACGCCGCGAGGACAGCGCGGCGATGCTCCGTCGGGCCGCCGACGAGTACCGCTCGAGCTGGGACGTTGCCCCCGCGGAGAGCTGGGGCCGCCCGCTTGCCGTGCTCCGATGCGCCCTGATGGCCGGCGATCAGGCGGGTGCCGAGGCAGCGGCGATCCGGGCCCTCGACGAGGGTGCCGCCGGCGCCGCCAGCTCGATCGCGCGCTATGCGGCCGTTCTGGCGCTGCTGACGGTTGGGCAGGACGGCGAGGCAGCGCGGCTCGCCCAGGGGCTGCGGGGGCTCGACGACTTCCCTGCTCCCGTCGCGGAGGCACTGGCCGGGATCGCCGGTCGCGATCTGGAGGCGTACGAGCTCGCGCTTCGGGACGTGCTCCGCTCGTTCGAGGAACGGGACGCCTTTCTCGAAGACACGCCGGTCGCGGACACGGTGCTCGTGCTCGCAGCGCTCGCGCGGGCACGCGGTCTCGAGGCCCGATTGTCGTCGCCGCTGCTGCCGCCGTGACGCGTGGGAGCCGGGACGCCTCGGCGGGCGGCGTCGGCCTCCGGCAACCGCTAGGGATCGCCGGCTGCGAGCTCCCGCGATCGGTTCATCGCCGCCTGGATCGCGTTGAGGAACGCCGCCCGGACTCCGGCAGACTCGAGCTCGCGGATGGCGGCGATCGTGGTGCCGCCGGGCGAGGTGACCATCTCGCGGAGCTCGACCGGATGCATCTTCAGATCGCGCAGCTGACGCGCCGTTCCGAGCATCGTCTGCACCACGAGCTGCGTCGAGATCTCTCGCGAGAGCCCCAGCAGGATGCCCGCCTCGATCATCGCCTCTGCGAGCAGCGCGAAGTACGCCGGGCCCGAGCCGGAGACGGCGGTGACGGCGTCCATGTAGCGCTCGGGCACGCGCACGACGGCGCCGAGGTGCGCGAGCGCCTCCTCCGCCAGCGTCAGGTGAGCGTCGTCCGCGTGAGCCCCCGGGCAGACGCCCGCGACTCCCTCGTGCACCGTGGCCGGCGTGTTGGGCATGGCTCTGACGACGGGCACGCCGTCCGGCAAGTGCCGCTCGATCGCCGCGGTCGGTATGGCGGCTGCGATCGAGAGCACCGTCTGCTCGGGGAGGACGAGCCCGCCGATGTCCCCGAGCAGCACGTCGATGTCCTGGGGCTTGACGGCGATCACGACTAGCGCTGCGCCCGATACCGCTTCGGCGTTCGAGAGGGTCGTCCGGATCGAGTAGCGCTCGCGCAGCTCGTCCAGCCGCTCGGCGCGGCGGGCGGTCGCCACGATGTCGCGGGGCTTGCGCCAGCCCGACGAGAGCAGGCCCGAGACGAGCGCCTCGCCGATCTTCCCCGCTCCGAGCAGGGCGATGCGTCTGGGGTCGATGGCCACGCGCGGAGTCTAGGCGGCGCGCCGCGCGCGGGCACGGACGATCCGCGCCCGATCGGGGTCCGCGCCGGCGACGAGCCCCCGCGCCCAGCCGGCGAGCAGGACGACGCTCGCCAGGCCCGCCCATTCGCCGTACGGGGCCAGCAGCTCCTCGGTCTCCCCGGGCTCGATCCACCTGCCCCACAGCGACGACGCCAGCTTCACGAGCCCCAGGTCGCCGACGAGCGGCTGGTCGTAGCGGCCGAGCCCTTCGATCGCGATCACCCCGCATGACCACGGGCCGAGCCCACGCTCGCGGCTCAGTCGCTCGACCACGTCTCGCGTCGGGTGCGCTCGCAGCTGCTCGAGGTCGATCGCCCGACAGGCCCGGACGAGAGCCGCGGCGCGTAGCGACGAGAGGCCGAGCGCGCACAGCTCGGCGGGAGCGAATCGCCCGAGGTCGTCCTGGGACGGCGCCTCGGTGCGCGCGCGCCGGAGGATCGCGCGCTCGATCGCCCGCGCGCGGCCCGACTCGATCAGCTGGCCGCACACCGCCCGCAGCACGGCGTGGGCCACGGTCGGCAGCCGCAGCGGCCGGAAGCCGACGAGCGCGCGGACGGACGGGCCGAGCAGCGGATCCCGAGCGAAGCGGCGGTGGAACTCGTGCGTGTCGTCGTCGAGTGCGAGCACGAAGCGCGCGCGCTCGAGGCCGCCTTCGCTGGCCGCCCGGATGCGCACGTCTCCCGACGGCAGCTGCCAGGCGACCGCCGCCTCCGCTCCCGGAAGCGGCGTGGAGAAACGGCCGGAAGGGCGCATCAGGCGAAGCCGGTACGGCCCGCGAGGCCTGAAGGACGCCTCGACCATGCGCGGCACCCTACTGCCCGCCTCGGCGGGAGATCCAGGAGTCGCCGGGGCGTGAAGCCGGTCGGCGCGGTAGCGTCGCGGCCGATGAGGGTCGTGGACGCCGTTTCGCTCCGGTCGCGCCGCCGGAAGCTGCGCCTGCTCTTCGACGAGCTGCGGCCGACCGCCGCGACGAGCATCGTCGACGTCGGCGTCGACGAGGTCGGCTTCGGCGCCGCCGGCGGGCAGCGCGGCTGCTCGACCCACAACTTCCTCGAGGAGCTGTATCCCTGGCCCGCTCGGATCACGGCCGTCGGACTGCACGACGGGGCCTCGTTCCGGTCGCGCTACCCTGGCGTCCGCTACGTCCGGGCCGACGCGTGCGAGCTGCCGTTCGCAGACGGCGCGTTCGAGGTCTACTTCTCGAACGCCGTCATCGAGCACGTCGGCGACCGGGACCGCCAGCGCGCGTTCGTCGAGGAGGCCGTTCGGGTCGCCGATCGCGTCTTCATCACGACGCCGAACCGCTGGTTCCCGATCGAGCTCCACACCGGGCTTCCGCTCGTCCACTGGCTGCCCCAGGCCGCCGCCGCGCGCGCCTACCGGCTGGCCCGGCGGCCCTGGGCGGCCGAGAACCGCCTGCTCGGCAGCGGTGATCTCCGCGGGCTCTTTCCCGTCCCCGTTCGGATCGTCAACCTCGGCCTGACGCTCGTCGCGATCACGTGATCGACCGCCTGCCGACGCTCGCGCTCGCGCTCTTCGTGGTCGGGCTCGCGCTCCACAACATCGCAATGGCAGCGCTCTGGGACGCGGGCCTCCGCGGCGGCGCGCTCGACGTCGTGGCCGCCTGGAAGGAGGCCCTCCTCGCTCTCGCGCTCGTTGCGGTGCTCTGGCGGAGCCGCCGCGTCCCCCTCGCCCGCGTCGCCGACCGATTGGCCCTCGCGTATGCCGCGATCGTCGTCCTCTATGCCGTTCTGCCGCAGGACTGGCTCGGCGGCGAGGCGACGAACCGCGGGGTCCTGCTCGCGTTGCGGCACGATCTCGTGCCCGTGGCGGCCTACGGGCTCGGCCGGCTGCTTGCGCTGACGCGACGCGACGAGGGCCGGCTGCTGCTGCTCGCCATCGCGACCGCGGCCGGCGTCGCCGTCGTCGGCCTGGTGGACGTCTACCTCGTGCCGCTCCAGTGGTGGCGCGACTCCGGCGTTCCCGGCTGGTACCGGGAACAGCTCGGCCTCGACTACGAGGGGCTGTCCGGCCTGCCCGAGAACTGGGTCTACAACACCGGCGACGAGACCAACCCGATCCGTCGGCTGGTCTCCACCCTGCTCAGCCCGCTCGCGACCGCCTACCTGCTCGTCGTGGTGCTGCTGCTGCTCGCGACGCGGCCACGGAGGGCGTGGGTCTGGGTCGCAGCCGGAGCGGCGTACGCCGGCCTGCTCTTCACGCACACGCGCGCGGCTTTCATCGCGCTCGCGGCCGGGTTGCTCGTGCTCGCGCTGGTTCAGCGTCGCTGGTGGCCGGTTGCGGCGGCGGCCGCGACGATCGCCGTGTCGCTCGCGTTCGTCTCCGTGTACGCGGAGATCGGCCCGTCCACGAGCTATACGCCCGCCGAGCTCGAGGAGCTGCGCCGGAACGCCGCCGAGAACCCGGGCGCCGGCTCCGACCCGCTCTCGGCGAACGAGTCGTCGATCGCGAGCCACCTCCGCAATCTCCGCGACGGGCTCGAGACCGTGCTCCGGCACCCCCAGGGCCACGGGCTCGGCAACGCCGGGGTCGTCGCCAAGCGAACCGGGGCCGAGATCAGGGCGGGCGAGTCGACCTTCGCGGAGATCGGAGTCGACACCGGGCTGGCGGGCATGATCCTCTTCATCGCCTGGAACGCGGCCATCCTCGCCGCGCTCTGGCGGCGGTCGGGATGGCTCGCGGCGGCGTTCGCCGCCGTGCTGGTGCTCGCCCTGCAGACGGATGTCCTGGGCGTCCACTGGCTCGCGTTCTGTGTCTGGGCGGCGGTTGGCGTTGTCCTCCAGCGGCCCTTCGGGATCAACGGGGCTGCAGCGGACCCCAACGGCGCCTCGCCGGTCAGTGCTCGAGCAGCGCCTTGAGCGACTTCAGGTCCGTGCGCAACTGCTTGTCGGCCGCCTTCACGGCCACGCGAGCAGCCATCCCGAGCATGCCGCGGGCCTCGCCTTCCATGACGATTCGCACCAGCGAGCCGGCCGCGGTCGGCGCCACGGTCTGCTGGATGTGGAACGTCACCGGGCCGGCCGACGATCGCAGCACGAACTTCGACGGCGCTTCGACCTCGACGATCTCGACCGTCGACGCGATCCGCCGGCCGAGGAACGAGCGGACCTCGTGCACGCGCGAGCCGGCGCGCAACGGGCCCTCGTCCTCGGGTCGGGCCTCGAGCACCGTGCCCTGCCACTCCCGCAGGCGCGCGGGGTCGGTCAGGACGGCGAAGACGTCGGCCGGGGGTCTCGCGATCTCGACGCTGTGCTCGATCGTGGCCATCGATGCCCGCGAGTGTACGACCCGAGCGCCGTCGGCGGGCGTACCATTAGGCCATGGCCAGAGGCTACGCCGAAGGCCCGGCGGCCGAGGAGCAGGCGCGGAGGCTCGAGGAAGACGATCGCGACGACGCGCGGCCGGACGAGCGAGCGGCTGTCTACGGGAGCACCGCCGACCAGCCCGACCGCCACTTCCTCGGGTGGCTCGGCGACGTCGACCCGGACCGGCTCTTCGCCCGCGGCGAGGCATGGGGGATCACGGTCGTCCGCCGTCGCCCATGAGGCGTCTCGGTAGCCGGCGGAGAGTGCTGACATGTCAGAAGTGGCCTCGCTAGGGTAGGACGAGCGACAGTGGCGAAGGAGATCCAGCAACTCGACCGGGTGATCATCCGCTTCGCGGGCGACTCGGGAGACGGCATGCAGCTCACGGGCGACCGCTTCACCAGCGAGACCGCCCTGCTCGGCAACGACCTCGCGACCTTCCCGGACTTTCCCGCCGAGATTCGGGCACCGGCCGGGTCGCTTCCCGGCGTCTCCGGCTTCCAGGTGCACTTCGCGGACCACGACATCCTGACGCCCGGCGACCAGCCCAACGTGCTGGTGGCGATGAACCCGGCGGCGTTGAAGACGAACCTGAAGGACCTGCCGCTCGGCGGCACGCTGATCGTCAACACCGACGCGTTCAACGATCGGAACCTCCAGAAGGCGGGCTACGAGGCGAGCCCCCTGGCCGACGGCACCCTCGGCGACTACCACGTGCACGAGGTCGCGCTCACGTCGATGACCGTCGAGGCCCTGAAGGGCATCGAGGGGATCACACCGCGCGAGGCCGAGCGCTCCAAGAACTTCTTCGCGCTCGGGCTGATGTCGTGGCTGTACCACCGTCCGACCGAGGGCACCCTGGCCTTCATCGAGCAGAAGTTCGCGCGGCGGCCGGAGATCGTCGAGGCGAACTCGCGGGCGTTCCGGGCCGGCTACAACTACGGCGAGACCTCCGAGGACTTCGCCGTCTCCTACGAGGTGGCGCCCGCGAAGCTCGAGCCGGGGACGTACCGTCAGATCACGGGCAACACTGCGCTCTCGTTCGGGCTGATCGCGGCCTCAAAGCTCTCCGGCCTGCCGCTGTTCCTCGGCGCGTACCCGATCACCCCCGCGTCGGGGATCCTCGAGGAGCTGGCGCGGTACAAGGAGTTCGGCGTCACGACCTTCCAGGCCGAGGACGAGATCGCCGCCTGCGGGGCAGCGCTCGGCGCGGCCTTCGGCGGCGCGCTCGGCGTCACCACCTCCGCCGGCCCCGGCGTCGTCCTGAAGGCGGAGACGGTCGGGCTCGCGGTCACGCTCGAGTTGCCGCTGCTGGTTCTCGACATCCAGCGGGCTGGCCCTTCGACCGGGATGCCGACGAAGCCCGAGCAGGCCGACCTGATGATGGTGCTCTTCGGACGGAACTCCGAGAGCCCGGTTCCCGTCGTCGCTGCCTCGAGCCCGTCGCAGTGCTTCCACGCGGCGATCGAAGCCGCGCGGATCGCGCTGAAGTACCGGACGCCGGTGTACCTCCTCTCCGACGCCTACCTCGCGAACGGCTCCGAGCCGTGGCTGATCCCGGACGCGTCCACCCTGCCCGATATCTCGACGCCGTTCGCCCGGACGTCGAACGGCGTCGAGTTTCTGCCGTACAGCCGCGATCCCGAGACGCTCGCCCGGCCCTGGGCGATCCCGGGCACGCCCGGCCTCGAGCACCGGATCGGCGGCCTCGAGAAGGCGGACGGCACCGGCAACGTCTCCTATGACCCGGAGAACCACGATCTGATGACGCGGCTCCGGGCCCAGAAGGTCGCAGGGATCGCCGCCGACATCCCCGCCCTCACGGTCGACGATCCGGACGGGAACGCGACGACGCTCGTGCTGGGCTGGGGCTCGACCTACGGGCCGATCGGCGCCGCCGTCCGAAAGGTTCGCGCGGACGGCCTGTCTGTCGCGCGGGCGCACCTGCACCATCTGAACCCGCTGCCGCGGAACACCGGCGAGGTCCTGCGCAGCTACGGCAAGGTGCTCGTCCCGGAGATGAACCTCGGGCAGCTGCTGACGCTGCTCCGCTCGCAGTTCCTCGTCGACGCGGTCGGCTACAACAAGGTGCGCGGACGGCCGTTCAAGTCGAGCGAGCTCGCCGAGGCGATCACGGCGCTGGTGGAGTCGTGAGGGGCACATGAGACGTCCTGTGTCTGCGGGGCAGGCATGAGCGAGCACGAGCACGCAAAGGGCGGCAACGGCGACGGCGGCCTGATCCAGCTGACCGCGAAGGACTTCAAGTCCGATCAGGAAGTCCGCTGGTGCCCGGGGTGCGGCGACTACGCGATCCTCGCGGCGATGCAGGGGTTCATGCCCGAGCTGGGGCTCGCGCGGGAGAACATCGTCTTCGTCTCGGGGATCGGCTGCGCGGCGCGCTTCCCCTACTACATGCAGACCTACGGGATGCATTCGATCCACGGCAGAGCACCCGCGATCGCGACGGGTCTCGCGACCGCACGGCCCGACCTGTCGGTCTGGGTCGTGACGGGCGACGGCGACGCGCTCTCGATCGGCGGCAACCACCTCATCCATGCGCTCCGCCGGAACGTCAACGTGACGATCCTGCTCTTCAACAACCAGATCTACGGGCTCACGAAGGGCCAGTACTCGCCGACCTCCGAGCGCGGCAAGGTGACGAAGTCGACGCCGATGGGCTCGCTCGACCGCCCCTTCAACCCGCTCTCGGTGGCGATCGGGGCGGAGGCGACGTTCGTCGCCCGGGCGATCGACACGGACAAGAAGGAGCTGACCGCAGTGCTCCGCGCCGCGGCGGAGCATCGGGGCGCCGCGTTCGTGGAGATCCTCCAGACCTGCAACATCTACAACGACGGCGCCTTCGACGAGGTTCGCGAGGTGAAGGAGAACCGCATCTACCTGCGCGCCGGCGAGGAGATCCGCTGGGGTGACAGGGGCATCCGCGCTCGCGCGGACGGGTCGGCAGAGCTCGTCGACGCCGGCGACGGCGATCTGATGGTGCACAACCCGTCTGCCGAGGAGCCGAGCCAGGCGTTCGCGCTCTCGCGCCTGTCTTCGGAGACGATCGGCGCCGTCCCGCTCGGCGTCTTCCGCGCCGTCGACCGGCCGACGTACGACGAGGGCGTCGTCGAGCAGATCGCCGCGGCGCAAGAAAGGCACGGCGTCGGCGACCTGCAGGGGCTCCTCAACGCCGGCGACACCTGGACGATCTCCTAGCGTGGAGGATCCCGTGGTTCCCCCACGCGCTGGTGGACAGCTCCGTTGACCGTCTACACGTTCGGGGTCTGGCGCGTGAAGCCCGGGAGCGAGGACGCGTTCGTCGCCGCCTGGGACGCACTGGGACAGTGGACGCTCGAGCGCGGCTTCGAGACGCACGGCACGCTCGTTCGCGACCGCGCCGACCCCGGCCGGTTCCTCTCCTTCGGGCCCTGGCGCAGCGCGGAGGACGCCGAGCGCTGGCGCGCCGATCCCGGCTTCGCCGAGCGGCTCGCGCGCATCGAGGAGCACCTCGAGTCGTTCGAGCCCGGCATCTTCGACGTCGTCATGCGCGTCAGCTGAGCCCACTCTGGCCGGGCCCACCCGGGCGGCCGGGGCCGGATTGCGGTATGCTCCGTGAAGCGCCGCTCGACCGATTTCGGCCGTCGAGCGCGCTGAACCCTTGAGGTAGCGGCACGAATCCACGTGCTGCGCACATGCACGAAGCGACACTCAACCCGACACCCACGTCGGACGCGGCAGACGCCCTTGCGGCCGCTGCGGTCCGCGCGCAGAGCTGGTTCGGCGAGCCGTTCCTGCATCCCGACGAAGACCCGGCTGAGGCGCTTGCGCCCGGCACCGCCAGGCGCGCCGCCCTCGACGACGCGCTCGCCGAGATCGAGTCCGGCCGCACGAGCCCGTCTCCCCGTTGGAAGGTGCGCTACGGGTTGATGCTCGGACTCGAGCGGGTGCTGCTCGCGCAGCCGCCCACCACCGCGGCGGGGACCGAGCTCCGCCGCCACCAGGTGGACGCGCTCGCGGGGATGCTCACCGAGCTGATCGCCGCCAGCCAGCGGGCCGCGGACGAGAACGGGAACGGCAACGGCCACGCCGTCGCCGAGCTCGAGCCCGATGCCGCCGAGCTCGAGGAGGAGGACGACGAGGACGTCGGCATCGTCGACGAGCTCGACGGCGAGCTCGATCGGGCCCCCGATCCCGGTGCGTCGCGCCGCTACCGCTTCCGGCACCCGACTGCATCCGGCAAGACGATCGCGGCGGCCGGATTCGTCGAGGCCGCCCGGCATCTGGGCGTGCTGATCCTGACGCACCGCCGGCTGCTGGTCTCCCAGTTCACGCGCGACCTGACCACCGAGGGCTACGGCGACCGGATCACCGAGGCCATCGAGCGCGGGCGCGAGCCGCTCCGGGCCGACCCGATCACCATCCAGACCTACGCATGGTTCGCGCGCCACGGCGGGTCGCTCAGCCGGAGCGCCTACCACCTCGTCATCTGCGACGAGGCGCACACCGCGCTCGGCGAGAAGACGAGCGCCGCGATCCGCGCCTTCCCCGAGCCGCTCTATATCGGCATGACCGCGACCGAGCAGCTGATCGCGAAGCAGGTCTCGGACGTCTTCCCCGCCTCCGTGGACGACCTGCCGCTCGGGGACGCAGCCCGCCGCGGCCTGATCGCGCCCCTGCGCTGCCTGCGGGTCCCGCCCGCCGCCGCGATCAACTCGGTTCCGATCGTGGGCGGCGACTTCGAGGAGCGCGCGCTCGCCGCGGCACTCGACCACCAGGCGCTCAACCAGGCCGCGGCGAGCCTCTACCGCGACCGGTTCGGGTCAACGCCGGGGATCGTCTACGCGGCGGGCGTCGACCACGCCTACAACCTGGCGCAGGAGTTCCGTGCGGCCGGGCTGAAGGCCGAGGCCGTCTCCGGGCGGACGCCGCCGGTGCGGCTCGCCGAGACGCTCGCCGCCTACGAGCGCGCCGAGATCAACGTGCTGATCAACGCCCAGCTCCTCGCCGAAGGCTGGAACTCGCCGCGCGCGACCGTCTGCATGCACCTCGCGCCGACCGCGTCCAGGCGGGTGTACCAGCAGCGCATCGGGCGGATCATGCGCATCCATCCGCGCAAGGAAGCCGGGATCGTGGTGGACTTCACGCCCAAGTCGGCGACGCACAGCGAGCGCGTCGTCTCGCTCCATTCGCTGCTCGACTCCGACTTCTACCGCGAGGGTGCGCGCGTGACGCCTGCGCCGCGCCGGCGCGCGCAGCGTCGCGCCCGGCGGCGGCTCTCGCCGGCGCCCTGGCTCGTCCCCGTCACGCCCGACGTCGCGCGACGGCTCGCGGTCATCCAGCGCGAGTGGCAGCGGATCGACCCGAAGTACCTCGACGACGACGAGCAGCGCTTCTGGGCGACGATCGCGGGCCGGCAGATCCGGTTCGACCAGCGTGCCGAGTTCGCCCGCAAGTTCGCCGAGGGACGTGCGAGCAAGACGGCGCTCGAGACGTTCCTCTCGACCTGCGCGGCCGAGAACCCGAACCGGAGGCTGCGCATGACCGCGCTCGCCGACCGGGTCGCGACTCCGGTCGACCGCGCCGACTTCGACGACCTCGTGACGCTCGTGACCCAGGCGCCGCCGTGGGACAAGGACCGGGCGGCGGGCGTGCGCGTGCTGCTGCGGGCGATTGGCGAGGGCAAGGCCAACGCTCCCGACCAGATTCTCGCGCGGTGGACCTGGCGTCTGGCGCGCGCCACGCGCAAGACGCAGGACCGGCGGGCGAGCCAGGAGTTCCCCGAGGCGAAGCGGTTGCTCGGCGCGGTCGCCAACTCGCGAGGTCATCGGCACGAGGAGAACGTCGCGCGGCTCGTCCAGGTTGCGAAGGCGCTGCCGCTGCAGGTCGGTGCGGCGCTGCTCGCGTCGGCGGAGGGGTACACGCCGCGTGCGAACGGGTTCCTCGATCATGCTCGCGAGGAGCTCGGCTCGATCGTCGAGATCGCCAACGGGCTGGCGGACAACCTGCCTGCGCCGAAGGCCCCCGCGCGAAAGTCACGTCGTCGCCGCAAGAAGCGCCGGAGCGGCGCGGCCGCCGAGTCGACGCCGGGCGAGGCTCCGAGCGCCGCGCCCTCGCCGGCGACGGAAACCGCCGCGGAGCCGGCGTCACCCCCGAGCGTCGTCGAAGCGGGCGCCGACCGCCCCGAGCCTCTGGCCGAGGACGCGGCCTAGTTTTCGGAGCTACTGCTCGCGGGGCGGGTCCTGGCCGCCCTTGTCGCCCTGCTCCCGTTCGCGGAGGAAGCGCGTCAGCTCGGCCGCGATCGTGTCGCCGGACGGCAGGTCACCCTCCTCGATCAGGTCCTCGAGCGAGTCGGCGCGCCGTTCCAGCTCCTCGACGTACGCGGCCGTGTCGGCGTCCGCGGCGACCGCTGCGCTCACCTGCTCGGTGTAGGCCTGCTCGGCCTCCTCCAGCTCCGCGACGTCGATCGACACCCCCACCAGCTCGCCCAGCCGGGTGCACAGCGCCCTCGCCGCTCGGGGGCTGGGCGCGAGCGAGACGTAGTGCGGGACCGCCGACCAGAGGCTGACCGACGCGAGCCCGGCCTGGCGGCAGGCGTCGTGGAGGACGCCCACGATGCCCGTCGGGCCCTCGTAGCGCGACAGCTGCAGGCCGAGCTCCTCGACCAGCCGCGGGTCGCTGGCAGCGCCCGTCACGGGAGCGGTCCGCGTGTGCGGGACGTCGGCGAGCAGGGCGCCGAACGTGACGACCAGCTCCACCCCGAGATCGCGCGCGAGCGCGACGACGAGATCGGTGAAGCGGCGCCAGCGATAGTTGGGCTCGACGCCCAGCAACAGCACCGCGTCGCGGTCCAGGCCCGCGATCCGGCCCTGGTAGAACGCGTTCTCGGGCCAGTCGATCCGGCGGGTCATGCCCTCGTCGAGCGAGACCTGCGGCCGGGTCGACTGGAAGTCGACGAAGCTCTCGGGATCGATGTCGGCGAACCGCTCGGCTGCCCAGAGCCGGGCCAGGTAGTTGCCCGCGAGCGTCGCTCCCTGCCCACCGTCGTTCCAGCCGCGGAAGGCAGCGATCAGCACCGGCCGGGTCAACGTCGGCCGGTCGGCCATGCGGAGCTCGACCGCGTCCATGGTCGAAGCGTACTCGGCGCGCGCTCCCCGTCCGCAGCCGCGACCTACCGCGGGATCGACGTCGGGCTCGTCGAAGCGGGTAGGCCGGCGTGTGCCGGTGCGGCCGCAGGGGAGAGCAGCGGTAGCGGCGGGCGCCAGAGGGCGTGCACGATCGCGACCGTCAACGCCCAGATCGCGGAGCCCAGCACGACGTGGGTCAGGACCAGCCACCACGGCAACGCGTTCCGGTACTGGATCTCCCCGACTGCCATCTGCAC
>DATBMD010000049.1:0-18373 GCA_036555085.1 Gaiellaceae bacterium
CCCGCGACGTAGCCCACGTGCGCGTGGCCCGTGAAGGGCAAGGCGTGGTGCTCGCACAGGGCGGAGAACGCGATCGGCCCTTCGACGATCTGGGCGAACGGTCGATCGCTGCCGGGGTCGCTCTCGGCCGGGAACGTCGTCACGAGCTTCGGGTCGCCGTCGTACCCCGACGTTGCTTCGAACAGGGCACGCAGGAAGCGCTCCGGCGTCTCGCGTGTCCCCGGCGCTCCGCGAGGCAGACCGAAGGCTTCGAGGATCTCGGCTGCGTAGCTCCGGTATCGCTCCCAGTCCGCGCCCGGGATCTCGCGCCGAAGCTCGAGATCCGGGACGGTCGACGGCAGCTCGATCACGGTGTCCGGCATGGAGGCAACTCCTTCCTGCATCAGGTGCGGACGGCGACGACGGCGAGGCAGACGGCGAGCGCCGTGTATTGCGTGGCGAGGCCGAGGTTGTGGAGGATCCGAAGCGTCGACAACCGGGGCCTGCGCCGGACGAGCCGGTCTGCCAGACGGTCCTGCGGCGCGTAGACGAGCTCGTAGAAGCGCCCCGCGGCGCCGCCGCCCTCCGGCATCGCTTCCGTCGTCGAGTACAGCCGCCGGAGGTTGAAGTTGACGCTCAGGACGACGGTCGACGTGACGAAAGCGGCGACGGCGAGCAGCGGGCTGTCCATCGCGTAGCCGAGCGCCGCCCAGAGCGCGGCGTTCACGACGAGGTCGCAGTCCGAGTCGAGGTAGCGCCCGAAGGCGGTCACGCGGTTCGACGCCCGCGCGAGCGCCCCGTCGGCGCCGTCGAGGATCGTCTTGACGACGATCAGGACGGCCGCCGCCAGCAGCTCGCCCCGCACGACCTCGACCGCCGCAGCCAGCCCCGCCGCTGCTCCCGCGAGGACGACAGCGGGCGGAGGCACCCGCAACGGGAGCAGGACGAGCACCACCAGGTGGGCGAGCGGCCTGTAGAGGGCCTCGGCGACGAGCTCACGGGTGGGGGTTGGTTTGCGGGAGCGGTCGAAGAGAGAAGAATCAGCTTCGTGAGCGGAAGCGAGGCCTGGACGGAGCGCGACGGCGCGCTCGAGCGCGAGCTCGTCTTCGACGGGTTCCGCGAGGCGATCTCCTTCGTCGACCGTCTCGCCGACCTGGCGGAGTCCGAGAACCACCACCCCGACATCGCGATCTCCTACCGGCGCGTCACCGTCCGGTGGACAACGCACTCGGCCGGCGGGATCACCGACCGTGACCGGGAGCTGGCCGCCCGCACCGACGAGCTGGTCTGAGCTCATCCGAGCAGCTCCCGGAGCTCGCCGCCGGCGACCGGTGCGCCCGCGCGGATCAGCGCCCTCGCCGCGTCGACCTTGCCCCAGACGTCCCACAGCAGGAGCCCGCGCGGACGGCCGTCGCCGTCGCGATAGCAGACGACGCCCTGCCGGTACGGCTCGACCCACTCGGCCACGGTCTCGAGGCGCGCGTCGAGCTCGCCCACGGCCTCGTAACCGAGGTCGAACAGATCCGAGTAGAAGAAGGGGAGGTGGTCGTAGGGCTCGTCCGCTCCCGCCATGTTCCGCCCGACCTGCCGGCCGTGGCTCTTCGCATGGTCCTCGTGCTCGATACGAAGCGCCCGGCCGAGGTCGGGGGAAGGGAAGCGGGCGACGTCGCCTGCGGCGAAGACGTCGTCGCGACCTCCGACGCGGCCCCGATCGTCGACCGGGATCCCGTCGTCGACCGCGAGACCCGCGGCGGCTGCGAGCTCGTCGCGCGCCACGATGCCGAGGCCGGCGACCACAGCGTCGGCGTCCAGGGCGGCACCCGCCTCGGTGGTCACACGGAAGCCGTCGCCCGTCCGCTCGGTCGAAGCCACGCGCGCGCCGGCCGCGACTTCGACTCCGCGGCCACGGTAGTACTCCGTGACGGACTGGGCGAGATCCGCAGGGTACAGCCGCGCGCCGATCGCCTGCTCCGGGAAGACCATTGTCACGGCACATCCGTTCGCAGACAGGGCGGCCGCGAGCTCCGAGCCGATGAACCCTCCTCCGACGACGACCACCCGCGCGCCCGCGGCCGCCGCTGCGCGGAGGGCGCGGTAGTCGGCGAGCGTGCGGAAGTGGACGACGCCCTCCGGCGCGCCCGGCAGCTCGCGGGCACGGCCGCCGGTGGCGAGCAGCAGCCGCTGGTACCCGTACACATCGCCGCGGTCGTCCGTGGCCGTGCGAGCGTCGAGGTCGAGCGCGACGACGGTGCGGCCGAGGTGCAGCTCGACGCCCTCGTCCGCCGTCCCGCGCCAGATCGAGCCCTCGTCCTTGCCCAGCCAGAGGCCCTTGGTCAGGGGCGGACGCGCGTACGGCGGGTCGGCCTCGTCGCCGACGAGCCCGATCGAGCCGTCCGGGTCGACGGATCGGATTCCCTTGCAGGCGGCATCGCCGGTCATCCCTCCTCCGACGACGAGGTAGCGGTACTCGGGCATCGTGGTGTCCCTCCCTCTCTATAGATCGGATGAAGGTACTATAGAGGGATGGAAGTGCCGCCGGCCGCACTCGCTGCCATCGGCGATCCCGGGCTGCGGGCCACGCTGCTCGCCGTTCGCGGCCGGCGCCGCGCCGCCGGCATCGACGAGGTCGCCGCGGCAACGGGCGTCCACCGCAACGTCGCCCGCAGGCGGCTGGAGCGGCTCGTCGCGGCCGGTTTGCTCACCGCCCGATTCGAGCGTACTTCCGGCCGCCGCGGCCCCGGCGCCGGTCGACCGGCGAAGCTCTACTCGCCGGCACCCGAGACGACCGCGATCGAGTTCCCACAGCGTCGCTACGGCGAGCTCGTGAGCCTGCTCGCAGGGGAGGTCTCGCAGCGCCGGCTGGCCGAGGTGGGCGTTCGCTTCGGAAGCGCGCTGGCGGACGCCGGCGGCGTCGAGCCCGCCGGCGATCTGCGGGCCGGGCTCGAGCGACTCTGCGACGCGGTCGGCAGCCTGGGCTTCCAGGCACGGGTCGAGAGCGCCGGCGGCGACGGCGCCGTGATCCTCACGCCCACCTGTCCGCTGCGCCCGCTCATCGTCGCCGATCCGGGCCTCGCGAGCCTCGATCAGGGGCTCTGGCGCGGCCTCGTCACGGCCGCGGTCGACGACGTACGCGCAGGCGACGTCGGCTGCGAGGCGCACGACTGCCTCGAGCCGTCCCGGCCGTGCAGGATCGTCGTCTCTCTGAGGCCGTCTGGCCGGGACGCCGGTGGCGCCGGTCAGTGCTGACCGCGCCGAGGCGCGGAGCTCATCGGTCGAGCGTCGCTCCGTGCTGCAAGTCGATCTCAGTCGGCAGCGGCCGTCTACAGCGTGTGCGCCGCGAGCAGCCCGTGGATGTCGAGCTGTTGGAGCGCTGGGGGCATGCGGGACGGATCCCCCTCGATCCTGAGCCTGCCGTTCCGGCGAAGATGCGCGGGCGGA
The DNA here is from genome assembly GCA_036555085.1 of Gaiellaceae bacterium. Lineage (GTDB taxonomy): Bacteria > Actinomycetota > Thermoleophilia > Gaiellales > Gaiellaceae > Gaiella. The sequence goes on from DATBMD010000049.1 coordinate 3,418, forward strand.
TCGGTGAACTCCTCCGAGAGCGTGAACGGGTCGTCGTCGAGCTGCTGCGTCGCGAGTGCCTTCGTGAACTCGTGCCGTGCCATCTCGATCCACGACGGGCTCATGAACTCGTGACGGGTCGAGTTGGCGGAGCAGATCGGCTGAGGGCTCCGGCGGTCCGCCAACCGCCTCGCCAATGTCACTGGGTCGCGTCGAGCGGCCAGACTTCGACCACCCCGTGCGCAACCGCACACGGCGTTCCCGATACGAGGTGGGCCGCCTCTTCGAGAGTCGTCGCCTCGATCACGGCGAACCCGGCGACCGGGAGATCTGAACGCATGAACGCTCCGGCATTCGTCTCCACGCCGGCTGCGTCGTGATTGCGCACCTGGAGAGGCTCACCAGCGATTCCCACGACCGCACCCCGTGCTTGCAGCTCCGCATCTCGTTCGTGAGCTGCCTCGCGCACGGATGCATCGGTTCGCTCGTAACCCGCGCGATCTCCGTACGCGATGGTGATGAACCTGGGCATCGAACGCCTCCTCTCGACCTGTTCCAGCACGGGCATACCCCGCTCGTCCGGCCCTGCAACCCGGCGCCCGCCGGCTGCGCGTGTCAGCGAAGGCCAGCTCGGGTATGGATGCGGTGCAGGGGATGGCCACCGAGACCGCCTTGGTGTTGCGAGGCCGCCGCAACGAGTGCAGGACGCTCGACGGGCTCCTCGAAGCCGTTCGCGCCGGTGAGAGCCGGGCGTTGGTGCTACGCGGGGAGCCGGGTATCGGCAAGACCGCGCTCCTCGAGTACGTGCGTGAGCGGGCGTCGGGCTGCCGTATGGCGCGCGCCGCGGGTGTCCAGTCCGAGCTGGAGCTCGCGTTTGCGGGGCTGCATCAGCTCTGCGCGCCGCTGCTGGATCGGCTCGACCGTCTGCCGGCTCCGCAGCAGGAGGCGCTTGGCACGGCGATCGGCCTCACAGCCGGAAACCCGGCGGATCGCTTCCTGGTCGGGCTGGCTGTGCTGGGGCTGCTCTCCCAGGCGGCGGAGGAGAAGCCGCTGGTCTGCCTGGTGGACGATGCGCAGTGGCTCGATCGAGCCTCGGCGCAGGGGCTCGCCTTCGTCGCGCGGCGCCTCGCCGCGGAGTCGGTCGGCATGGTCTTCGCCGCGCGCGAGCAGAGCGAGGAGCTCGCCGGCCTGCCGGAGCTGAAGGTCGAGGGCCTTGCCGCGAGCGACGCCCGCGAACTGCTCCTGTCAGTGGTTCCGGGGCCGCTGGACGAACGGGTGTGCGACCAGATCGTGGCCGAGACGGCGGGCAACCCACTCGCGCTCCTGGAGTTGCCGCGCGGTTCGACGGTGGCGGAGCTGGCGGGTGGGTTCGGCTTGCCGGGGATGCTGCCGCTCTCGGGTCGGATCGAGGAGAGCTTTCGGCGGCGAGTCGAGGGCCTGCCGGACGAGACGCGGCGGCTCCTGCTACTCGCGGCGGCGGAGCCGGTCGGCGACCCGGCGCTCCTGTGGCGCGCGTCCGCGCGTCTGGGCATCGGCGCAGCGGCGAGAGCGCCGGCCGCGCCGGCTGACCTGCTCGAGGTGGGCACACGGGTCAGGTTCCGGCATCCGCTGGTGCGCTCGGCGGTGTATCAGGGCGCCTCGCCGGAGGACCGGCGCTCGGTGCACTGCGCGCTGGCCGAGGCCACCGACCCGGAGGTCGATCCAGACCGCCTCGCCTGGCACCGCGCGCACGCCAGCCCGGGCCCCGACGAGGACGTCGCGCAGGAGCTCGAGCGCTCGGCCGGCCGCGCGCGGGCGCGCGGGGGTCTGGCTGCGGCCGCGGCGTTCCTGGAGCACGCGACCGCACTGACGCCCGACGGGACGCGCAGGTGCAGGCGGGCGTTGGCCGCGGCAACGGCCGCGCACGAGGCGGGCGCGCTCGACGCGGCGCTTGGCCTGCTGGCGATCGCCGAGGCTGGTCCGCTCGACGAGCTCGAGCGCGCTCGGCTGGGCCTGCTGCGCGCCCAGATCGCGTTCGCCCTGAGCCATGGCAGCGACGCACCGCCCTTGCTGCTGAGGGCCGCCAGGCAGCTGGAGCCGCTCGACCCCGAGCTCGCTCGCGAGACGTACCTGGAGGCATTCTCGGCGGCCCTGTTCGTCGGCCGTCTGGCCAAAGGCGGCGGGATCCGGGAGGTGGCCGAGGCCGCACGCGCCGCGCCCCCGCCGTCGAATGGGCCGCGCGCTGCCGATCTTCTGCTCGACGGTCTCGCGTTGCTGATCACGGAGGGCTATCCGGCCGGGGCGCCGATCGTGAAACGGGCGCTGATCGCCTTCCGTTCCGAGCCGATCTCGGCGGTGGAGGGGCTTCGCTCGCTCCGCCTCGCCTGCCGTATGTCCGCGGATCTGTGGGATTACGAGAGTTGGCACGTTCTCTCCACCCGCGTAGTCCAGCTGGCCCGTGAGGCCGGCGCGCTCTCCGTGCTCCCCCTCGCTCTCAGCTCGCGCAGCGGCGTCCACTTGTACGCCGGCGAGCTGGCCGCAGCCGCTTCGCTGCTCGAGGAGTTGGAGACCGTAAGCGAGGCGACCGGGAGCGAGCCTCCGTTGTACGCTGGCCTCGCGGTTGCCGCCTTGCGGGGTCGGGAGCCCGAGGTCTCCGCGCTGATCGAGGCCAGCATGAAGGATACGCTGCGCCGTGGCGGAGGTGGCGGGCTGAGCCTCATCCATTGGGCGAGCGCGGTGCTCTGCAACGGACTGGGTCGCTATGAGGACGCCATGGCCGAGGCCGAACAGGCCAGCGAGGCGCCGGACGAGTTGCTGTTCGCCAATTGGGGGTTGGTCGAGTACATCGAAGCGTCCACCCGGAGCGGGAAGGCCGGCCGAGCTTCGGACGCCCTCCAGCGGCTCGCGGCGATGGCACGCGCCAGCGGTACCGACTGGGCGCTGGGGCTCGAGGCCCGCTCGCGGGCGGTACTGAGCGAGGGCGAAGCCGCCGAGAGCCTCTACTGCGAGGCGATCGAGCGGCTCGACCGCACGCGGGTTCGCGTTGAGCTCGCACGCGCGCACCTCGTCTACGGCGAATGGTTGCGGCGTGAGCGCAGGCGCCTCGACGCGCGCGTGCAGCTGCGGACCGCACACGAGCTGCTCACCGCAATGGGTATCGAGGCGTTCGCCGAGCGCGCCGCCCGCGAGCTGCTGGCCACCGGTGAGCACGCTCGAAAGCGCACCGTCGAGACGACCGGTCAGCTCACCGCCCAGGAGGCCCAGATCGCCCGTCTCGCTCGCGACGGCCTCTCCAACCCCGAGATCGGCGGCCGCCTGTTCATCAGCCCGCGCACGGTCGAGTACCACCTGCACAAGGTGTTCGGCAAGCTCGCCATCAGCTCGCGTCGGCAGCTGGATCTCGCCCTGCCGGGCGAGGCGGGCGAGGCTCACCTGGTCTGACCGCCGAGCCCCGGTACCGAGCCTCGCCCGCGATCACCGGGGGGTCGACTGGGGACTTTCGCCCGGGGCTCGCAGATGCGAGCGCCGCCGCTCGGCGCAATGCTCGTCGAGTGATCGACGACAGGAGGCAAGACGCAAGTGAGCTCTGACTATCGAACCGACGTGCTCGCAGGTCGCCCGCAGCACGTGAGCCGGTGGGCTCCCTGGTGGACCTACCTGCTGGTCATCGCTCCCGCGAACCTGGGTAAGGAAGCGCTCCTTCCCGGCGACGCCGCCTGGTGGCTCCGGGCCGCCCTGACGGCAACGATCGTGGTGGCGGGAATCGCGATCGTCACGGCGATCTATCGGACCAGCCGCGACGAGCGACTGCCGTGAGCAAGACACGAGGGCCGCGACCGATCGGGCCGCGGCCCTCCTCTGAAGGGATGCAGCAATGCTGATCGCTCTCGTCATCGGTGCCGAGCTCGCCTTCTGGCTGATCCTCCTCGCCGGCCTCGCGACGCGATACCTGCTCCGGCGCCGGCGGCTGGGCCTGGCGCTGCTGGTCGCGACGCCCGTGATCGATCTGGCTCTGCTCGCCGCTACGACCGTCGATCTGCGCCGCGGCGGCGAGGCAGCGCTACCGCATGCGCTCGCGGCCGTCTACATCGGCGTCTCCGTCGCCTGGGGGCAGCAGATCGTCAGCTGGGCCGACGTTCGTTTCGCGCATCGCTTCGCCGGCGGGCCGCCGCCTGGACGCCCACCGCGCACGGGTCGCCGGCACGCCGCCCGTCAGCGGCGCGAATGGCTCCGCCATCTGCTCGCCTGGGCCACGGGCACGGCGCTCCTCGGCATCGGCGTCCTGGTCGTGGGCGACGTCGACCGGACCCTCGCCTTGCTGAATGTCGCAGCCGTCTGGACGCTCGTGCTCGCGATCGACTTCCTGATCTCGTTCAGCTACACCATTCGGCCGCGACAGCCGGAGGGACATGAGAGCGCGTAGGCGCCGATCCCACCGACCGGCTGCCGTCGTCTTTCTCGATCGCCAACGACTCTGCCTATTGGCCGCACTAGCGGGCCGGACAGGTCCGGCCCCTACCGGGTTTCCGGTGCAAGGTTTGGAGAGGGCGCACTACATAGGCGCTGTTGTCTTCGAGCCGAGCCCGGTCGCAGGCCTCGTGATTCGGATATATACCGAGAAGGAATGGTATATACTGCCAATGTGGCGAAGCACCTGATCGACATCGACGAGAGCGCCCTGCGTGCAGCGCGCGCCGAGCTCGGCACCCGGACGATCAAGGAGACCGTCAACCGCGCCCTGCGTCAAGCCGGCGGCAGCGATCGCTCGCGTGTGAAGCGGTCGCTCGAGCGGCTTGCTCGCGCGAAATTTGCCGACCGCGGGGACGCGTGGCGTTAACCCACCTCGTCGATACGAGCGCTCTCACACGGTTGGGTCGGCCGACGATCCGGGCGGTGATCGGTCCGAGAGCGGAGCGTGGCGAGCTCGCGCGTGCCGGTGTCAGCGACCTGGAGATCGGCTACTCGGCTCGCAGCGCGGCCGAGTGGGATCGCTTGATGGAGGCGCTCGAGGTGTTCGAGCTGGTCGAGACGACCAGCGACCATCTCCGTCGAGCACGTCAGGTGCAGCGGCTGCTCGCCCGCAAGCACCGGCGCGGCCGCAAGGTGCCCGATCTTCTGATCGCGGCTGCCGCGGAGGAGCGCAACCTGAGCGTGCTCCACTACGACGCCGACTTCGACCACATCGCCGCGGTGACGGGGCAGGCGTGCGAGTGGGTCGTTGCCGCCGGCACCGCCGACTGAGCTCACGCCGTCGCGAGGAGTTCGACGAGCCGACCGACTAGCGCAGCCCCGCGAGGAACGCCAGCACGCGCTCGGTGAGCAACGCCGCGGCGGCGGCGTCGTACGCCGGGAGCGACGAGTCGGCGAAGAGGTGCTCCTCCCCCGGGTAGAGGAACAGCTCCGCCCCGTCGGTCGAGTCGGCGAGCGCGCGCGCGGCCTCGAGGTCCTCGGCGAAGAACGGGTCGCCCTCCTTGCCGTGCACCTGCACCGGCACGCCCTCGGGCCACGCGTCTCCGAACTCCGAGACCGGCAGGCACGCGTACATCAGCAGGGCCCCGCGGGCGCCGGGCCGGGTCTGCGCGAGCTGCTGGGCGGCCATGACGCCGAAGGAGAAGCCGGCGTAAACGACGTCGGGGCCGAGACCCTCGGCGACGGCTACCCCGCGCTCGGCCAGCGCGCCGAACCCCGTCTCGCGCGCGAAGGTCATGCCCTCCTCGATCGTGTCGAACGTGCGCCCGTCGAAGAGGTCGGGCGCGTGCACGGTATGGCCCGCCTGCCGCAGCTCGTCTGCGAACGATGCCACTCCCTCGGTCAGCCCCTGGACGTGGTGGTACAGCAGAACCTCGGTCATCTCATCCTCCTCACAATTGATCCATGAAGTTGGAACATTCTGCAATGTTAGTCTGTTGTGGGCATGTCGCGCAACCCGTCACCGCCGGACTACGAGCTCGCGGACCGGATCGCCCTCACGCTGCCCTCCCAGGTAAAGGCGATCGGCCATCCGCTCCGCACCACGATCCTCGGCCTGCTCCACGAGCGGGCGGCGACGGTGACCGAGCTGGCGGTCGCGGTCGAACGGCCGAAGAGCACGGTCGCCCACCACGTCAAGGTGCTCTCCGAGGCCGGGCTCGTGCAGGTGGTGAGGACGCGCCGCGTGCGGGCGATCGAGGAGCGCTTCTACGGCCGCACGGCACGGATGTTCTACGTCGGGGTCGAGCGGGGCCCGGACGGCGACGAGCTGCCTCGAGACTTCAACGACTTCGAGGTCGCCGCCGGCGAGTCGGCTGCGGCGTTCCGGGACGGGAAGCTGTGGGGGTTCATCCGGCACGCTCGCATCTCGGAGGCGCAGGCATCGGAGTTCTGGGAGCGCATGGCGGCGCTGGTGACGGAGTTCGACCAGCTGCCGCGGTCGGGCGAGACGATGTACGGATTCGCAGTCGGTGTCTATCCCACCGACCATCCGACCCTGCCGGACAGCGGCGACTGAGAACGCGAGTATCGTGCCGCAACGGTGCCGCTGCAGCTGCTGAGGGACGCGCTCCGCGGGATGTACCCGGGCTACTTCGCCCTCGTGATGGCGACCGGGATCGTCTCCAATGCGTTCTTCTACCTCGGCTACGACGTGCTCTCCGACGCGCTCTTCTGGGTCACGCTCGCGGCCTTTCCCGTGGTGCTCGCCTGCTTCGTCGTCCGCGCGGTGGTCTGGCCCGCCGCCGTGTGGCGCGATCTCGTCGACCCCCGGCTCGTGTTCACCTTCTTCACGCTCGTCGCCGCGGCCGACGTGCTCGGGCTCCAGCTGCACCTGCGGGGCGAGGACCACCTCGCGCTCGTGCTCTGGCTCGCCGCGCTCGCGATCTGGGTCGTGCTCGGCTACTTCAGCTTCGCCGTGCTCACCTTCGACGAGGGGCAGACCGGGGCCGACGTCGTCCACGGCGGCTGGCTGATCGCGATCGTCGGCACCGAGTCGCTCGTGCTGCTCGGCGCGCCGCTCGCGGACGAGTTCGGCTCGCTCGAGGACACGATCTTCGTCGCGGTGTACGCCCTCTGGGGGATCGGGATCGTCCTCTACGGCATCTTCATCACGCTGTTCGCGTACCGCATCTTCTTCCTGCGGGTCGACGCGTCGGAGATGAACCCCCTGTTCTGGGTCGTGATGGGTGCGGCGGCGATCGCCACGAACGCGGGCTCGACGCTGATCCTCAACGAGCCCAACCTGCCGTTCCTGGACGCCATGCGCCCGTTCGTGAACGGAACGACGCTGATCCTGTGGGCGTGGGCGACGTGGTGGATCCCGCTGCTCGTGATCTTCGGGGTCTGGCGGCACCTCGTCCGCCACTACCCGCTCACCTATGCGCCGATGTACTGGAGCCTCGTGTTCCCGCTCGGCATGTACGCGGTGGCGACCTACCGGCTCGCGCTCGCCTCCGACTTCCACCCGATCGAGATCTTCTCGCAGGCGATGGTCTGGATCGCGTTCGGCGCGTGGGTTGCCACGATGCTCGGCCTGCTCGCCTCCGCGCGAGCGCACCTGCGGGCGGCCCGGCCGGTCCCGGGGTGAATCGACGTCAGCTTCCGGCTCCCGCGGGTGCCACGTCGAAGCTGAACATCATCCCGCTCTCGTGGTGCTCGGCGATGTGGCAGTGCGCCATCCAGCGACCGGGGTTCGTCACGTCGAGCAGGATGTCCACCGTCTCGCCGGTGCGGACGAGCACGGTGTCCTTCCAGACCAGGTTCTGCTCCGCGACGCCGTCGCGCGCGAGCACGACGAAGCGGCCGGCGCCGTGGATGTGGAACGGGTGGTGCATGGGGTGGTCGGAGTCCATCTCGTTGACGAGGCGGAGCTTGACCTGGTCGCCGACGCGGAACGACCAGTCGATCTCGTGGTTGACGGCGCCCGTCTCGCGGTCGACGAGGTTCCAGCGCGTGTTCGCCGGCGTCGTGATCCGGTTGACGTCGACCATGTCGTCCTCCCACTCGATCCCGCCGGCCGCGGCGTGCTGCTCGTGGCCGCCGCCGTGGTGGGCGTGCTCGTGGCCGGCGTGGTGGCCGTGGCCGCCGTGCGCGGACGCCTGCGCGACGAGCTGCGCGGGGAGCAGCTTCATGCCGCACTCGGGGCAGCGGTCGGGCGTCTCACTGACGACCTCGGGGTGCATCGGGCAGACGTACTCGCCCGCGGCGACCGCGACGAGCTTCATGCCGCAGTGCGGGCACTTGTCCGGCGTCTCGCTCACGACCTCCGGGTGCATCGGGCAGGCGTAGACGACGGGCCCTTCGGGCGCGCCCAGGTCCATCTCGGCGACGAGAGCGACCGTCTTGTCCGGAGGCGCCTCGACCCACGGCGCCAGCCGCTCGCGCTCCGCCGTCCACTCGGGGTTGTGCCGCAGCCGGTCGAACTGCTCCGCGAGCGACGGCGCGACGGGCTCGGCGTCGACGTCGATCGTCGCGAGCGAATACGTGCGGCCCGGGGTGCGGTGCTCGAGGGTCAGCTCGCCGGCCTGCTCGAAGAGGACGTCGACGACGGCTCGCTCCGACGGCGCGACGACCACGGAGTCGACCAGCTCCTCGTGCTCGTGGCGGCCGCTGTCGCCGCCGACGAGCTTCAGGCGCGCGCCGGGCAGCGCGACGTTGAACACGCGCGTGTTCGCGGTGTTGGTGAGGTAGAGGCGGACGACCTCGCCGGCCCGTGCGCTCAGCCGGGGATCGCTCTCGCCGCCGACGAGAAACGCGTTGCCGAACCGGCCCATCGCCGCGTACGTCGTCTCCGAGCGGCTGAAGGGCGCGATCTTGCCGTCTTCGAGCAGGACGTCGTCGAGCGTCAGCAGCAGCTCGCGGTGTGCCGGCGGCCAGTAGTCGCCGTCGGCGGGGACGACGAGGATGTTCCCGTAGAGGCCGAGCTCCTGCCCGTAGTCCTCGCGGATGTGTGGGTGGTACCAGTACACGCCCGGGTCGGGGAACTGGATGCGGTAGGTGAAGCTGCCGCCGATCGGGATCGGCGCCTGCGTCTCGTGGGTTCCGTCGTAGCGGTTCTCGAGCCGGAGCCCGTGCCAGTGCACGGTCGCCTCGAGGTCGCCCTCGTTGACGACGTCGACCGCGATCTCGGATCCCTCCGGGACGCGCAGCGTCGGGCCGGGGACGGAGCCGTTGTAGGCGAGCATGCGCACGGTCGTCCCGCCGATCTGGCTGGCGACCGGCGCGATCCGTAGCTGGACGCTGTCGCCGTCGGCGAGGTCGACGATCTCGGAGGCGACGGCTTCGTCGAGCCCGGCCGTGCCGCTCGGGAAGTGGCTGCTCTGGGCGGGGATGTCGCGACTGTGCTGTTTCACGTCAGGCTCCTCCGGTGGCGGTGGCGGTGACCGCGCGCGTGTCCTCGCTCGCGCGCGCGCCTTCCCTCTGGAAGGTGGCGATCCGGCCGGCGATGTGCTCGGCGTCGTCCCTGACCCAGCCGATCAGCGCCGACCCGCGCGTGTATTGCCAGGTCAGGCCGAGGAAGTAGAGCCCGGGCACGTTGGTCACGCCTCTGCGGTGCTGTGGCCGGCCGTCCGGGCCGAGCACGGGCGTGTCGATCCACGAGAAGTCGGAGCGGTAGCCCGTCGCCCAGATGACGGCGTCGACCTCGCGCCGGGTGCCGTCGGCGAAGCTGAGCGTGCGTCCACTCGCACCGACCACGCGAGGCTTCGTCTCGACGCCGTAGCGCTTGCGCAGCTCGCGCGGGCTCGACCCGATCAGCGTGTCGCGCTCGCTGAGCCGGCGTCCGATCCTCGAGTCGATCGTCTTCTCGATCAGACGAGTCCTGGTCAGCCACCAGAACAGATCGCGGCCGAGAACCCTTTGCGGAAGCGGCTTCTGGCGCGAGCCGACGGCGAGCGTGACCTCGTGGGTGGCGGAGAGCTCCTTCGCGATCTGGTAGCCGGTGTTCCCGCCGCCGACGACGACAACCCTGCCGGCCGGTACGTCGCTCGGTCGCAGGTAGCCGGTGCTGTGTGTCTGAAACACCCCAGCAGCAAGCCGGCCGCCGAGCGCCGGCACATTCGGGATCTGGAACGGCCCAGTGGCGACGACGACCTGGTCGGCCTCGAGCAGCCGGTCCTCGAGGCGGACGACGAACCTGCCGTCCTCCTTCGTGAGCGACTGCACGCGGCTGTCGAGCTCGACCGGGAGCTCGAAGGTAGCCGCGTACTGCTCGAGGTACGCGATCACCTCGTCGCGGCCCGGGTAGCCGTCGGGCTCGCCGGGGAAGGCAAGCCCGGCCAGGGCCGAGTAGCGGCGAGGCGTGAAGAGCAGCAGCGAGTCCCAGCGCGTCCGCCAGGCCGAGCCGATCGAGTCGGCGGCCTCGAGAATGACGAACCGGCGTCCCTGCCGCGCGAGGAAGTAGCCCATTGACAGACCGGCCTGGCCGGCTCCGACGACGACGACGTCGAACCTCGAGACGTCGTCCGCGCGCCCTGCGAGATTCACTCTGAGATCCTCCTTCGAGTGGGGTGCTTGACGACAGACGGCAGAGAGTAGCAAACTAGCTGAACGCTCAGCTAGTTGTCCGGGGAGGCACATGGCGGTCCGAGACGGCGAACGCACGAAAGGGGCAATCCTCACGGCCGCGGAGGACCTCTTCGCCCGGCAGGGCTTCGACGGCACGAGCATGCAGCAGATCGGCGAGGCCGCCGGCGTAGCGCGGAGCACGCCCGCCTACTTCTTCCGGAGCAAGGAGGCGCTCTACGACGAGGTGCTCGCGCGCGTGGTGGCGCGCGCAGAGGAGGCGCTCGCAGCCGGCCGCCACCAGGGCGAGGAGCGCTCGCCCGACGACGCGGCCGCCTCGTACGTCAACGCGCTCGTCGACCTGCTCAGCCGCGACCAGAATCTCCTCTGTCTCGTCCAGCGCGAGTCGCTCGGGGACGGAAACCGCGTGGCGCCGTTCCTCGGTCGCCTCGCCGAGGAGGCCGTGGAGGTCTTCACTCCGGCGGCCGAGGCGGCGGGAATCTCCCCGCACCGGCTCGTGCTCGACATGGTCGCGCTCTCCTGGTATCCGCTCGCGCACGAGCACACGCTGCTCCCCGCGCTCGGGATGAAGCCGCGGAAACCGGCCTTTCTCGACGAGCAGAAGCGACACCTGGCGGATTTGCTCCACGCGCTGACCCGCGGCGGTGGACGGAGCCCCGAGCACGTGCCGAGATAGCCGGAAGCGCTAGGGACTTGCCTGCTTAGCGATGCCGGACCGAACGACGCCCGACCAGCTCCTGAGCCGAGCGAACGAGGCGCTGGCCGGCGCGGACTGGAACACGGCGAGAGCGCTGTTCTCGGAAGCGCTCGAACGCGGGCAGACGCCGGAGGCGCTCGAAGGGCTCGGGACCGCCGCCTTCTTCCTGGACGAGGCGGAGCTCGCGCTCGAGACGCGCGAGCGGGCCTACGCCGCGTATCGCAGAGACGGCCGCGTGGTCGACGCGGCGCGGGTCGCGATCGCGCTCGCCTGGGACTACCGTGCGGTCCGCGGCGAGCGGGCGGTCGGCGAGGGCTGGCTGGCGCGGGCGCGCCGGCTGCTCGACGGCTGCGGCCCCACTCGGGAGCGAGGGTGGCTGGCCCTGCGGGAGTCGTCGTTCGCGCTGCCGGGTGACGCCGCGTTGGCGCGCGAGCGGTGCGCGGAGGCGGAGGCGCTCGGTCGGGAGCTCGGCGACGTCGACCTGGAGATGACGGCGATCGCGCTCGACGGCCTGGCGCGCGTCAGCGAGGGAGACATCGCGGCGGGGATGGCACGTCTGGACGAGGCGACGACCGCGGCCACCGCCGGCGAGATGCGCGATCCGATCGCGATCGGCTTCTCCTGCTGCTACCTGATCTTCGCCTGCGAGCGGGTCCGGGACTTCGAGCGGGCGGGCCAGTGGTGCGAGCGCGTCGCGCGCATGGCGGAGGGCTGGAACATCCGGGCGCTGCGGTCCGTGTGCCGCGCTCACTACGGCACCGTGCTGATGCTGCGCGGCGAGTGGCCCGAGGCGGAGGGCGTGCTGGCCGAGGCCGGAGCTGCGCTCGCGCCGCGGTCCGGCGAGGCAGCGGACGCGCTCGCCCGGCTCGCCGAGCTGCGACGGCGGCAGGGGCGCACCGACGAGGCGTCGGCGCTGATCGCCCAGGTCGAGCACCACCCGCTTGCCGTGCTCTCGCAGGCCGCGATCGCGCTCGAGCGGGGCGATGCGGCAGCTGCCGCCGAGGGCGCGGCCCGCTACCTGCGCTCGCTCGGGTCGGCCAAGACCGAGCGGGCGCCGGGCCTCGAGCTCCTGGCAGAGGCGCAGGCTGCCGCCGGCCGCGCCGACGGGGCCGGGCAGGCGGCCGCCGAGCTCCAGGCGATCGCGCACGCAGCGGCGACGGACGCGCTGCGCGGCGCAGCGCGCCACGCCGAGGGCTGGGCGCTGGCGGCCGCCGGCAGCGCCGAGGAGGCGCGCGAGGCGTTCGAGGACGCGGTGCAGCTGCTCGGGAGCGCCGGGCTCCCGTTCGAGGCCGCCCGCGCACGGGTCGCCCTCGCCGGGGCCCTGCGCGAGCTCGGACGCGAGGAGGCCGCGCGAGGGGAGCTCGAGGCCGCCCGTGAGCGCTTCGCGAAGCTCGGGGCGGCGGCCGAGGCACGGCGAGCGGCCGCTCTCGCGACCGCTTTCCCGCCCGAGCGCGGGGTCCTGAGCGCCCGCGAGTCGGAGATCCTCGGCCTCGTCGCCGAGGGCCTCAGCAACAAGCAGATCGCCGCCCGCCTCACCCTGAGCGAGCACACCGTCCACCGGCACGTCGCCAACATCCTCGTCAAGCTGGGCGTCTCCTCGCGGGCGGCGGCGGCCGCCTACGCCGCCAAGCACGGGCTGACCGGGTAGCTGGCCCATCCGGGCCATCAGCAGGTTGGCCCGAACTGCCGAAGTCGCCGCCGCCGGCGCCCGCGATCCTCCGCACACCACGACAAGGAGGCAGGAGATGACGACGACCGAGACGACGACCGCGACTGCTCACATCCAGGGGGACCTGTGGGGAGCGCGGGCGCCCGATTGGGCGGAGTTGCAGGAGCCGCAGAGCTCACCGCTCTACGAGCACGCGCTCCGCAGCCTCGACGTCGGGCAAGGCACGGCCGTCCTCGACGTCGGCTGCGGCTCCGGCGTCTTCTGCCGGCTCGCAGCCGACGCCGGCGCGCGCGTGACCGGGATCGACGCGGCCGCCACGCTCGTCGAGATCGCAAGGGAGCGGGTGCCGGACGGCGACTTCCGGGTCGGCGATCTCCAGTTCCTGCCCTTCGCCGACGACACGGTCGACGTCGTCACGGGCTTCAACTCGTTCCAGTACGCCGCCGACCCGGTCGCCGCGCTCGCCGAGGCGAAGCGGGTCGCGAGGCCGGGCGGCCTGGTCTTCGTCCTCGTCTGGGGCAGGCAGGAGCGGACCGAGCTGGCGGCGATCCTGCGCGCGCTCCGGCCGTTGCTGCCGCCCGCGCCGCCGGACGCGCCGGGACCGTTCGCGCTCTCCGAGGCGGGCGCCCTCGAGGCGCTCGTGGCGCGAGCCGGCCTGGCGCCGATCGACGACGGCTACCTCGACACGCCGTTCGAGTACGCGGACGAGACGTCGCTGCTGCGCGCGAATCTCGCCCCTGGGCCTGCCACGCTGGCGATCAGGACCTCCGGCGAGGCCGCAGTGCGCGCGGCCCTACTCGAGGCCTGCGCGCCCTTCCGCAACACGCACGGCGGCTACCGGATCGAGACCGAGTGGCGCTATGTCGTCGCTAGGGCATGACCGCGGGGCGTCCAGTCCGAGCGCCTTGCCAGGTGTGCTTCGAGCGGACGCGAGGCCTCAGTAGGCGTCGTGGTAGTTCCACCACCGGTAGGGCGGCGTCTGCGGGTAGCCCTCGGGGGAGTCCTCCCATTCCTCCTGGCGCCCGAGCGCGGTGATATCGAGGTAGCTCCAGGTGCTTCCCATCGCCTCGTCGCCGCGGCTGTCGATGAAGTAGGTGCGGTAGATGCGGTCGCCGTCGCGGAGGAAGGCGTTCGTGCCGTGCCACTCGTCGACCCCGAAGTCGGCGTCGAAATCGTCGGTGAGCGTGTACCACGGGATGGCCTGCCACCCCATCCGTTCCTTCAGGCCCTGGATCTCGGCCTGGGGCGCGCGCGACACGAATGCGAGCGTCGTGTCGCGGGCGTTCAGGTGCGCGGGGTGCGCCACCTGGTCTGCGAGGAACGAGCAACCCACGCACGCGCGCTCCGGGTACGCGGTTCCCGCTGCGATGGTGGTGACGTCCGGCGCGTAGAAGAAGCGGTAGACGATCAGCTGGCGCCGGCCCTCGAACAGGTCGGCCAGGCTCGCCGGGCCGCTCGGGCCCTCGAAGCGGTAGTCCTGCTCGACCGCCAGCCACGGCATTCGCCGTCGCTCGGCCGCGAGCGCATCGCGGGCGCGGGTGTGCTCCTTCTCCTTCACGAGCAGCTGCTCGCGAGCGGCCGCCCACTCCTCGGGCGAGACGATCGGCGGCGTGTTCATGTGCGCACTCCTCTCTGAGCCCCTCCGGGGGAATGATCAGCCCACCTGAGGCATAGACGACGCGCGTCGGCGAAGATCATCGGTCCTTCCAGCGCACCGCGGACGGCGGCCGCTCAGGCTGCGCGCTGAGATCGAGCCGGATCCCATACCCCGGTCGCGGCCGCGGCGCGCGCGTAGTCGGCGAAGTCTCTCGGCTCCCGGGCGAGTGCTCGCTGCACGCCATCCGCCGAGCGGGCGTTACGCCCGTCGAGGACTTCCTGGAAGAGGTACGCGAGCAGCTCGATCGATTCGCTCGGAACGCCCTGCTCGTGGAGCCCGGCGGCGAACTCCTAGATCCGCGACCGCACGCGCGGGCTGGCGGGCGCAACGCTCGAGCGCGCGCAGGCACACATTCGGCGCGATGCGATCGCTCGCTGAGCGGCAGGTCAGAAGTCACACTACGGATCGGCGACATCCCTGCCGATAGCGGAGCATGGCGGCAGAACGTCATGTCGTCCGGGCCCGTTGGCGGGGTGAGCGC